>NZ_JAVROT010000179.1:0-4563 GCF_032162605.1 Mycobacterium sp. | reverse complement strand
CTGTTCAAGACCTTCTGGGCCGGTGAGGCTGGGTGGCGGGAGCGACAACTGCCCGACGGGACCGTCATCTGGACCGCACCCGACGGGCAGAACTACACCACCACCCCGGGCAGTCGGCTGCTGTTCCCAGAACTGTGCCAACCGACAGCACCGGTCGTTCCCGTCGACGTGCCCGCTCGGCCGGCCCACAGTGCGGGGTTGAGGATGCCGCGCCGCAGCACGACCCGCACCCAGGACCGGGCCCGCCGCATCAACGACGAACGCGAACTCAACCGAACCGCAGCCGCAGCCGAACAAGCAACCCCCGACACCACCCCACCGTTCTGGTGTCCCGAGTCCCCAATCCGCCATCGGCCAATAGACGTGGCGCATGCCCGGGGGCTCGTCAACCCCACAGCGCCCACGCCCCAGCGCAACACTGTCGAATAGTCGTTGCCTGCGAAGATAATTCGAGCAATACGCAGATCGCCCAGGAGTTGAGTAATGACCCGCGCGATGGCGACCAAGCGGCGCAATTGATTCACCGTCGATAGACCGCCCACCCAATTCGCCGAACCCGCCGCCACCTGCTGTTAACGAGTTGACGGCTCGGGTCAGCCTAGGCCGCATCTTTGGCGAGGCCGTCTTTCTTCGATGCGTCGTCGTTGTCCGCGGGCGGCTGGCTTGGAGGGTCGGGTGCCGTGGTGTGCCTGTCGTCTGATGAGCCGCCAGCCATCGGCTGTGGGTGGACGATCTTGCGCAGCAGGTCTCCGGGCTTCCAGCCGCCGAACGGCTTGAACTTGTTGACGGTGGTCTTGGGCTTGACCTGAGTTGGCGTGGTCGGCGCCTTCGACGAATCGACGACGAAATCTTCCGGATCCGGTGTGTCCGAGGGCGGGGGGTCCTGCCCCTCGACGACGTCCTGGCCCGATACGGGACCCGGCTCCACGAACGTGGTGACGGTGAGCTTGTTGTTGTTCACCACAGGATCCGAGGGCACGGGAGCCGTTCCCGTCAGCGCCCGACCCGTCTCGACCGCTCCGGTCGCGACGGATTGCACATCGGGTAGCCATTTACTGGCCGGCGGCAGCAACTGGAACGGCACCGGCTGCGATGGAGCGACTTCTGGCCGGTCGTAACCGGTCTCGATGATGGCCCGAAGGAACGGATCCAGCGCCTCGATGACGGACCTGGGCACGCCGAGCTGAAGGAGCGGCATCGTCAGGGGCAGTTCTCCCACGGGTGCCTTGATGAGTACGTCGGTGACCAGGGGTTCGCCGTCGGCGCCTATGGCGCTGCCGGAGGTGACGATCTTGCCGTCGGCGGGAATCTCGCCCAGATTCACATCCTTGTAGTAACCCGAGTGCAGGTAGTAGAAGCCCATGACCGCGTTCAGATCGGCGACGACGTTGAATATGTAGTTGGGTGCGTCGGCCACGCCGTCGTACTGCTTGGTCACCTGCAGGATTTTCGCGTTCGTGCCCTGCGCACTGGTCCCGTCGCCAAAGCTCACGCCGAGAATGGGGATGTAGACACCCTTCGGCAGGCGTGCCAGGATGCCTCCGTCGTTCCGACGGGGGTCCGCCGCCAGGACGAATTCCACGTTGTTCAAGTAGTAGTTGTCGTCGCCGTGGAGTGCCGCGCCGTCGGCCTTGAGCTGCGCGATGGCCTGCGACGCTGCGCCAGCCCCTTGCGAGTAGCCGACGACGTAGATCTTGTCACCCGGGTTTGCCTTGCGTGCGGTCTCGACCGCAGCGACAGTCTTGGTCGTCGCTTCGCCCTCGGAAGCGTCATACGTGGGATCACCGAAGCCGGTGAGCGGACCCAGGCTGCGCGGGTAGTCGACGAAGACGTTGGTTCCTTCGCGACCTGGGGCTGTCCGGTCGTACATGCCCATGAACGAGTCCGCCATGCGGTAGGGCGAGATGCCCTCTTCGTTGCCCGTGATCGACTTCGTTCCGTCGACGAAGATCGAGGTGCTGGCGGCCAGCATGCTGTCGATGGTGACGTGACTGTCGGTGGCATAGGTGAAGGCGAACAACGTTGCCGCATTGAGCGCGATCCCGGTGGTGACGTAGGGCGCCCACTTGTTCGCCGTCGGCTGCCGATGCTTTGCCACGAATCAAGCCCCCATGCTCCTAAAATGCCCCCATTGCGCACTCCAGCCGCAAATTGTTAGCCAGAATAGAGGTAACGCACACATAACGGAAGCGTTTGCGCGCATCCGCAAAGGTTTGCTCCTGGCTAACCCCAGTGGGTGTCAATGGGCTATCCGATCATGAATCTGCGATGGGTCCTGCCGGGGTGTGAGTTGCTTCGTCGCCGCCGTGCGAGGTGGACGTGTGCGATCGGCATCGAACGGGTAGACGCCTTCCGCAGCAGCGCTGACATCACTCGAAAATCCGCACGGAGAGACGACAATGCGACAACCCGCGGCCGTCATCGCCGCTGTCGTCGCCCTTTTGATGGCCGTGTCCTGCGCGCCGGCGCAACGGGTCGACCTCGGCCAGGGGTCGGGCAACCTCATCGCGGCCATCGCAGGCGAGCCCGATCAGCTCGATCCGCAGAAGACCAGCGCGTACTTCTCCTTCGAGGTGTTGGAGAACGTGTTCGACACCCTCGTCGAACCCGATGCGAACCTGGAGATGCGTCCCGCGCTCGCTGAATCGTGGAGTGTTTCACCCGATCAGCTCACCTGGAACTTTCATCTGCGCAAGGGCGTGACCTTTCACGACGGCAGCCCGTTCAGCGCTGACGATGTCGTCTACTCCTACCGCCGCATCATCGACGAGAAGCTGGCCAACGTCGACAAGTTCAGCGCCGTCACCGACGTGAATGCTCCCAACGCGGACACCGTCCTCATCCGCGTCAAACACCCGACGCCGAATCTGCTGACGAACATCGGCGGGTTCAAGGGCATGGCGATCGTCTCCCGCAAGAACGTCGAGAGCGGCCAGATCGCCACCCACCCGGTCGGCACCGGTCCGTTCGCGTTCGTCTCCCAGAAGAGCGGGGACTCGATAATCCTCAAGGCGAACGCGAAGTACTGGGGCGGCCCACCCAAGGTGCCGGGGGTGACGTTCGAGTTCATCACCGAACCGTCCACCGCGCTGTCGGCGTTGCAGGCCGGCGAGATCGACTGGACGGACTCGGTGCCCACCCAGCGCATCTCACAACTCAAGGACGACGACTCCCTGAAGCTCGCCGTGACGCCGAGCAATGACTACTGGTACCTCGCACTCAACGAGGCCCGCGCGCCATGGAACGATCCGCGCGTGCGGCAGGCCATCGCCTACGGCATCGACCGCCAATCCATCGTGCAGGCAACGAGTTACGGCAGTGCGACGGCGAACCAGCTGGCGATCCCCGAGGGCAACCCCTGGTACACGCCCTACGACGGGTACCGCTACGACACCGATCAGGCGAAGCGTCTGCTCGACGAGGCGGGGGCGCATCCCGACAAGATGGACATGTTGGTCACCAGCGAGTATCCGGAAACCGTTACCGCGGCTCAGGTGATCGCCGACAACCTTGCCCCCCTTGGCATCACGGTCAACATCCGCACCGTCGACTTCGCGACCTGGCTCGACGAGCAGAACTCCGGACACTTCGACATGCTGATGATGGGCTGGCTCGGCAACATCGACCCCGACGACTTCTACTACGCGCAACACCACACCGACGGCTCGAGCAACGCCCAGAAGTTCTCGAATCCCGACGTCGACCGACTGTTGGACGCGGGTCGCGTGGAGACGAATCGACAAGCGCGTCAACAGGATTACACGAAGGCTGCCACGATCATCGCCGATGAGGTCAGCTACATCTATCTCTACAACCCCGCGGTGGTGCAGGCCTGGACCACCAGGATGTCGGGCTATGACGCGCGCCGCGACGGCGCGATTCGGTTCAGGACGGCCAGTCTGTCCCAGGGCGGTGACCAATGACTCGCCCAATGGTCATGCCTGCGTTCGTGACTCACCCCGTCGTACGGTTCCTGGCCCGGCGCCTCGCATACTCGTTGATCGTGCTCATCGGCGTGCTGATCGTGGTGTTCGCGCTCGTCCAGCTGGTGCCAGGAGACCCGGTTCGCATCGCGCTCGGCACGCGTTACACGCCGGAGGCGTACGAGGCGCTGCGCGCGGCGAGCGGTCTGGACCGGCCGCTCGTGACGCAATTCTTCAGCTACGTCGGCTCGGCATTCACCGGTGACCTCGGGGTCAGCTTCCGCAATGGCGACCCGGTGGTCCAGATCCTGCTGGACCGCTTGCCTGCGACCGTCTCACTCGCCGTCTTCGGCATCGTGATCGCATTGGCGATCGCGCTGCCCGCCGGAATCTGGTCGGCATTGCACGAGGGCAGGTTCAGCGACGCCATCGTCCGCGTCACCAGCCAGTTCGGCGTCTCGATTCCCGACTTCTGGATGGGCATACTGCTGATCGCCCTGTTCGCCACCACCCTCGGCTGGCTGCCCACCTCCGGATACCGGCCGTTGTTCGACGATCCCGGCGGCTGGTTCCGCCACCTAGTTCTGCCCGGTCTCGTGGTCGGTCTCGTCGCCGCCGCCATCCTGACCCGCTACGTCCG
>NZ_JAVROT010000178.1:0-21257 GCF_032162605.1 Mycobacterium sp. | reverse complement strand
CGCACGGTCTCGGTCCAGTACTCCCACGAGTCCCGCCCGGCCACGACGAACCCGATCGCCGTCGCGACGATCGCCGACGCCGCGCTCGCCAATAGGGCGCGGGTGTCACGGCGAAGGAGCAGGTACAGCAGGAAGACCGCGGGCGTCAGCTTGAGCGCGATCGCCAGCCCGAGCAGAAGCCCCCGTGGCCACGGCGTCCTTCGCGGCACGCAGTCGGCGATCACGAGGGTCATGAGGACGACGTTGATCTGGCCGAACTCGAAGTTCGACCGCAGCGGCTCCAGGTAGACCGCCGCAGGTGCGACGATCGCCGCGGCGAGCCAGCAGCGCCTGCGCCACGCCGCGCCCGCGATCGCCGCAGACTGCTCCCACACCCGCAGCCGGGTCAGCACGATCATCGTGGTCACCAGTAGCAGGGCGAACGTGATCACGGTGATGGTCGCGCTGGCCGCATCCAACGACAGCCACGCGAAGGGGGCGAAGACGGCGGCCGCCAACGGCGGGTAGGTGAACGGGAGACCCAGGCCCGCGAGCGTGTGGAAGAGGACGCCGTCGCTGTAGAGCGACGTGCCGTCGAGCCAGGCGCGACCGCCCATCCGGTAGACGTCGATGTCGATGCGGTACGGCGTGGTGGCGAGAAGTCGCCAGCCCGCCCAGACCACCGCTGCGATGGTCAACGGCTGAAACAGCCGCCATGCCACGGTTGACCACCGCACCCCGCCGGGCAACTGCCGAATTCTCATCTCGCGGATAAGAGTATCGGCCCTCGTCGGCGCGTCGGCGACCATCCGGTCCACGACGCGCGCAGGTCGGCGTAAGTTTTGGCCGTGTTCGACGATTGGAAGTTCGACTTCAGGCTCGACCTGGCGATCCCGCCGGGTCGGCAGCCGCTGATGTGGTGCCTGATCGCATTTCTGCTGACCTTCCTGGTGACACGCACGATCGTCCGCTACATCCGGCACAACGCCGACCACGACACCCCGCCCAAGTGGTGGCAGCCACGCAATATCGGGCACGGCACGGTGCACATCCACCACGTGGTGATCGGTGTGATCCTGGTCATGGTGTCCGGAGTGACGATGGTGACGCTCGCCGTCGACGGCGGCGTCCCCGAATTCACGGCAGCCGCAATCTTCTTCGGGATGGGCGCGGCGCTGGTGCTCGACGAGTTCGCCCTGATCCTGCACCTGCAGGACGTGTACTGGTCCGAGGATGGCCGAACTTCGGTCGACGCGGTGTTCGCAGCGGTTGCGGTCGCGGGACTTCTGATCCTGGGATTCAACCCGCTGTCGTTCTTCGACATCGACATCTGGCGCTCGGACCAGACGCTGCTGGCCCGCGCGGCCGTGGTCGGGATCGCCCTGGTCACGCTGGCCCTCGCGGTGGTGGTGCTGCTCAAGGGCAAGGTGTGGACCGGCCTGATCGGGATGTTCATCACGCCGCTACTGATCGTCGGTGCGATCCGGGTCTCGCGTCCGCACGCGCCGTGGGCGCGATGGCGCTATGGAAACAGGCCGCGAAGGATGCACCGCTCGCTCGAGCGCGAACGACGACTGCGTCGTCCCGTCGTCCAGGCGAAACTCTGGCTCCAGCACGTCGTCGCGGGCGAGCCGCACTTCCCCGACGACCGCGAGGTCAATGCACAGCTCGACCGGGAGATCCACCCGGCTCCGACGCCTGCCCCGGTAACGACGGATGCCGCCTGATGCGCTATTTCTACGACACCGAGTTCATCGACAACGGCCGCACCATCGAGCTGATCTCGATCGGCGTGGCCGCCGAGGACGGCCGCGAATACTACGCGATATCAACGGAATTCGACCCCGACCGGGCCGGGGCGTGGGTACGCAAGCACGTCCTGCCCAAACTTCCGTCGCCTGCGTCGAAGCTGTGGCGGTCGCGGCGCCAGATCCGGTCGGAGCTCGAAGACTTCTTCGACATCGACGGCGACGAGACCATCGAACTGTGGGCGTGGGTGGGTGCCTACGACCACGTCGTGCTCTGTCAGCTGTGGGGTCCGATGACCGATCTCCCGCCCGCGATCCCCAGATTCACCAGGGAGCTGCGGCAGTTCTGGGAGGAGCGCGGCTCCCCACGGATGCCGCCGCGACCACGTGACGCACACGACGCGCTCGTCGACGCCAGACACAACCTGACCAGGTTCCGTCTGATGACGGACGGTCGCCCAGACGAACAGGAAGACGACGGGGCCTGGGCTGCACGCGCCTGAACTGCGGGTATGGATTGCAAGACGCGCTTCTGCGCGCAGTTACCATAGACGGGTGAATTGGACCGTCGACGTACCCATCGACCAGCTGCCGGACCTCCCGCCGCTGACGGACGACCTTCGCCTGCGGCTCGACGCCGCCCTGGCCAAGCCCGCAGCCCAACAGCCCAGTTGGCCGGCCGACCAGGCCAAGGCGATGCGAACCGTGCTGGAGAGCGTCCCGCCGGTCACCGTGCCGTCGGAGATCGAGCGGCTCAAGGGGCTGCTGGCCGACGTCGCGCGCGGCGAGGCGTTCCTGCTCCAAGGCGGCGACTGCGCCGAGACCTTCGTCGACAACACCGAGCCGCACATCCGCGCCAACATCCGCACCCTGCTGCAGATGGCGGTCGTGCTGACCTACGGCGCGAGCATGCCCGTGGTCAAGGTGGCCCGCATCGCAGGGCAGTACGCCAAGCCGCGCTCGGCCGACCTCGACGCGCTCGGGCTGAAGTCCTACCGCGGCGACATGATCAACGGCTTCGCGCCCGACGCCTCGGTCCGCGACCACGATCCGTCGCGCCTGGTGCGGGCCTACGCCAACGCCAGCGCCGCGATGAACCTGGTGCGGGCGCTGACCTCATCGGGGCTGGCGTCCCTCCATTCGGTGCACGACTGGAACCGTGAATTCGTCCGGACCTCACCCGCGGGTGCCCGCTACGAGGCGCTGGCCGCCGAGATCGATCGTGGGCTGAAGTTCATGACCGCCTGCGGGGTGGCCGACCGCAACCTGCAGACCGCCGAGATCTACGCCAGCCACGAGGCCTTGGTGCTCGACTACGAGCGGGCGATGTTGCGGCTGTCCGATGAAGGCACGGCGGACGGCTCCGGACCGGCGCTCTACGACCTGAGCGCGCACTACGTCTGGATCGGCGAGCGCACCCGGCAACTCGACGGCGCCCACGTCGCCTTCGCCGAGGTGATCGCCAACCCGATCGGTGTCAAGATCGGGCCGAACATGACACCGGAGCTGGCCGTCGAGTACGTCGAGCGGCTCGATCCGCACAACCAACCGGGGCGCCTGACGCTTGTCAGCAGGCTCGGCAACGGCAAGGTGCGCGACGTGCTTCCGCCGATCATCGAGAAGGTGCAGGCCACTGGGCACCAGGTGATCTGGCAGTGCGACCCGATGCATGGCAACACCCATGAGTCGTCTACCGGGTACAAGACCCGGCACTTCGACCGCATCGTCGACGAGGTTCAGGGCTTCTTCGAGGTGCACCGCGGGTTGGGCACCCACCCCGGCGGCATCCACGTCGAGATCACCGGCGAGAACGTGACGGAGTGTCTCGGTGGGGCACAGGACATTTCGGACTCCGACCTCTCCGGCCGCTACGAGACGGCGTGCGACCCGCGCCTGAACACGCAGCAGTCGTTGGAGTTGGCATTCCTGGTCGCGGAGATGCTGCGGGACTAGCTGATCAGGCCCTGTAGGTTGCTGCCGAGTGTCCATGCCCCGGCGGCCACCAGCCCGGTGAGCGTCAGAATGGCCACCAGCCAGAACAGCGCGACACGCCGTCCGCGTCGCCTGGCCCACTCCAGTTCGTCGATGTCGATGCCGGCGAACTGGCCGGGCGCGGAACGGTTCTCCCAGTCGTCGGGTCCCCGGGTCATCTCCCTGGTGTGCTGACGCGGCGGCAGGATCGGCTGCGCCGGCGCCGGCGCCGGCGCGGGAGAGGCAGTGGCGGCGGTGGTGTGGTCATCCTGCTGAAGCCGGCTGTGAAACTCTGCTGACGCTACGTGCTGAGCGGAATTACGTGGTGCTGGCACCCGGAACGGTGGTAGCGCGAGTTCGTCGATGATCCGGTGCAGTTCGTCGCCCATCGCCGCGGCGTCGGCGTAGCGGTCGTCGGGATCACGCCTGGTTGCGCGCGAGGTGAACTGGTCGAACTGCGGTGGGACCCCGGTGATCGCGGCGCTTGGCGGTGGCACGTCGTGGTCCATCCGCTGGTACGCCACCGCAAGGGCGCTGTCGCCCGTGAACGGCACCGCGCCGGTGAGCAATTCGTACGCGAGGATGCCGACGCCGTAGACGTCGCTGCCGGGGCCGGCGTCGCCCGTGCTCACCTGTTCGGGCGAGAGGTAGCCGGCGGTGCCGAGGATCACACTCGTCGACGTGATCTTCGCCTCGGCGATCGCGCGGACCAATCCGAAGTCTGCGATCTTCACCTCGCCGTCGTCGGAGATCAGCACGTTCTCCGGTTTGATGTCGCGGTGCACCAAGCCGGCGCGGTGTGCTGCCGCCAGACCGCCCAGGATCGGTGACAGCACTGCCGCGACGGCATGGGGTGGCATCGGTCCGCGTTCCCGCAGCAGTTCACGCAGCGTGCCGCCCTCGATCAGCTCCATGACCAGGAACGGGTGCTGGCCGTCGATGCCTTGGTCGTAGACGGCTACGAGGCCGGGATCCTTCAATCGCGCGACCGCGCGGGCCTCGCGCTGGAACCGCGTCAGGAACTGCTGGTCGCCCGCAT
The DNA here is from genome assembly GCF_032162605.1 of Mycobacterium sp. Lineage (GTDB taxonomy): Bacteria > Actinomycetota > Actinomycetes > Mycobacteriales > Mycobacteriaceae > Mycobacterium. Next base: position 16,520 of record NZ_JAVROT010000178.1, on the reverse strand, counting down.
ACCGCGAATCCATGATCTTGCACGCCACCGGTCGGTCCAACCGAAGGTCGAGTCCCCGGTACACCGCGGACATGCCACCGGTGGCGATCAGGGCGTCGACGCGGTAGCGCCCGTCCAACACGATACCGACGAGCGGGTCCGATCGCTGGCTGGTACCCACGCGTGCATCTTAGACTCGGTCCGGTGAGCAACATTCCGGCTGCCGATGACATCCTCGACCCCGACGAAGCCGTCTACGACCTTCCCGCCGTGGCGTCGATCCTCGGCATCCCCGTGACCAAAGTGCATCAGCACCTCAGACAGAAGCACCTGATCGGCGTGCGCCGCGACGGAGTCCTGGTGGTGCCGAAGATCTTCTTCGACGACAAGGGTCACGTCGTCAAGAGCCTCTCGGGTCTGCTGGTAGTCCTGCACGACGGCGGCTATCACGAAACCGAGATCGTGCGTTGGCTGTTCACCCCGGACGCTTCGCTGACAATCAGCCACGACGGTGACACGGACGCGCAGCCCAACGCGCGACCGGTGGACGCGCTGCACTCACACCAGGCCCGCGAGGTGGTTCGTCGGGCCCAGGCGATGGCGTACTGAACGCTACGGAGCCGACGGCTGCGTAGCCGGCGCGGTCTCGGCCTTCTCGGGGGACTTGACCAGCGAGTACCAGGCGGCCATCGCGAGCGCGGTGGCCAGCCCGACGTGCAGCCAGGAGTACATGCCGTGCGAGCCATCGGGTTTGAAGATCACCATGATCCACGTCGAGAAACCCGCGATCACGGCGATAGCCTGGCGACTCTGCGCCAGCGCCGACAACACCGCCAGCGGCCACGTGTAGTACCAGGGCAGCGCCGCGGGCACGAAGAGCACCACGATCAGCATCGCGAGCGCGATTCCGGTCAGTGCTTCACGGTCGTCGTGGCGGAATCGCCACCACAGCAACGGAAGTGAGATGGTGATGATGGCGATGCCGGCGATTCGGGTGACTTCGAGTACCGCATAGAAGCTGACGGGGAAGAAGAGTCCGCCGACGGCGTTGGCCACGTTCGCGATCGCGGTGGGCACCGTGAGCCAGTTTATGATCTTGACCGAGCCCGCAAGTGCGGTGAGCCAGCCGAGGCCGACTCCGGCGAGGGCGGACACGACCGCGAACACGACGACGAAGATGAGAGCCGACGCCGCCGTCGCGACGGCGAAGGCACGCCTTGGTCCGAGGCCTCGTGTGTCCCGCAATCGATGCATCCACATCCACACCATGAAGGGCAGTGCGATACCCGCCGTGGCCTTCACCGCGACCGCGATGGCGATGAGTCCCACGCCCCAGATGGGTCGGTTCTGCAGGGTGAGAGCGATGGCCGCGGTCATCAGCCCGACCATCAGCATCTCGTTGTGGACGCCGCCCATCAGGTGGATGATCACCAGCGGGTTGAGAACGCAGATCCACAGTGCGGCAGGCCCGTTGCCCCCCACGTGACGCGCGATCCGGGGCGCCGCCCAGATCAGCATCACCAGCCCGGGCAGCATGCACAGCCGCAGTAGCATGGTGCCTTCGATGACGTGGTCGCCGACCACCAGCGTCACCAACTTCGCCACCAGGATGAACACCGGGCCGTACGGCGCGGTGGTCGTCGTCCAGATCGGGCTCACGTCGTCGAGCAGGGAGTTGGGGTTCTCGATCGGACCGACGACGTACGGGTCGAACCCGTCGCGCAGCAATGCGCCCTGCGCAAGGTAGGAGTACGTGTCGCGGCTGAACACCGGCACGCTCAGCAGCAGCGGGGTCAGCCAGAAGCCCGTGGTCGCCACCATCGTGTAGGTGGTCGCGGTGCGGTCGACGACGCGGCGGCCGAGCCACAACCACGCCGTCAACATCACTGCGACACCGCCCCACAGCAGCACCGAGGAGACCACCAGGCCATGGCCGAACCGCAGCCACGACAGCTGCAACGACTCGAGCAGCGGGTCGTGCAGTCGAGTGCTGCCTGCACCGAGACCCCCGACGGTGATCAGCGCGGCGCCAAGGCAACCCAGCAGGGCGGGTCGGCCCTCGCCGGACGCGGCGAAGGCAGTCAGGCGCGAGAAACGTAGACCAAGCCCGGTTCTCGGCTGACGCGTGTTGACCGGGGAGGGGGTCGGAGTCGTCATGGGTCTCAGGCGGACCGGTTCGACGCCAATCTGGCAAGCTCGGCCAGACCCACCTTCGCGTGAACGTCGATGGGAGCCGCATCCAGCAGTGCCAGGGCCTGACCGGTGAGGAACTCGATGTGGTCCTCGACGGCGCCGAGTGCGCCGACCGATTCGATCACCTGGCACAGTTCCCGCACCTGATCGTCCGAGAGGTCGGTGCCGATCGACGTGCGTAACAGGTTGGCCGCCATGGGATCCGACTTGTCGGCCCGTTCGACGGCCTCGGCGAGCAGCACGGTGCGCTTGCCCGATCGCAGGTCGTCGCCAGAGGGCTTGCCGGTGACCGCGGGGTCGCCGAAGACGCCGAGCACGTCGTCGCGCAGCTGGAACGCCACACCGAGGCCGTTGCCGACGTCGTGGAAGATGGCCTGCACGTCGGGTCGGTCGGCCGCCGCCGCGGCGCCGAGCTGCAGTGGCCGCGACACCGTGTAGGACGCGGTCTTGTAGGTGTTGACGTTCATCGCCGACGCCACCGTCTCCGCGCCGCTGGCCTCGGCGACGATGTCGAGGAACTGGCCGCCGAGAACCTCGGTCCGGATGTCGGCCCACACTCGCTGCACGCGGCGGTGCGCGTCCAGCGGCAGGTCGACCGACGTCACGATGTCGTCCGCCCAGACCAGGGAGAGGTCACCAAGCAGAATTGCGGTCGAGACGCCGAACTGCTCGGATGACCCGAGCCAGTTCCTCTCCCGGTGGCGGTCGGTGAAGAGCCGGTGCACGGTTGGAAGTCCGCGGCGGGTGGCGGAGGCATCGATGACGTCGTCGTGAACCAGGGCGCATGCGTGCAGCAGTTCCAGGGCGGCAAAGAGCAGCAGCACGTCGGCACCCGCGGATTCACCACGCGGCGCGACGGCGCGCCAGCCCCAGTACGCGAACAGTGGGCGCAGCCGTTTGCCGCCGCGCAGAACGAACTCCTCGAGCGCGGCGGTCATCTCGGCGTAGTCGTCGCCGATGTAGGCGGCGTCGGCTCGACGCGCGACGAGGTACGCCCGCAGTTGTTCGGTGACGGCGCTCGCCAGCTCCCTGGCCGACGGTGCCGCGGCAGCATCCACGCTCAGCGGGCGCCCCTTTCACTAACCCAAAGTGCCTTCAGACTAGAGCGTGTGGCCTGATGTGTAGCAAGTCAGGGCCGCGACGGCGTCAGCGCGGTTCGTGTGGGTTCGCCATGACGGGGCTGCGGTCGCGACTGGCCCACGCGACTCCTCCGATGATCGCAGCCACCACGAACGCCGCGAGGCTCAGCCAGATCGCCGCTCCGGTGAACGACCTCGCGCTGGGATCGGTGAAGCGGGCTTGGGCGCTCATCGTGGTCACCACCCCTGGTTTGAGCGTCCACTGGACCACGTCGGAGGACACCTGGTCGCCGTTGGTGGAAGTCACTTCACCGGGGAAGGAGACGTTCAGCGACACGTCTGCGTCGGGGTCGTTCAGGGACGTGAGGTCGGTCCGTCCCTCGAGGATCACCAGGTCGCCGGCCCGTCGCAACGAGATGTCGACGCCTGCCGCATCGCGGTTCATGTTCGCCAACTGCGGCAGCTCCGAGAACGTCAGGTCCGAGAAGACCGCCTGGGACCCGACGTAGTCGTCGCGCTTGTAGGAGGAGACCGACACCTTGTTGCTGAACGGCAGGCTGTTGAGCAGCTGGGGACCCTTGTCGTCGGCGTTGGCCGGCTTGGCTGCCGCGATGATCTGGCCCGACACCCGGTCGTCGGGCGACACGGTGATGGAGGCGCGTACCCGCACGCAGCCGGCGACCATGGGCGCGATCAGCACCAGCAAAAGCAGAGCCAGCAGGCGTTTACGGCGGTTGGGCACCTCGACATGGTGCCAGACCCGCACGGTCACAGCGGCAATTCGCGGCCGAGGATTGCGAACGGTCTGGGGTCTCCCGCGAAGTGGTAGCCCCGGATGACGTCGGTGAACCCCAGCCGCCGGTACAGCCGCCAGGCCCGGTTGGCCTCGCCGTTGATCTCGGGCGTGGACAGCAGCACGTGCGGCTCGTCACGCCCGGCCAGCAGGCGCCGGATGAGAGCCTCGCCGAGCCCGCGCCCCTGTGCGCCGGGGTGGATGTGCAGCTCCGTGAGCTCGAAGTAGGAGTTCATCAGCTCGGAGATGCGCGACCGGTCCGTCCCGCCCCGTTGCAGGCCCTGGATCACCTGCTGTTGCCACCACTGATCCGGTGCGCCGCAGTAGCCGTAGGCCACGCCGAGCATCGGCGCGGTGCTCAGCGCCAAAGCGTCCTGGCATCCCTCCGGCGCCTCCACGGCCGCGACCGCCGTCCACCCCGCCCTGCGGGTGTGCTCCAGCCACATCGAGGCGCGCTGATCCTCGGTGCCCCGGGGGTATCGCATCGCATCGACGTAGATGCCGAGTGCCTCCCCGAGGCGCCGTTGCATGTCGCCAGGTGACAGGTCGATGAGGAACGTGGCCAAACTTTTTGGTGCCCTTCGCGCGATGTCGGAGTCGACGTCATTATCCGGTCAGCGACGCAGTATCTCGCTACCGGCGGGCCACCAACTACAATCGACCTTCGAAGTAGGTGGTACGGGTCAGATTCAGCTCGTATCATGGTGTTCAGGTGCCCCGCAAACGCGGGAGTACGAATTTTGAAAGCACGGCCGCGGCTTCGCGGGCGCAGCAGGGACGCACTTGGGAGGCGCGGATGCCACTCTCCGATCATGAGCAGCGCATGCTCGACCAGATCGAGAGCGCACTTTATGCCGAGGATCCCAAGTTCGCCTCCAGCGTGCGCGGTGGGAGTCTTCGGGCTCCCTCGGCTCGTCGCCGGCTCCAAGGGGCGGTGCTGTTCCTGGTTGGCCTGGGCCTCCTCGTGGCCGGTGTGCCGTTCTATGCCAACGTCAACCACGCCTTCCTGATCGTCAGCGTGATCGGGTTCGTCATCATGTTCGGCGGCGTGGTGTTTGCGATCACGGGCCCGCGCGTGCCGGGTGGACACGAGGGTGCGGCCCCGGAACCCGGCTCGGCGCGCCAGAAGCGCGCCAAGAGCAACAACTCGTTCGCCAGTCGCATGGAGGAACGGTTCCGCCGTCGTTTCGAGGAATGAGCGTTCGGTGACCCGGCACCGGGTCTGAGAGGACCCCAGGGCAGCTCCGCAGGGAGCTGCCCTTTTCTTTGCGTCCGACACGCCGTGGTCGGCGCCTGCGACGGAGGCGGTGGGCGCCCCACCACGCCCCACCCGGGCTTCCAACGCTGCCCAGCTGCGGCTTTGCGCTGGCAACCCGGTATCAGTCGGATCCGCCGTGCCAGGAAATGCCTCATGGGTGGCGTGCGGTGGGGCTTGCACCCAAACTGTTGCCAGCAGATGGAGCAAAGTGGGGGATCGTGGGGTAATGTGGCGGACAACGGAGCGGCCGGTGCTCCGTCCGGCGGGCAGCAGCGAAGCGACTCGGGATCCAACATCCGGAGGGCAGGAGCGAAGCGACCCGGGAATGCACGAAGTGCGTGGAGGTGGCGGGATGTTTCTCGGCACCTACACGCCCAAGCTCGACGACAAGGGGCGGCTCACGCTGCCCGCCAAGTTCCGCGAAGCACTCGCAGGGGGGTTGATGGTCACCAAGAGTCAAGATCACAGCCTGGCTGTCTACCCGCGTACGGAATTCGAGAAGCTCGCAGAACGCGCATCTGCGGCATCGCGTAGCAATCCGGATGCTCGCGCCTACCTGCGGTACCTCGCAGCGGCAACCGACGAACAGCACCCCGACGCGCAAGGCCGGATCACGTTGTCGGCCGACCACCGCCAGTACGCGGACCTGTCCAAGGACTGCGTGGTGATCGGATCGATCGAATACCTGGAGATCTGGGACGCCCAAGCTTGGCAGGCCTATCAGCAGACCCACGAAGAGAACTTCTCCGCGGCCAGCGATGACACCCTGCGCGACATCATTTGACCCGGCCGTTGAAGCGGCCATTCAGCGGCACGTAGCCCATGCATCGTGGCCTCTGCCCGAACCGGCCCTGGCGTACTTCCCCAACGCCAGGTCCGCGACCTCGGACAGGGACCTCGATGCAGGGGCAGCCACACTTCCCAAGGGTGCTGCGATGCCTGACGATCACCCGCACGATCCCGTGCTCCTCGACCGCTGCGTCGAGCTGCTGAAGCCCGCGCTGACCCGGCGCGACCCCGAAGGTGCCGGCGCCATTCTGGTCGACGCCACCCTCGGCGCCGGTGGACATGCCGAACGCTTCCTCACCGAGCTTCCCGGGCTGCATCTCATCGGCCTGGACCGAGATCGCTCCGCACTGCAGATCGCAGGCGAACGGTTGGCCCCGTTCGGCGACCGCGTCACCTTCGTCCAGACCCGCTACGACGGATTCTGGGCAGACCGCAACGACGGGACCGACTCTGGCGTCGGTGACGTCGACGGGATCCTGTTCGACCTCGGCGTCTCGTCGATGCAACTCGATCGCGCCGAGCGCGGCTTCTCCTACTCTCAAGACGCGCCACTGGACATGCGGATGGATCAGGACGCACCCCTGACGGCCGCCGCGATCCTCAACACCTACGACAAGAGGGCGTTGACGCGGGTATTGCAGGAGTTCGGTGAAGAGCGCTTCGCGAGCCGGATCGCAGGCGAGATCGTCCGGCGACGGGACCGCAAGCCCTTCGAGACCACCTCCGAGCTGGTCGAGCTGCTCTACGATGTCATTCCGATACCTGCCCGACGCACCGGGGGGCACCCGGCCAAGCGCACGTTCCAGGCGTTGCGCACCGCCGTCAACGGTGAGCTGGACTCTCTGCGTTCCGCCGTGCCTGCCGCGCTGGCCGCGCTGCACGCGGGCGGGCGAATCGTGGTCATGGCCTATCAGTCGCTGGAGGACCGGATCGTCAAGGCCGAGTTCGCCTCCGCGACGGCCTCGCGTACTCCGCCGGGCCTGCCCGTCGAGCTTCCCGGTCACGAACCCTACTTCGTGTCCCTGACGCGTGGCGCCGAGAAGGCGGCGGATTCCGAGATCGACCTCAACCCGCGGAGTGCATCGGTACGGCTGCGAGCCCTGGAGAAGGTTGTCAGAAGGGAAGGTTCGTGATGGCGAAGCGACGAGAACCGGTGCGCGCCAGCGACGAGCGTCGGCGAGGGCCACGCGAGGCGACCACCCAGCGCCGTTCGGCCGACGCGCCGCTACGCGGTCGGCGGTCGACCCGAGAGCAGCGCCCGCAGCGCTCAGCGCCGCACACCAGCCCGAAGCCAAGGCCCACCGAGGGCCCGATCAGGCCGAAGAACGCCGCTCAGGCGAAGGCGCGCGCGAAGGCGCGGAAGGCCAAGGCTCCCAAGGTAGTTCGCCCACCGCTGCGTGAGCGGCTGCTCGTCAGACTGGCGGCCATCGACTTCGACCCACGCAGGTTCGTCACCAGGGTGCCATTCGTCGTCCTGGTAATCGGAGCGTTGGGGATCGGACTCGCGGTCACCCTGTGGCTGTCGACCGACGCCGCCGAGCGGTCCTACCAGTTGGGCCACGCACGCCAGGTCAATCAGGCGCTGCTGCAACAGAAGGAAGGCCTCGAGCGCGACGTGCTCGAGGCTCAGGCCGCGCCCGCACTCGCCGAGGCGGCGCGCAATCTCGGCATGATTCCGTCCACCAACACGGCGCACCTCGTGCAGGACGCCTCCGGCAACTGGGTTGTCGTCGGGACGCCCAAACCGGCGGCGGGCGTTCAGCCGCCGCCGTTGAACAGCCCGCTGCCCGACCCCGCTGCTCCCGCGCCACCGGCTCCGCCCGCACCGAAGGTCGTCGACCCGCGCGAGGTGGCGGTGCACCTGCCGCCGAGGGCCGTGACGCTTCCCAATCCCGAGATTTCCGTCTCGGGACCGGATGCCGCCGCGCCGGCGGGCGGGCCGATTCCCGTACCGGCCGATCTTCCCACTCCCGCAGCGCCTCTCGACGATGCGGCTTCGCACCTGGAGTCACCCCAGGCGCCGGCGCTCCCTGGGCCGCCACCCGGCGCGGTGCCGACGCTCCCTGGGCCGCCGCCCGGTGCGGAGCAGGCGCTGCCGGCCCCCGTGCCAGGCGCTCCGGCATGAGGCGCAGCAAGGATCGCGCGAAGGCGCAGGCGGCGAACCTCCCCGCAGGCACCCCGCACTCCGCCAAGGAGCGCCGCACGCGCAAGGCCATCGCCGACGACGGGCTGCGCAGCGCCTCCTTCGTCTTCCGGCACAGAGTGGGCAACGGCGTCATCCTGCTCGTCCTGTTGCTGGCGGCGGCGCAGCTCTTCATGCTTCAGGTGCCGCGTGCCGAGGGGCTGCGGGCGGAGGCGGCGAGTCAGCTCAAGGTCACCGACGTCGAAAAGGCCCTGCGCGGAAGCATCGTTGATCGCAACGACGACAAACTGGCCTTCACCACCGAGGCACGCGCGTTGACGTTTCAGCCGGTCAAGGTCCAGAAGCAGCTGGTCGAGGCCCAGACGAAGTCGCCCGAGGCGCCCGAGCCCGCCAAGCGGCTGCGCGAGATCGCGAAGGGTGTGGCCGGGCTGCTGAATAACCGGCCCGACGCCGACACCGTCTACAAGAAGCTCGTCGGCAAGGATTCCTTCGTTTACCTCGCGCGGGCGGTCGACCCGACGATCGCCGATGCCATCACCACGAAGTACCCCGAAGTGGGCGCAGAGCGCCAGGACATCCGGCAGTACCCCGGCGGATCCCTGGCCGCGAACATCGTCGGCGGCATCGACTGGGACGGCCATGGGCTGCTCGGCCTTGAGGACTCGCTCGACTCCAAGCTTTCGGGCGCCGACGGATCGCTGACGTATGACCGGGGTTCGGACGGCGTGGTGATTCCCGGCAGTTACCGCAACCGGCACGACGCGGTCAACGGCTCCACGATCCAGCTCACCCTCGACGACGACATCCAGTTCTACGTTCAGCAGCAGGTCCAGCAGGCGAAGAACCTCTCCGGAGCCAAAAACGTCTCCGCGTTGGTGCTCGACTCCAAAACCGGTGAAGTCCTTGCGATGTCGAACGACAACACGTTCGATCCGAGCCAGGACATCGGCAGGCAGCAGGACCGCGAGCTCGGCAACCTCTCGGTGACGTCGCCGTTCGAGCCGGGTTCGGTGAACAAGATCATCACGGCGTCCTCGGTCATCGAGTTCGATCTCACGAACCCCGACGAGGTGCTCTCGGTACCCGGCTCCATCGACATGGGCGGCGTGACCGTGCACGACGCATGGTCACACGGTGTGATGCCGTACACCACCACCGGTGTCTTCGGTAAGTCCTCGAACGTCGGAACGCTGATGCTGGCGCAGCGGGTCGGCCCGGATCGGTGGGCCGACATGGCCGCCAAGTTCGGCCTCGGGCAGCGCACCGGCGTGGGACTGCCAGGCGAAAGCTCGGGTCTGGTCCCGCCGGTCGACCAGTGGTCGGGCAGCTCCTTCGCCAACCTGCCCATCGGACAGGGCCTTTCGATGACGCTGCTGCAGATGACCGGGATGTATCAGGCGATCGCCAACGACGGAGTCCGCATCCCGCCGCGGATCATCAAGTCCACCATCGCCTCTGATGGCACCCACACCGACGAGCCCCGCCCGGAGGGTGTCCGCGTGGTGTCGCCGGGGACGGCGCAGACCGTGCGGAACATGTTGCGGGCCACCATTCAACACGATCCGACGGGTGTGCAGCAGGGTACCGGCTCCGGGGCGGCCGTCGACGGGTACCAGCTCGCCGGCAAGACCGGTACCGCGCAGCAGATCAACCCGGGCTGCGGTTGCTACTACGACGACGTCTACTGGATCACGTTCGCCGCCATGGTGCCTGCGGACAATCCGCGCTACGTCGTCGGAGTGATGATGGACAACCCGCACCGCACGGCGGACGGCTCTCCAGGAACCACGGCAGCACCGCTGATCCACAACATCGCCGCCTGGCTCCTGCAGCGCGAGAACGTCCCGCTGTCGCCCGATCCGGGTGCGCCACTCGTCCTGCAGGGTTGAGCTCACGTTGAATGTGCTCCTCGCGTGTGCGGGGGCGGCCGGAGAACGGGCCGGTAGGGTGTCATGGCCATGAACTTGCGTCCCTCGCGTCCTGCCGGTGAAGGCGTCGCCGCGTTGGCGGAACGCGTACGAGCCGTACCGGTGATGGATTCCACCGGCGCGGATTGGGCGCGGGTTCGGGTCACCGGCGTGACGTTGCGAAGCCAGGACGTCCACCAAGGCGATCTGTTCGCCGCCCTGCCGGGTGCGTCGTCGCACGGCGCCCGATTCGCCGTTGACGCGGTGCGGCTGGGGGCCGTTGCGGTGCTCACCGACCAGGCCGGGGCGGCGGTCATGGCCGGCGCCGGTGTCGACGTGCCCGTGCTGGTGCACCCCACTCCGAGGGCGGTCCTCGGCGAGCTGGCAGCGGCGGTCTACGGGCGGCCGTCGGAGCACGTCCGCGTCATCGGCGTGACGGGCACCTCGGGCAAGACCACCACCACCCACCTGGTGGAGGCTGGGCTCCGCGCGGCGGGCCGGGTGGTTGGCCTCATCGGGACTGTGGGCATCCGCATCGACGGTCGCGACGAGCCGAGCGCGCTGACCACACCGGAGGCCCCCGACCTGCAGGCTCTGCTGGCGGTAATGGTCGAACGAGGCATCGACACGGTGGTGATGGAGGTCTCCAGTCACGCGTTGACCCAGGGCCGGGTCGATGCGATGCACTTCGCGGTGGGCGGTTTCACAAATCTTTCGCGTGATCATCTGGACTTCCATCCGACGATGGAGGCCTACCTCGATGCCAAGGCGAAGCTCTTCGACCCCCAGTCATCAACCCACGCAGACCTTTCCGTGGTGTGCGTCGACGACGAGGGCGGTCGCACCATCGCGGCCCGTGCCGAGCATCCCGTCACCGTGAGTGCCTCCGGTGCCGATGCAGACTGGCGGGTCGAGGAGATCCGCTCCGTCGAGGGGGGTGGCCAGGAGTTCCTCGCGGTCGACCCGTCGGGCGTGCACCACGGACTGCGCACGTGTCTGCCCGGCCACTACAACGTGGCGAACTGCCTTCTGGCGACCGCCCTGCTCGACGCCGTCGGGGTGTCCCCCGAGCAGGCCGCACCAGGGCTGCGCACGGCGACGGTGCCCGGCAGGCTCCAGCCGATCGATCTGGGCCAGGGCTTTCTGGCGCTGGTCGACTACGCACACAAGCCCGGCGCCCTGCGCGCCGTCCTGGAGACGCTGCGCGCTCTGCTCGGCGCTGAGTGTCCCCCCGCTCGCGGGGGAGAGCGGAGCGACCAGGGAGGGCAGACGAGCGGCAGGCTCGCGGTGGTGTTCGGCGCGGGCGGTAACCGCGATCAGGGCAAGCGCGCGCCGATGGGCAGCACCGCGGCCGAGCTGGCCGACCTGGTCGTCGTCACCGATGACAATCCCCGCGACGAGGACCCGGCGGACATTCGCGCCGCGATCGTCCAGGGCGCAGTGGGCACGGACGCGGAGATCGTAGAGATCGGCGACCGTCGTGCGGCCATCGAATTCGCCGTCGGCTGGGCCAGGGAAGGCGACGTGGTCCTGGTCGCGGGCAAGGGCCACGAGGCAGGCCAGACGAGCCACGGCCGGACCCGGCCGTTCGACGATCGCGACGAGCTGGCTCGGGCACTGCACGCGCTTGGGTCCCCGTCATGATCGATCTGACGTTGGCCCAGATCGCCCAGATCGTCGGTGGCGAGCTCGCCGACATCTCGGCGGAGGACGCCGAGACGACGCGCGTGACCGGGACGGTCGAGTTCGACTCGCGCGCCGTCACCCCCGGCGGGCTGTTCCTGGCCCTGCCGGGCGCCCGTTCCGACGGGCACGACTTCGCCGCAGGCGCCGTGTCCGCCGGTGCGGTAGCCGTGCTGGCCGCGCGCCCGGTCGGCGTGCCTGCGATCGTCGTTGAACCCCTCGCGGCCGCCGTCGACTCCGGTGCCAGCGTGCTCGAGTACGACACCGACGGATCCGGGGCCGCTGTTCTGGACGCGCTGGCCAGACTCGCCTCCGCCGTCGCCGCCGAGCTGGTGGCAGGCGGACTCGTCATCGTCGGCGTCACCGGGTCCTCAGGCAAGACGTCCACCAAGGACCTGCTGGCAGCCGTACTCGCGCCTCTCGGGGAGGTCGTCGCGCCACCCGGCTCCTTCAACAACGAGCTCGGGCACCCGTGGACGGTGTTGCGTGCGACGACCGACACCGACTACCTGATCCTGGAGATGTCGGCCCGCCATCCAGGCAACATCGCCGCGCTCGCGCGGATCGCGCCTCCTTCGATCGCGGTGGTGCTCAACGTCGGCACCGCCCACCTCGGCGAGTTCGGTTCGCGCGAGGCGATTGCGGCAACGAAGGCTGAACTGCCACAGGCGGTTTCCGCGTCCGGCGTGGTGATCCTCAATGCCGACGACAACGCGGTCGCCGCGATGGCGGAGGTGACCGAGGCCCGCGTCATCCGCATCTCCAGGAGCCCCGGCACCGACCTCTGGGCCGACGACGTCGTCCTCGACGAGCTCGCACGGCCGCGCTTCACCCTGCACTGCCCGAGGGGCGTGATACCGGTCGAACTCGCGGTGCACGGAGATCATCAGGTGTCCAATGCGCTGTGCGCGGCGGCGGTCGCGCTGGAGTGCGGCGCCCGCCTTGACCAGGTGGCGGACGCGCTGGCGGCAGCGGGCCCGGCGTCGCGTCATCGCATGCAGGTCGGCACGCGCAGCGACGGCGTGACGGTGATCAACGACGCGTACAACGCCAACCCCGACTCGATGCGGGCCGGGTTGAAGGCACTGGCCTGGATGGCGAAGTCCGGGGCCGGCGGTGCGGAACGGCGCAGGAGCTGGGCCGTTCTCGGCGAGATGGCGGAACTCGGTGATGACGCCATCGCAGAACACGACAGCATCGGTCGACTGGCCGTGCGCTTAGATGTGTCTCGACTGGTCGTCGTCGGAACCGGGAGGTCGTTGAGCGCCATGCATCACGGGGCGGTGATGGAGGGGTCGTGGGGCAGTGAAGCCGTCATGCTCGAAGATGCCGACGCCGCACTGGAATTCCTGCGCGAGGAACTGCGCACGGGCGACGTGGTGCTGGTGAAGGCCTCCAAGTCAGCGGGTCTTGCCGAGCTCGCCGAGGTACTGGCTGGTGAGCCCACGTGAGGCAGATACTCATCGCCGTCGGCATCGCGCTCACGGTGTCGATCCTGCTGACGCCTGCGCTGATCCGGTTGTTCACCCGGCAGGGGTTCGGCCACGAGATCCGCGAAGACGGTCCGCCCAGCCACCGCAAGAAGCGGGGCACGCCGTCGATGGGTGGCGTCGCCATCCTGGCGGGCATCTGGGCGGGTTACCTCGGCACGCACCTGGTGGGCCTCGCCCTGGACGGGGAGGGCCCGTCGGCGTCCGGCCTACTGGTGCTCGGGCTCGCCACGGCATTGGGTGGTGTCGGATTCGTCGATGACCTCATCAAGATTCGGCGTTCGCGCAACCTCGGGCTCAACAAGACCGCCAAGACGGTCGGACAGCTCGTCGCAGCCGTGCTCTTCGGCGTCCTTGCCCTGCAGTTCCGTAACTCCGACGGGCTGACTCCCGGCAGTGCGGAGCTCTCCTACGTCCGCGAGATTGCCACGGTGACGCTGGCACCCGCCGTGTTCGTGCTGTTCTGCGTCATCGTGGTCAGCGCCTGGTCCAACGCGGTGAACTTCACCGACGGCCTGGACGGACTCGCTGCCGGGGCCATGGCGATGGTGACCGCGGCCTATGTGTTGATCACCTTCTGGCAGTTCCGAAACGCATGTGCCTTCAGCCCGGGGCTCGGTTGCTACAACGTCAGGGATCCGCTCGACCTGGCGCTCGTCGCCGCGGCGACTGCCGGCGCGTGTATCGGCTTTCTGTGGTGGAACGCCGCCCCCGCCAAGATCTTCATGGGTGACACCGGGTCGCTCGCGCTCGGCGGCATCATCGCGGGACTGTCGGTGACGAGCCGCACCGAGATGCTCGCCGTCGTGCTCGGTGCACTGTTCGTGGCCGAGGTCACGTCGGTGGTCGTGCAGATCCTGGCGTTCCGGACGACGGGTCGACGGGTCTTCCGCATGGCGCCCTTCCACCACCACTTCGAGCTGGTGGGCTGGGCCGAGACCACGGTCATCATCCGGTTTTGGCTTCTGACCGCCATCGCCTGCGGGCTCGGGGTAGCACTGTTCTACAGCGAATGGCTGGCCTCCGTTGGTGCATAGTCGGAGCGTGACGGGTCGGGTCCCATTGAGGCGACACGCCCCGGATGTCCTCGTTGCTCGGGCTGTGGCGGGGGAGGATTCTGGGGTGCGAGGGACAAATGAGTCTGCTGTTACTTATGTGACAAATGTGATCCGTGTGGCCGGCTAGCTGATGGTCAAGAAGATCCTCGCCCGGCTGCGGCACGAGAAGCCCGACGAAGCGGGCGCTGCCGCGGTGGAGCAGGCCGTCGTCCCGAGGACCCGCGTCGGCGCGTGGCTGGGGCGTCCGATGACGTCGTTTCACCTGGTGGTCGCGGTCGTCGCGCTCCTGATAACCCTTGGATTGATCATGGTGCTCTCGGCGTCGGGCGTGCACTCGTACGACGCGGACGGTTCGCCGTGGGCGATCTTCGGCAAGCAGGTCTTGTGGACCATCGTGGGCCTCGGCGCCTTCTACGTGGCGTTGCGCATGCCCATCAACTTCATGCGACGGCTCGCGTTCCCCAGCTTCGTCATCACCGTCATCATGCTCATCCTGGTGCTGATTCCGGGAATCGGTAAGGAGGCCAACGGTTCTCGCGGCTGGTTCGTCGTCGCCGGGTTCTCGATGCAGCCCTCCGAACTCGCCAAGATCGCCTTCCTGATCTGGGGGGCGCACCTGCTCGCCGCGCGTCGGCTGGAGCGCGCATCGGTGCGCGAGATGCTCTTCCCGTTGGTGCCAGGCGCGGTACTTGCGCTGCTGCTCATCGTTCTGCAGCCCGACCTCGGGCAGACCGTGTCGCTCGGCATCATCCTGCTCGGCCTGCTGTGGTACGCCGGACTGCCGCTGCGGGTGTTCCTGAGCTCGCTGGCCGCCGTCGTCGTCGCCGCAGGCATCCTCGCGATGTCGGAGGGTTACCGCTCCGACCGCGTGCAGTCCTGGCTCGACCCCGGCGCCGACGGCCAGGGCTCCGGCTACCAGGCCAGGCAGGCGCGCTTCGCCCTGGCCAACGGTGGAGTGTTCGGCGACGGTCTCGGGCAGGGCACGGCCAAGTGGAATTACTTGCCCAACGCCCACAATGACTTCATCTTCGCGATCATCGGCGAGGAACTCGGCTTCGTCGGAGCGGCCGGTCTGCTCGCTCTGTTCGGCTTGTTCGCCTACACCGGTATGCGGATCGCACGACGCTCCGCCGACCCGTTCCTGCGGCTGCTGACCGCGACCGCGACGTTGTGGGTGCTCGGGCAGGTGTTCATCAACGTCGGTTACGTGGTGGGCCTTCTGCCCGTCACCGGTCTGCAGCTTCCCATGATCTCCGCGGGTGGAACATCGACGGCGACAACGCTTCTCGTGTTGGGCATCATCACCAATGCGGCCCGCCACGAGCCGGAGGCCGTGGCTGCGCTGCGGGCGGGCCGCGACGACCGGATGAACCGGCTGCTGCGATTGCCGCTGCCCGAGCCCTACGTGCCGACCCGGCTGGAGGCGGCGCGCGACCGGTTGCGGACGCGGACGGGCGAGCCCGCCCCGGGCAAGGCCAAACCCAAGCCCAAGCTCATCCCCAAGGCCAAGACGAAGCCCAAGACGAAGGCGAGCGCAAACGCGAAGAACAAGGCCAAACCGAACCCTGCCCGCAAACCCGCCGAGGACCGTAGGCGGAACACCGTTGATGCGGGCGACCGGGCGGCGAGGGGCTCAGGGCATCATGGAGGCCGTCAACGTCAACCGAGTCGTGGGGCTCGCACTCTGGAAGGTCAGCGTTACGGGTGAGCCGGCAGATATCCGTGGTCCTCGCGGGTGGTGGCACGGCGGGGCACGTCGAGCCCGCGATGGCCGTCGCCGATGCCCTCGTAGCCATTGAGCCGGGGATACGGATCACCGCCCTCGGCACCCGCCGCGGATTGGAGACCCGCCTGGTGCCCCAGCGGGGCTACCACCTCGAGCTCATCACGCCGGTGCCATTCCCGCGTAAGCCGTCGGGTGATCTGGCCCGGCTTCCGCTGCGGGTCCGCACTGCCGTCCGCCAGACCCGGACCATCCTCGACGGCGTGCACGCCGACGTGGTGATCGGCTTCGGTGGCTATGTCGCGCTGCCTGCCTACCTCGCCGCGCGCGGCGGTGTCCTTCGTCGACACCAGGTGCCCATCGTCGTCCACGAGGCCAACGCCAGCGCGGGGTGGGCAAACCGGGTCGGGGCACGTTCGGCGCGT
>NZ_JAVROT010000177.1:0-21552 GCF_032162605.1 Mycobacterium sp. | reverse complement strand
CTGACGATGGCGCGCGATCTGGGCAGCCTCGGCATCCGCGTGCTGGCGATCGCGCCTAGCCTCTTCGCCACCGGCCTCACCAAGGGCATACCCGACGAGTTCGCCAGCGCGCTGACCAAGGATGCGGCATTCCCGAAGCGGCTCGGCAAGCCCGAGGAGTACGCCAAGTTGGCGCTGGCGATCGTGGACAACCCGATGCTCAACGGGCAGTGCATCCGGCTCGACGCGGGACAGCGCTTCGCACCCAAGTAGGGTGATTTCGGCGCGGAAAACCGCGCTCAGCGCGGCTTTCAGCGCCGAAATCACAGGGGGAGGGACCCGATGGCGACCATCGCCACCCAGATGATCAGCGCCTTGGCGCGAAGCGGTGTCCAGCGCGTCTACGGGTTGCCCGGTGACAGTCTCAACGGTTTCACCGACGCGATCCGGCGCTCGGGAGAGATCAGTTGGCAGCACGTGCGGCACGAAGAGACGGCGGCGTTCGCCGCGGCCGCCGACGCAGCACTCACCGGTCAGCTGGCCGTCTGCGCCGGAAGCTGCGGGCCGGGAAACCTCCATCTGATCAACGGGCTCTTCGACGCGCAACGGAGCAGGGTCCCGGTGCTGGCCATCGCCGCACACATTCCGCGCAGCGAGATCGGCTCGGACTACTTTCAGGAGACCCACCCGCAGGACCTCTTCGCCGAATGCAGCGTCTACTGCGAGCTGATCAGCACTCCCGAGATGGCACCACGCATCCTGGAGATGGCGATGCGTGCGGCGATCGAGGAGAACGGTGTCGCGGTGGTCGTCGTTCCCGGCGAGATCTTCCTGGCGCACGCCGCGGAGTCCGGCTGGCTCACCAAGCCGATCCTGCCCACCCGATCAGTGGTGCGACCGCACGACGACGGTCTGCGCCAGGCGGCGGAGATCCTCAACGCCGGCGAGCGGGTCACCATCCTCGGTGGCGCCGGGGTGGCCGGCGCACATGATGCGCTGATCCGCCTCGCAGGCACCCTGAACGCACCGGTCGTGCATGCGCTGCGCGGCAAGGAGTCCATCGAGTACGACAACCCGTTCGACGTCGGCATGACGGGTCTGCTCGGGTTCGCATCGGGCTATAAGGCCATCAAGGAAGCGGACACCCTGCTGATGCTGGGCACCGACTTCCCGTACCAGCAGTTCTATCCCGACAACGCTCGCATCGTGCAGATCGACGTCCGAGGACGAAACCTTGGCCGCCGCACACCTATCGATCTCGGTCTCGTCGGCACGGTCGCCGACACGCTGGAGGCGCTCGCGCCGTTGCTCGTCCAGAAGCCGTCCCGCGAGCACCTCGACCGCTCGCTGCGCCACTACGCCAAGACGCGCAAGAACATGGACGGGTTGGCGGTCAACGACCGCGACAAGAGTCCGATCCGTCCCGAATACGTTGCGGGACTTGCCAATCAATTGGCCGCCGAGGATGCCGTGTTCACCGTCGACGTCGGTTCCCCTGTCGTGTGGGCGGCCAGATACCTGCGGATGAACGGCAGGCGCAGGCTCGTCGGCTCGTTCAACCACGGCACCATGGCGTGCGCGCTGCCCCATGCGATCGGTGCGCAGACGGCCTTTCCTGGCAGACAGGTCGTCGCGTTCGCCGGCGACGGTGGACTGACCATGATGTTCGGTGAGCTGATCACGCTGCTGCAGAACAAGCTGCCGGTGAAGGTGATCGTCTTCAACAACTCGTCGCTGAACTTCGTCGAGTTGGAGATGAAGGCGGCGGGCATCGTCAACTTCGGCACCGAACTCGTCAACCCCGACTTCGCTGCGGTCGGGCGGGCGATGGGGGCGTTCGGACGTCGCGTCGAGCATCCCGGTGAACTGGAGCAGGCGTTGTCGGACGCCTTCGCTCACGACGGACCCGCCATCGTCGACGTGGTGACCGCCCGTCAGGAGCTGTCCATCCCGCCCGCCATCAGTGCCGAACAGGCAAAGGGTTTCTCGCTGTACGCGATCCGGACCATCATGGCAGGGCGTGCCGATGAATTGCTCGACCTGGTCACTACCAACGTGGCGCGCAGGCTTCTGGACTGAACGCGCGGCACAGGCCTGCCTCTCGTACGAGGCCTAGTTTCACGCGGGCCCGTAGTTCATGCAGGGCGAGGCACCGCGGCCTTCGCTCCCTGTCCGATCCACGACGGGATCGCGCGTCTCACGTCGGACGGGCCGGACACCGCAACGCTTCCATCGAGCAGCGCGTGGGACCAGCCGACGTCACCGCGCCAGATCCGCGTTAGCGTCAACAAGCTGGTCGCCACCGTGCCCGCGACCTCGTACCCGGGATCGAAGTCGCAGACGTCGGGCCGCCCGTCGGCCACCACCAGCCACCACCGCGACGCCCTGGCCGCCACCCCGTCGAGCTGAAAGGCGATCGTGGTGCGTGACCGCGGCCACTCGTGGATCGGGACGGTCCGACGGATGTCCCACATCAGCAGGTGCGGGTCGAGGTCGGCCTCACCCAGCTCACCTATCCAGCGGATGCCCCACCGGCCAAGGGCGTCGACCACCTCACCGAGTTCCTGGCCGCACTGGGTCAGCGAATAGTTGGTGCGCCCGTCGATCTCCGATCGTTCCACCACCCCGGCGCGCGTCAGCGCCTTGAGACGTTTCGACAACAGGGCGGGCGACATCTTCGGGACGCCGCGGCGAAGGTCGTTGAAATGCCGACTGCCAAGGAGCAACTCGCGCACGACGAGCAGCGTCCACCGCTCGTCGAGGAGTTCCATGGCCTTCGACATGGGACAGAACTGACCGTATCCGGACACGTCGTCACCTCCAGCCATCACAGACGTCGCCGTCCCGTACAGAACAAAGAAGCCAGTACAGACAAAGAAGCCAGTACAGACATAGAACCAGTACCGGTACAGATCTGTAACTGGATCGCCCACATCTTTGGGCGCGACGATGGCGGCACCAACCTCGAAGGAGCAGCGATGACTGTCGTCGTGCAAGACCGCGAACTCGAAGCCAGGCACCGGGCGTTGTGGGCGCTGGGTGACTACCGGACGATCGCCGACGAACTGGTGGCGCCGTTGGGACCGACTCTGGTCGCGGCCACCGGTGTCGGCGACGGTGACCGCGTGCTCGACGTGGCTGCGGGAACCGGGAACGCCGCGATCGCCGCAGCTGCTGCAGGGGCAGATGTAGTCGCGACCGACCTGTGTCCCCGGCTGCTGGAGCAGGGTCGCGCGAGCGCCACGCAGCGGGGGATCGCGCTGGACTGGCGCGAGGCCAACGCGGAGGCACTGCCCTTCGACGACGGCGAGTTCGACGCCGTGATGTCGTGCATCGGGGTGATGTTCGCGCCGCACCATCAGCAGGCCGCCGACGAGTTGGTGCGGGTGTGTCGTGCCGGGGGGACGATGGGCGTGCTCAGCTGGACGCCCGACGGGTTCATCGGCAAGCTGTTCGCCACCATGAAGCCGTACGTGGCGCCTGCGCCAGCCGGCGTGTCGGCGCCGCCGCTGTGGGGTAGCGAGGACCACGTCCGCCGTCTTCTGCGAGACCGGGTCTCCGACGTGGTGACCGAACGGCGGGGCCTGCCCGTCGACCGTTTCGCAGACGGTGAACGGTTCCGTGACTACTTCAAGGCCAACTACGGGCCGACGATCGCGGCGTACCGCGGCCTCGGCGACGACTCCCAACGGGTGGCGGCCCTCGACGCCGACATCGCCCGCCTCGGCGACGAGGCATTGGCCGGGTCACGGACCATGGAATGGGAGTACCTCCTGGTGGTTGCGACGAAGCGCTGACCGGTTCGCCAGTCGGCGGGCGATCCGGGGTGAGCCCCGGTCTGCGAGTTGGCCCACATGTGCCGACGTCTTTCGGCGGGGTGGAATTGAATCCACAGTTGCGGAGTTCGTCTAGGTAACTACCCAGAAGACGATCGAGGAGCCCACCCCATGTCCGTTCAGTTGAAGACCAATGCTCTGCTGGCGGGCATGGCCACCGGCGGGCTGATCGCAGCCGGTCTCATTGGCCTCGGCGCGCCTACCGCATCCGCCGCGTCCGGATGTTCCGACGTAGAGGTCGTATTCGCCCGTGGCACCGCCGAACCCGTGGGTGTCGGCCGTGAGGGCCAGGCGTTCGTCGACGCGCTCAAAGGCGACGTCAAGGGCAAGGCCGTCGGTGTGTACGCAGTGAACTATCCCGCATCGTATGACTTCATGCAGGCCACGGCAGGCGCCAACGATGCCAGCGCCCACGTCCAAGCCACGGTGGCGGCTTGCCCGGGCACCAAGATCGTGCTCGGTGGCTACTCGCAGGGCGCGGCCGTGATCGACGGCATAACCGGGGACCCGGGCGCGCTGTTCGGCTTGGGCCAGCCAATGCCCGCCGAGGTGGCGAATCACGTTGCCGCCGTGGCCGTGTTCGGCAATCCGTTGAATCGCTTCGGTGGTTCGCTCACCGCGTTGAGCTCCTTGTACGGCGCCAAGACCGTCGACCTCTGCAACGGCGCCGATCCGGTGTGCTCCTCTGGCGACGATCGCCCCGCGCACAGCCTTTACGTCGAGTCCGGATTGACCAGTCAGGCAGCGAGTTTCGCCGCCGATCGGGTCAAGGGGGGCCCAGTTCCTTCCAACGCCTAACTCTCGGCGCCGATGGCCGTCGTCGCTCGCAGGAGCCGCCGCCCGACCGCGGCGACCCTTCTAGCCTCCAGGCGCGGGTGAACGGCGAGCGGATGAACCGCGACGATGAGGGTCACGGTGCCGCGATGGCCGAAGACCGGGGCCGCGATCGTGGCTATCGGGCGCGGATCGCGGGCCTCCTCATCGGTGAACCCGATCATGGTCTCGGCCAGTAGTTGATCCATGATCTGGCGCACGTGGGCGGGTATGCCGTCGCGCTCGAGAGCCCCCATCAACTGGGCAGTCTGCGCGAGGGCGGGCGTGGTGAGATCGACGTCGTAGCCGCGGTCGCGCGTCCGGGCGAGCGCCTGAGCGAGATTGCCGGCCAGCGCAGCGTTGGAGGCCGCCGTTCGCTGAATCCAGGCCCGTTGGCCGTCCGCCGTGTCCCACGCCGCGAAGGCGACGCCGAAGGGCGGGGCATACGGGATCCGCTCTCCCGGACGAGCTGTCGGTGCAGAGGGGTCGGCGCCCTCGTACGCCGTGATGACGAGCGAGTCACCGTGCCGTTCGAGCACCGAGGCCGGGTAGCCGAGTTCGGCAGATAGTTCGATGGCGGCGGCCCGGGCGGCGTGCGCCAGCGAACGCGTCGTGTCGGCCCGGTCGGCCACCGCGGCCAGTGCAGGCCCGAGCGAGAAGGTCTTGTCGACGGGATCACGGGTCACCCACCCGCGATCCCACATCGTCTTCAGGATCGCGTGCACGGTGGCCTGCGTCAGGTCGAGTTCTCTTGTGACGTCAGAGAACCGGAGCCGCTCGTTGCCGGGCCTTGCGAGCAGCTCCACGATGGCGAGTACGCGCTCCGTCGGAGCTGACGTCGAACCTCGAATGCTTGACTCCTAGCTTTCAGGCGGCATACCGTCGGGCGGCCAGGTCGATATTTCGAAAGTATTTCTCGATTATTCGATAAACACAAGCCGAAGGACGGTCTGGATGCGCGCAGTGGTGTTGCGGGACGGTGAGTTGACCGTCCGGGAGACCGCCGACCCGGTGCCCGGCAAAGGCGAGTTCCTGCTGAAGACCCTCAGCACCGCGATCTGTGCGTCGGACGTCCACTTCATGGACCATCCAGACTTGGCGATCGACGATCCCACGGGACGTTCCCTCTACGATCCCGACCGCGACATCGTGCTCGGACACGAGTTCGTCGGCGAGGTCATCGGCTACGGGCCCGGCTGCACCGAGGAGATTGCACTCGGCACCCGAGTCACCTCGATTCCGATCCGACTGGTCAACGGCGGTGCCGACGGCTCGCGGATCATCGGTCAGCATCCCGAATCCCAGGGCAGCTTCGGCGAATTCGTGGTGGTCGCCGAGGCGCTGGCCCGACCCGTCGCGAGTGACGTCTCCAGCGATGCCGTGGCACTCGTCGATGCCTTCGCGGTCGGAGAGTTCTACGTCCGCTCCTCCGAGGTCGCGGCGGGGGAGATTCCGATCGTGATCGGCGCCGGAGCGATCGGACTCTTGGCGGTCGCCGCGCTGGCCAGTCGAGGGGTCGAACCGATCATCGTCTCGGACTTCAACACCGAACGGCGGGAACTGGCCGCGGGATTCGGCGCGCACGTGCTGGTCGACCCAGCCGAGAGATCGCCCCTCGAAGTGTGGCGCGAACTCCGTGCCGAGCGCAACCTCTGGGGACCCTGCGTCATCTTCGAATGCGTCGGCGCCCCTGGGCTGATCCAGAAGATCGTGGAGTCGGCCGACATGGGGACCCGGATCTACTGTGCGGGTGGTTGGTACACCGGAGACACGCTGGACATCACCACCGCAACCCGCCAGGGCGTGACGATCCAGTTCGGCGGCGGGCCCATGCCGCAGGACTGGTACGGCACGCTGGACGCGATCGCCACGGGCCGCCTGGATCCGCTGCCCAGCGTCGGCCAGATCGTCACCCTCGACGGCGTTCCCGAAGCGCTCGACCTGGCCCGCAAGTCCGACGGGCCGCCGCGGATCGTGGTCCACCCGAACGCTGGGGCGAGCGAAGCGACGGGGAATATCGCTGGGGCGAGCGAAGCGACGGGAAACGAAGGAGACCTCACGTGACCGAACGCGAAGACCGCCAGGACATCTCGGAGGTGCTCCTGCGTTACGCCACCGGCATCGACCGTCGGAACTGGGCCCTGTTCCGCACCGCCTTCACCGACGACTGCGAACTGGACTACGGCGAGATCGGCACGTGGCACGGTGTCGACGCCGTCACCGAGTCCATGGAGACGTCGCACGCGATGGCCGGCCACACCATGCACCGGCTGACCAACCAGGTCATCACGGTCGACGGCGACGGGGCCGAGGCGCGCACCTACGTCGACGGTCTGATCGTGTTCGGCGGGGCCGGCTCCGGCGTGAACGCCATCGGGTTCTACGACGACGAGTTCGTCAGGACCGGCGCCGGCTGGCGAATCGCCCGCCGTCGCTTCACCCCGGTGCGCGTCAGCGCGGTAGGAGACGGATCGTGAGTTTCGCCGAGAAGTACGGACCGTGGGCGGTCGTCGCAGGCGCCTCCGACGGTGTCGGTGCCGCGTTCGCCGAAGGGCTGGCCGAGCGCGGCGTGAACGTCGTGCTGCTGGCCCGACGCCAAGCCGTGCTCGTCGAGGTGGCTGCGGGCATCGAAACCAGAACCGGTGTTCGAACCCGAACTGTGGCAGTCGATCTCGCGCAGGCCGGCGCGAGCAAGGTGGTCGCCGACGCCACCGTCGACCTCGACGTGGGTTTCCTGGTCTACTGCGCGGGCGCGGACCCCAACTTCCAGCCGTTCCTGGCCAACCCGGTGTCGACGGCCGAGGCCATGATTCAGCGGAACTGCACCGTCCCCGTGCAGTTGTGTCACCATTTCGCTCCTGCGATGGTTGAGCGCGGCAGCGGCGGGATCGTCGTCTTCGGTTCCGGCGCTGGTTTCGTCGGCGGGCCGAACATGGTCGCGTACGGGGCTACGAAGGCGTTCGACATGGTCTTCGCCGAAGCCTTGTGGGGTGAGCTCCACGACAAGGGCGTCGACGTGCTCGGACTCATCCTCGGCAAGACGGACACCCCTGCCCTGCGACGGCTGGAGCGGGAGATGGGAACGACGGCCACGGAGGACGAGCCGTCAGCGGACGCTGCGACCGTCGAGGAAGTCGTGGCAGCGGCGTTCGAGAACCTGAGCAACGGACCCACGCACTTGGTCGGTGAGACCATGCGGGCCGGCATGCAGATGTTGACCTCGCTGCCGCGCAATGACGCAGTGCAGCTCATGATCGCGGCCAGCGCCGCATCGATGGGCACTGGAAGCAGCTGAGCAGCAACGACTTCGGCAGAATCCCTCGCGGCCGGACGGCCTGGGCGTGACGATGTAAGCCATGCCCGACGATGTCCCGACCCTGACAGACGAAGACCAGACGGCGCTGCAGGGCTGGGTGCGAGCCGCGGGCCTGGGGTCGCAGGTGACCAGCGTCGAACCGCTGACGGGCGGCAGTCAGAACATCGTGGTGCGGTTGCGCATCGACGATCGCCCGATGGTGTTGCGCCGCCCGCCCCAACACCCGCGTCCGACGAGTGACAAGACGATGCTCCGCGAGATCGCGGTCTTGAAGACGCTGGCGGGCACCCCGGTGCCGCATCCCGGATTCATCAGGGGCTGTGAGGACCTCGACGTACTCGGCGTGGTGTTCTACCTGATGGAGGAGGTCGACGGCTTCAACCCGGGGAACGAGATGGCGCAGGCGTACGTCGCGGACCCGATCATGCGACACGACGTCGGCCCGTCCTACGCGGCCAGCCTGGCGCAACTGGGCAACGTTGAGTGGGAGGGCAGCCAGCTGGCGGCGATCCGGCGGCCGGGATCCTTTCTGGCCCGCCAGGTCCCGCAGTTCCTCGGCCTGCTCTCCAGCTACCGCCACGACGCGTACGAGCCCGGGTCGCTGCCCGCGGTGAACGAGCTGGCCGAGTGGCTGGAGGCCAACCGCCCTCCCGACGGCCAGCCGGGAATCATGCACGGCGACTGCCACCTCAACAACGTCCTGCTGCGTCGTGACCGCCCCGAGCTCGCGGCGTTCATCGATTGGGAGATGTGCACGGTCGGGGATCCGCTTCTCGACCTCGGCTGGATGGTGGTTTGCTGGCCGTCCGAACCCAACACCATTGACGCGGGCGCGGAACTGGCTGCGCTCGGTGGCCTCGCGAGTCGACGTGAACTTCTCGACGCGTATTCGGCGGCGGGTGGGCGCAGCACGTCGCGGCTCGACTGGTACGTGGCCCTGGCCTGCTTCAAACTGGGCATCGTCATCGAGGGCACCTGGTCCCGGTATCTGGCCGGGCAGGCCGGCCGGGAAGCCGGGGAGCGGTTGCACGATTCGGCGGCGTCGCTGATCGAGTTGGGTACCCGCGTGACCGAGGGCGACGACCCGTTCGTGTGACCGTCAGCGGTAGGTGTCGAAGCCGAGTTTGACCGCGAGCGCCATGCCCGCGACGGCGATGATCAGCCGCAGCGGTGTTGCCGGGGCGTGCCTGACGATTATCGGTCCCAGCCGAGAGCCGACCAGACACCCGAATCCGAGCGGCACCATCGCCAGCCAGTCGATCGGGGAGAACACGACGAAGATCACTGCCGCAACGGTGTTCGCGACTCCGAGCACCACGTTCTTGGTGGCGTTGGAGTGGGCGAGGGATTCGCTGCCCGTGCGCAGGAAGAGGGCGAGCATCAGCACGCCTGCCGCGGCGCCGAAGAACCCGCCGTACACACAGATCACGAGGATGGCAGCACCCTCCAACGCCGGTCGGTGGCGGCGGACGCCGTCCTGGCGGTCGCGTTGGGGCAGGGCGATCAGCACGGCCGATGCGGCGAGCAGCACCGGTACGACGTTCTCGAAGCCTTCGGAGGGGATGGACAACAGCAGCGCGGCGCCCGCCGCACCGCCGAGCACGGCTATCGGGATCAACCGCTTCAGTGTCGCGCACTGACCGCGTAGCTCGGGTCGCGAGCCCAGGATCGACCCGATGCCGCTGAACACCAGCGCGACGGTGTTGGTGACGTTCGCCGCCACCGGCGGCAGCCCGACGAGAAGAAGAGCCGGATAGGTGGACACCGAAGCCAGCCCGGCGATGCTGCCTACCAGTCCACCAATGATGCCGGCGACGAACAAGAGTGCTGCGTCCAACCAGTTCACGCTTTCCACCAACACCGCGGCCTCATCGGCGATGAACCCTAGTGGAGTCGCGACGACCCAGCAGGGTTGCATCCGCCGCCACCGGACGTCTAGCATCGCGGACGTGCCGAAGCGACTCGTAGTAGCAACCCACGGCGGGGTCTGATTCAGACCGACCCCTCGCTGTGGGTCGTTGCTACACCGTCGGTCAATTCCTCTGGCAAGAGAAGACCGGCATATGCCTTCCACTACTCCCAAGCAATCCGCCATCGGCGCGGCCCCCTCGTTCGCGGCCCAATTCGACTTACCGCTGCCGCCGGAGTTGCGCGAGGAGGCCGATTCAATGTCCACCGATGCGTTCCATGCGAGGTACACCCCGTCGTCGGGTCCTCTGCGGCTCGGCCAATGGCAGTGCGCGGACCCTGAGCGGCCAGCCGGCCGACTCGGCCCTCAGCCCCGCAACTACCAGGCCGCGATCGCGGTCGGTGACCGTATCGGCACCTGCACCGCGGCGGCCACCGGACCGATCGCCGCGCTCACCGCGATGCTCCACGACCGCGGCATCGCCGTCGAGATGTTGAAGTTCCACCAATTCCATGCGAACGGAAACACCGCGACGTTCATCCGCGGCTCGAACGGCACCCGCGACGAGTGGGCGATGGGCTGGTCGGACGATCCGACGCAGTCGGCGCTGCGGGCGATGATCGCCTGCGCGAACCGCCTGCACCTTGGGGACTAACCCGGGGTCTGGCCAGCGGACTGTGCTACCGGTGGGCAACGCAATCCGTCGACGAGCAACTCGAGAAGGCGGTCGCGCTGCGCGGGGTCGCGGTCGGGCTGCTCGCCGATCCATGCGATCGCTGCGGCCATGTCGAGCACGTCCTGCGGCCGGGTGTCGTCACGAAGGTCACCGTGGCGGATCGCGCGCTCCAACAGCGCGGTTCCGCGTCTCGCGCGGCGCGACACGCGCTGTTCTCACCCGTCTTGGACGGGCGGACCAATGTCTCCGCCAGGCCCTTGAAGACGTTGCCCTGCTCGATGTATGCGCTGAGCCAGGCAAGCAGCGCGCGGACGGGATCGGCATCGGCATCGTCCAGCATCCCCGCCGCCAAGTCGCGGATGCCAAGTAGGCCGTCGTCGATGACGGCCACGACCAGCACGTCCCTGGCCGGGAAGTGCCGATAGAGCGTGCCCGGCCCGACGCCCGCAGCCCGAGCGACGTCGTCGAGTGATGCGTTGACTCCCTCGAAGCCGAGGGTGTGGACACCATCGCCGACCTCTGCCTGATCGGCGACGAGGAGCACGTCGCCTCCCCGCTCCGCCGGTTCGCCGACATCGGGGCCACTGAGTTCGTCGCCTCCTCGCACGGTGACGCGGCGACCCGGTCACGGACGTTGGCGCTGATGCAGGCCCTGTCCACCGACGCGGTACTGCGATCTGCCTGAGGTCTTCTGGGCCGTTCGGTCAGCGAAGCGGGCGCAACACGATGGGCAGGCCGTCCATCGGCACCGGCATGCCGCCGTAGTCCCACGTGGCCTGGTAATCGGGCCGTGGGAGCTCGAGCCGGTACTTGCGCAGCAGCCGGTGCATGATCGTCTTCACCTCGAGCTGTCCGAACGTCATGCCGATGCACTTGTGCGAGCCGCCGCCGAAGGGCGTGAAGGCGAAGCGGTGCCTCTTGTGCTCGCTGCGCGGTTCGGCGAACCGATCGGGATCGAACATCATCGGGTCGGTCCAGCACTCCGGCAGCCGATGGTTCATGCCGGGGTAGGCGATGACGTTGGTTCCCTCGGGGATGTAGTGACCGAGCAGTTCGGTGTCGCGGACGGTCCGCCGCATGGCCCACTGCACGGGCGTGACCAACCGGATCGACTCGTTCATGACGAGGTCGAGAGATTCCAGCTTCTCCAGCGAATCGATGTCCAGTGGCCCGTCGCCGAGGCGGTCGGACTCGTCGCGGCAGCGGTCCTGCCACTTGGGATTAGCGGCGAGGTAGTACGCCATGGTGGTCGCCGTCGACGTCGAGGTGTCGTGCGCGGCCATCATCAGGAAGATCATGTGGTTGACGATGTCGGCGTCGGAGAACTTGTTGCCGTCCTCGTCCTCGGTCTGACACAGCACCGATAACAGGTCCGACCCGTCCTTGCCGCGGCGCTCCTTGACGCGCTCCTCGAAGTAGTTCTCGAGCAGCTTGCGCGCCTGCAGGCCACGCCACCAGGTGAACGGCGGAATGCCGGTGCGGATGATGGCGTTCCCTGCGCGCACCGTTGTAGTGAACGCGTTGTTGACCTTGGTCACCAGCTCGTGGTCGCTCCCGGGCTCGTGACCCATGAACACCATCGAGGCGATGTCGAGGGTCATTTGCTTCATCGCCGGATAGAGCAGGAACCTGGGATCGTTGGCGACCCAGTCGTTGGCGACCACCTTCGAGACGACCGAGTCAACCTGCTCGGTGTAGCCGACGAGGCGGGTACGGATGAACGCCTCCTGCATGATTCGCCGGTGGAACATGTGCTCCTCGAAATCGAGCAGCATCAACCCGCGATGGAAGAACGGCCCGATGACCTGGGTCCACATTTGTTGGGAGTAGTCCTTGTTGCGGTTCGCGTAGAGGGCTTGGGCACCATCGGGGCCCAATGCCGTCACCGCGGGCAACACCGGAGAGTCGGCGTAGTAGACCGGACCCTTCGTCTTGTAGAGGTGCATCAGGTAGTCGGGGCCGCCGCGGAACATCTCGACCATGTGACCGAGGACCGGCAGGCCCGCGTCGCCCATCACCGGCTTGAGGCCGCTTCCGGCAGGAGGGTCGGCCAGTGCCGTTCGCTTGAACTGGGTGCGCAACAGCTTCCGCTCGACAGCGCCCATGCCGGGAAAGTTGTTGATCGACGGCGTGAACCGCCGCCTCGCCTGGTCGATCAAATAGTCGGGCGTGCTGATTGTCGCCATCGGCAATCTCCTGGGCTGGGGATGTATGTGGTCGATCTCACTCGACACCTTCATCCTGTAGCTCGTACTTGACGCATGTCAAGTTTTGTCGTGCCGTGTCGTGGATGGGAAGGTTGATCACGATGACCGCCGAATCCGTCCCCAACGAGGCCCGCCGCAGTCGCGGCGACCGGCAGCGTGACGCGATCGTGTCCGCGGTCCGCGAGCTGCTCGAGGTCAAGGCCTTCTCGGACCTGTCGGTCAGCATGATCAGTGAGCGAGCCGGCGTCGCCCGTTCGGGCTTCTACTTCTACTTCGACTCGAAGTACGCGGTGCTCGCCGTCGTCGTCGCGGATGCGATGGCCGAGCTCGACAAGCTGACCCACGACTTCGCGCCGCGCGAGGAGGGGGAGACGCCTGCGGAGTTCGCCAGGCGCATGGTCGGCAGCGCGGCGGCTGTCTTTTCGCACAACGATCCGATCATGAAGGCCTGCACGCTGGCGCAGAACACCGACGCTCAGCTGCGGGACATGATGAACGACTTCTCGGACACGGTCATCGACAAGATCGTCGGACTGGTCAAGCAGGACACCGGTGCACGCCCCATCTCCGACGATCTGCCAGCCCTCGTCCGCACCCTCACCGCGACCACGGCGCTGACGCTGTCCAACGACAGCGCGTTCGTCGGCCGCGATGACGACTCCGCGCGCGCCATCGAGGTGCTCGAACGGCTGTGGCTGAACGCGTTGTGGGGCGGCGGGAGCGTGTCCGGCATCTAGCCCGGTCGGTAGGGTCACCCTCATGGCGCAGGGATTTGCGGGAAAGCGTTGTCTGCTCACCGGTGCGGCCAGCGGGATCGGCCGCGCGACGGCGCTGAAGCTGGCCGCCGACGGCGCCGAGCTGTTCCTCACCGACCGCAACGCCGAAGGCCTGGAGCAGACCGTCGCGGACGCCCGCGCGCTCGGCGGCACGGTGAGCGCACATCGTGCACTCGACATCTCGAACTACGACGAGGTGGCCGCCTTCGCCGCCGACATCCACGCCGAGCACCAGAGCATGGACGTCGTCATGAACATCGCCGGAGTGTCGGCCTGGGGAACGGTGAGCCACCTGACCCATCGCCATTGGGAGTCGATGATCTCGATCAACCTGATGGGACCGATCCACGTCATCGAAACATTCGTTCCGCCAATGGTTCTCGCCGGCAACGGTGGTCACCTGGTCAACGTCTCATCCGCTGCCGGCCTGGTCGCACTGCCGTGGCACGCTGCCTACAGCGCCAGCAAGTACGGCCTGCGGGGCCTGTCCGAGGTGCTGCGCTTCGACCTGGCCCGCCACGGCATCGGCGTGTCGGTCGTCGTGCCGGGCGCAGTCAAGACGCCGCTGGTGCAGACCGTCGAGATCGCAGGCGTGGATCGCGAACACCCGCAGGTGCGCAAGTGGGTGGACCGATTCGGTGGGCACGCCGTCTCGCCGGAGGTGGTGGCCGACAAGATCCTTCGCGGCGTCACCCGCAACCGGTACCTCATCTACACCTCCGGCGACATCCGGGCGCTATACGCGTTCAAGCGCTTCGCCTGGTGGCCCTACAGCGTCGCGATGCGACGGGTGAACGTCATCTTCACCCGCGCACTGCGGCCATCTAAGACCGGTTGAGGCCGAGCGCGTCGGTCATCGTGAAGAACAGATCGCTCTGATCGGTCAGGGCCACCACGTTGGCCGCCCGCGGACCGAACGCCGCCACGCGCAGCTGGGTTCCGGTATGCGGTTGGTCCTGCACCTCGACGTCGGTCGACGAGCCGTAGTTGACGGTCATCTCGGCGTCGTCGGCGGTGGTCAGCTTGCGGGTCAGCCCCGGGTACACGATGTCGCGGACCCGTTCGATCGGCAGCTTGGCGTCTTCGGCGACCCCACGCAGATCGTCCTCGGAGACGTTGTCGACGATCTGGCTGGTGTGCGCATGGTCGGCCGTCGCGATCACCAGGGTGTTGCCGTCCTTCTTCGCGAAGTCGAGCGCCGCCTGGATGGCTTCGTCGAAGGCCACCGTCTCACCGATCTGACCGCACGGATTTGCCGCGCGGTCCTGCTTGTCGATCGAGGCGCTCTCGACCTGTAGGAAGAAGCCCTTGTCCTTACCCTTGTCGCTGCCGCCGAGGACATCGATGGTCTTCTTCGTCATGGCGGCCAACTCCGGACCTCCGCGCCCCGTTCGGAATTGTCCTCGCACTTCGCCGCGGGTTGCAGATAGCCCTGCCGGACCGCCACGGGACCCGTCCAGCTCACCGGCATGTTGCCCTCGGCGAATAGGCCGAGCAGCGGGGCGTCCTGGTCGGCCTTGGAGAATCCGTTCAATTCACTTGCGGTACGGACGATCTGGAATCCGCGTTCCTTGGCCTGAACTTCCAGCGTCCTGCCCTTGAAGGCGCCACCGTTGGCAGTTTGGGCGAAGGTCTCGGCTCCGCCGCCCATGGTGATGTCGGGGTGCGCGGCCAGCAGTTGCTCGGTCACCGATCCCGGCCCGCCGTTCTCCAGCGCTTCGGGCTTGCAGTCCTCGGCGGTTTCCTCAGGCCCGTAGCAATCGCGTTCGGTGATGTGGGAGAACAGTGCCGCCGGCGTCGCGTCCTGGATCTCGGAGGTGGTGATGTCGCCGGTCGCGCGGCCCTGCGCGATCGCGAGTTCGAGGATCGTCTTCTGGGTGCGCCCTTGATGTCGATGCCGAGGGCGCCGTTGTAGGTCTTGGTCCCCGTGGACCAGGACGTCGCACTGGCGGCCGAATCGGTGACGTAGTTGGGCTTGCCGTTCTTCTGGAGTGCGTAGGTGGTGTACTGCCCGGTCAGTGGGAGGGCGTCGAGGCCGCTGAAGGCCCGGGTCACGGTGTCCCCGTTGGATGCCTTTTCGGTGTCGCTGCCGCAGGCCGCCAGCGGTAGCACCGCCACCGCGCCGACGACCACTGCCACCTTGAGATATGCGCTCTTCGACAACTGAAGACTCCTCGTTCGCTGGGCATCGCCTGGGAGATTGGGCGTGAGACCTCGGTGAACGGCTGCTTATGCCAACGCGAACAATCAGCGCTTGCCCCAGTCCCACGGCGGCGCCGTCAGCATGGTCTGGCCGGTCACCAGCGTCTCGCCCCACTCCTTGAAGAGTTCGATCTCGCTTGAGTCGTCGGTGTCGAGCTGGTCGCGCATGGCGTGCGAATGGGTGACGACCACGACCTGGGTTCCTGCCTCGGCCGCGCGGATCATGGTTGCGAGCGGTACCAACAGGTCGGGGTGCAGCGAGGTCTCCGGCTCGTTGAGCACCATCAGAGAAGGAGGCCGGGGACTCAATAGGGCTGCGGCCCACAGCAGGAATCGCAATGTGCCGTCCGATAATTCGGCGGCGCGCAGCGCCCGCAGCATGCCCCGCTGATGCAGTTGCAGTTCGAAGAGGCCGTCGTGCACCGCGACCGACACCTTGGCCCCGTCGAACGCGTCGGCGATCGCGCGGGGCAGCTCGTCGAACCCGGCCTCGACGATCGTCTGGATCGCGGCGGCCAGGTCGCCGCCGTCGTCGGACAGCACCGGGGTGCGGGTGCCGACGCGTGGGCGACGTGCCGGTGCGTCGGCGTCGACCCGGAACCCGTCGTAGAACCGCCAGTCGCGCAGTCGATCCCGGACGGTCGCAAGTTCGGGCAGCGCCCCTCGGTGGGCGTACTCGGCGAGCACGCTGCGGTACGGCGGCAGCGATCTGGTCAGTTCCTCGAAGCCGCGGCCGGACTCCGCTGCGACCTCGGCGTAGTCGCGGCCCCTGCGGACCAGGGCCGAGCTGGGCCGCAGCCGTGGTCCCGCGAAGACGGCTTCGCGCTTGATCTCGGGGTCGCGGGCGAAGAACGAGCCTGGCCCCGCGTGCTGGGGCAGGCCGAGGTCGATCAGGTAGCCGAAATCATCTGAGGCGAAACCGAGTTCGAGAGATACGGGCCGGGTTCGCGTGGTGCCCTGACTCTGCCCGGTGCGGCGCGCTCCGTCCACCTGTTCGGGACCGGCCCAGAGCACCGACTCGAGCCCGCCCTCGCGGGCCAGTGAACCGGTTACCTCACCGCGGCCGCAGTCGGCCAACAACCGCAGCGCCCGGTACACCGACGACTTGCCCGTGCCGTTGGCGCCGGTGACGACGGTGAGGCCCGTCAGCGGCACGACGACCTCGCGCATCGACCGGTAGCCACGGATCGCGACGGTATGCAGCATGGCTCGACGTTAGGCGGGAGTGGTGACAGCCGGCGCATTCGATTGCGGCATGGCTAGTTCCAGCCGGACGCCGAGCAGTCGCACCGGGCGATCGATGTCGAACTGATCGAAGACCGCCAACGCGGTGTCGACGATCGCCGACTCATCGGTGCTCGCGGCGGAAAGCTTGCGGATCTTGGTGCGGGTGAAGAATGTCTTGGTGCGTACGGTCACCGCGACCCGGGTGACCGTTCGGCCCTGTTCGACGACCTCGTCGAGCGTCCTGCGAGCCAGGTCGACTACCGCGGTGTCCATCTCGACCCGGTCGGTGAGGTCCTGCGGGAAGGTGATGACGTGGCTGCGCGACCTCGGCACCCACGGCTCGGCGCTGACGTGGGTGTCACCACCGCCCTTGGCCAGGAGCAGGATCCACAGGCCGGTCGTGGGCCCGAAGGTTGACGTCAGGAGTGTGGCGTCGGTGGCCGCCAGGTCGGCGACCGTCGTGATGTCCTGCCCGGCCAGTTTCTTGGCGGTTTTGGGGCCGACCCCCCAGAGCGCGTCGACGCTTCGGTCGCCCATGACTGCCATCCAGTTGTCGTCGGTGAGCCGGTAAACGCCCGCGGGCTTGCCGAATCCCGTCGCGACCTTGGCCCGCTGCTTGTTGTCGCTGATGCCGACCGAGCACGACAGCCCGGTCTCGGCCTCGATGACAGTACGGATGCGCTCCGCCAGAACGAAGGGGTCCTCGACGTCGGCGCCGAGGTAGGCCTCGTCCCAGCCCCACACTTCCAGGGGATGACCGAGATCCCGGAGCAGTCCCATCACCTGTTCGGACGCCTCGTCGTACGCGGCGGGGTCAGAAGGCAGGAACGTGGCGTCGGGACACTTGCGGGCGGCGGTGCGCAACGGCATGCCCGCGTGCACGCCGAACTCGCGCGCCTCGTAGGACGCACAGGTCACCACCTTGCGCGGCTCACCCGGGTCACCGTTGCCGCCGACGATGACCGGAAGGCCGACCAGTTCGGGGCGACGGCGCAGTTCGACCGATGCGAGGAACTGGTCGAGGTCGACGTGCAGGACCCAGCTCTTGCCCATGGCGCTCACCGCCCGCAGAGCTTGCGCGCCACGCTCTCCCACGCATCGCCCTGCACCTCGAGGCTGCGCCGCAGATCGATCACCTGGTGGGTGACGGTGTCGGCGTCCAGCAGTGCCAACAGCGCTTCGGCCTGCGCATCGAGATCACCGGTGGTGCCTGCGGCATCGAGCAGCATCCGGACGTGTGTGTGGTGCAGTGTCGATGGCGCGTTGAATTGCGTCTGCGGGTCGCGACCCGCATCGGACAGCAGAGCCCGGTGGTCCCACGTGAAGCGCAGCCGCTCGCGTCCGTAGGCCAGCAGTCGTTCCAACGGCGGCGCACCCGGGCCCAGGGGCGGAGGGCCGAACATGAACGCCTGCTGTTCGACCTTCTCGTCCTCGTCGAGGAGCACGATCATGAGGCCTGCGCGACTTCCGAAGCGTCGAAACAGCGTGCCTTTGCCGACGCCCGCGGCGGTGGCCACGTCGTCCATCGTGACGGCCTCGGCGCCGTACTCCGAGATCAGCCAGCGGGCAGCGTCGAGCAGAAGTGCGCGGTTGCGGGCCGCGTCGCCACGCTCCGACGGCGTGGAGTCGGAGACCGGGAGCCCGGCCAGCCCGTCGGTGACGCTCATACCTGCACTTTAACTCAACCGGAATGAATCGGACCATAGTCCGGTTGAGCTGTACAAGGATCGTCGCGAGTCATAGAAGGGGCTGAGGAACATGTCGGACAACAAGGTCTTGGTACTGGTGGGCAGTCTGCGCGCGGCGTCGGTGAACAGGCAACTCGCCGAGGTGGCCATCGAGGCCGCCCCCGACGGCGTGACGTTGCAGCTGTTCGACCGGCTGGGCGAGCTGCCGTTCTACAACGAGGACATCGACGGGGACCCGGAAGATGGCGGAGTGCCCGAGCCCGTCCAGGCGCTGCGCCTGGCCGCGGCCGAAGCGGACGCCGCACTC
Organism: Mycobacterium sp.; assembly: GCF_032162605.1. Classification (GTDB taxonomy): domain Bacteria; phylum Actinomycetota; class Actinomycetes; order Mycobacteriales; family Mycobacteriaceae; genus Mycobacterium. Next base: position 2,616 of record NZ_JAVROT010000177.1, on the reverse strand, counting down.
GTCGTCACGCCCGAGTACAACGGCAGCATCCCCGGAGTGCTGAAGAACGCCATCGACTGGTTGTCTCGACCCTTCGGCGACAGTGCTCTCAAGGACAAGCCGCTTGCGGTCGTCGGCACGTCGCTGGGCCAGTTCGGCGGCGTCTGGGCGCACGACGAGACGCGCAAGTCCTTCGGCATCGCCGGTCCTCGCGTGGTCGAGGACGTGAAGCTGTCCGTGCCCGGGAAGGTCCTCGACGGCAAGCATCCGCGGGAGAACGCCGAGGTGACCGCAAGCGTGCGCGAGGTCGTGGAGAAGCTGGCCGCTGCGGTCGCCTGAGCCCGTTCGAGGCCAAGCCGCCGACGTGCCCGATGCGGGTGCGTCGGCGGCTTTGCTGTTGGTGGACGTTCCGGTCAGCCTGTCGGTGGTCGGTGTTATACAGGTGTCCGTGGCGTGACGCGTCCGGTTTGTGAGATGCGACACGCCGATGGGAGGCGAATTCATGCGCTTACGACCAGGGAATTCCATCGATGTCGTTCAGAACATCTTGTATCTCTTCTGGATGTCGGACACTAGGTGTAGTGTTCTGCAGACCGACAGACCCCCACGGTATCCGTACCGGCTCAGGTCGGCCGGAGCTCGCGAATCCTGCAGGTCGGTTCACTCGACGGCCGGTCGAGCAGCTCCGGACGGCAGGAATTTAACGGGTCTCCGGACCGCTGAACCGTAGTAGCCAGTTAGTCCAGTTTCCGCAGAGGAGCCGTGCCGAAGATGACTCAGCCGTCGATCACCGTCTACACCAAGCCCGCTTGCGTGCAGTGCAACGCCACCTACAAGGCGCTGGACAAGCAGGGCATCGATTACGAGGTCGTCGACATCACCGAGGTGTCCGAGGCCCGTGACTACGTCATGGCGCTCGGTTACCTACAGGCGCCCGTCGTCGTGGCGGGCAACGAGCACTGGTCGGGCTTCCGCCCCGACCGGATCAAGTCGCTGTCCGGGGTAGCGGTCGCAGTCACTGCATAACGGATATCCGGCGGGCAGGCAGGAGGGGACTCGTGGAAAGGGTTGGGTGCAATCTCGTCTACTTCTCCAGCGTCTCGGAGAACACCCGCCGCTTCGTCGAGAAGCTGGATCTGCCCGCCATCCGGATTCCGCTGCGCGAACGCATCGAGGTTGCCGAGCCCTACGTGCTGGTGCTGCCCACCTACGGGGGCGGGCACGCGAACGGGCCCGACCCCGGCCAGAAAGGTCTAGCCGGGGGATACGTCCCCAAACAGGTCATCGCCTTCTTGAACAACGAACACAACCGGTCGTTGCTGCGCGGCGTCATCGCCGCGGGCAACACGAACTTCGGCGCCGAATTCGGCTACGCGGGTGACGTCGTCTCCCGCAAGTGCGGCGTGCCATACCTCTATCGCTTCGAATTGATGGGCACCACGGACGACGTCATCGCCGTCCGCGCGGGCCTCATCGATTTTTGGGCCGAATCCCGGAAGGACCAGCCGTGCCACCAACCGCCACAGCTACAGAACACGTAACCTCCGGCGCGCACGCGCTGCCAGGGGAGACGGACTACCATGCGCTCAACGCGATGCTGAACCTCTACGACGCCGACGGCAAGATCCAGTTCGATAAGGATCGCGAAGCGGCGAACCAGTACTTCCTGCAGCACGTCAATCAGAACACGGTGTTCTTCCACAACCAGGATGAGAAGCTCGACTACCTGGTCAAGGAGAACTACTACGAGCGCGAGGTGCTCGACCAGTACTCGCGCAACTTCGTCAAGACGCTGCTCGACCGGGCGTATGCGAAGAAGTTCCGGTTCCCGACGTTCCTCGGAGCGTTCAAGTACTACACCTCCTACACGCTGAAGACGTTCGACGGGAAGCGCTACCTCGAGCGCTTCGAGGATCGCGTGGTCATGGTGTCGCTGACGCTGGCCTCTGGTGACACCGCGCTGGCCGAGAAGCTGGTCGACGAGATCATCGACGGCCGGTTCCAGCCGGCCACCCCCACGTTCCTCAACTCGGGCAAGAAGCAGCGCGGCGAGCCCGTCAGCTGCTTCCTGTTGCGCATCGAGGACAACATGGAGTCCATCGGACGCTCCATCAACTCAGCGCTGCAGCTCTCCAAGCGCGGCGGCGGAGTTGCCTTGCTGCTCAGCAACATTCGCGAGCACGGCGCGCCGATCAAGAACATCGAGAACCAGTCATCGGGCGTGATCCCGATCATGAAGCTGCTGGAGGATTCGTTCTCCTACGCCAACCAGCTGGGCGCACGCCAGGGCGCAGGCGCGGTGTACCTGCAGGCGCACCACCCCGACATCTACCGCTTCCTCGACACCAAGCGGGAGAACGCCGACGAGAAGATCCGCATCAAGACCCTCAGCCTTGGCGTGGTGATCCCGGACATCACGTTCGAGCTCGCCAAGCGCAACGAGGACATGTACCTGTTCTCGCCGTACGACGTCGAGCGGGTTTACGGCACGCCGTTCGCCGACATCTCGGTCACCGAGAAGTACTACGAGATGGTCGACGACGCGCGGATCCGCAAGACCAAGATCAAGGCGCGCGAGTTCTTCCAGACGCTGGCGGAGCTCCAGTTCGAGTCGGGCTACCCGTACATCATGTACGA
>NZ_JAVROT010000176.1:0-34757 GCF_032162605.1 Mycobacterium sp. | reverse complement strand
CTACGTCCGCGACCACTTCTTCGGCCGCGACCCCAGGACCAAGGCACTGGTCGAGCCGATGACCGACGCCGAGATCTGGAACCTCAAACGCGGCGGTCACGACTACCGCAAGGTCTACGCCGCCTATCGGGCCGCGACGGAGCACAAGGGCCAGCCGACGGTCATCCTCGCCAAGACCATCAAGGGCTACACGCTGGGCAAGCACTTCGAGGGCCGCAACGCGACTCACCAAATGAAGAAGCTTGCGCTCCAAGATCTCAAGGACTTCCGCGACGCCCAGCGGATCCCGATCACCGACGAGCAGCTCGAGGAGAACCCGTATCTGCCGCCGTACTACCACCCAGGGCCCGACGCCCCGGAGATCCGCTACATGCTGGACCGGCGCAGGACCCTCGGCGGCTTCCTGCCCGAGCGGCGCAACAAGGCCAAGGTGCTCAAGCTCCCCGGCCGCGACGCCTACAAGGCGCTCAAGAAGGGTTCGGGCAACCAGGCCGTCGCCACCACCATGGCGACCGTCCGGACCTTCAAGGAGTTGTTGCGGGACAAGAACATTGGATCGCGCATTGTTCCCATCATCCCCGACGAGGCGCGCACGTTCGGGATGGACTCGTGGTTCCCGAGCCTGAAGATCTACAACCGCAACGGTCAGCTCTACACGGCCGTGGACGCCGAATTGATGTTGGCCTACAAGGAAAGCGAAACCGGGCAGATCCTGCACGAGGGCATCAACGAAGCCGGCTCGACGGCGTCGTTCACCGCCGTGGGCACGTCGTACTCGACGCACAACGAGCCGATGATCCCGATCTACATCTTCTATTCGATGTTCGGCTTCCAGCGCACCGGTGACGGTCTATGGGCGGCGACCGACCAGATGGCCCGCGGCTTCGTCCTCGGTGCGACCGCGGGACGCACCACCCTGACCGGTGAGGGCCTGCAGCACGCCGACGGACACTCGGTACTGCTGGCCTCGACGAATCCCGCAGTCGTCGCCTACGACCCGGCGTTCGCCTACGAGATCGCCTACATCGTCGAGAGCGGCCTCAAGCGGATGTACGGCGAGGACCCGGAGAACGTCTTCTTCTACATCACCATCTACAACGAGCCGTACGCCCAACCCGCCGAGCCCGAGAACTTCGACCCCGAAGGGCTCCTGCGTGGCATGTACCGCTACCGCGCGGCCAAGGAAAAGCGCACCAGCGTCGCGCAGATCCTGACCTCGGGGGTGGCGATGCCCGAGGCGCTGCGCGCGGCGGACCTGCTGGCGGCGGAATGGGACGTGGCCGCAGACGTGTGGTCGGTGACCAGTTGGGGCGAGCTCAACCGCGACGGCGTCGCGAAAGAGAAGGAACTGCTGCGCCACCCCGAGCGGCCCGCCGCCGTGCCGTACGTGACCAAGGTGCTCGAATCCACCGCAGGCCCCGTCGTCGCGGTCTCGGATTGGATGCGGGCCGTGCCCGAGCAGATCCGCCCTTGGGTGCCCAACACCTACGTCACGCTCGGCACCGACGGGTTCGGCTTCTCCGACACCCGTCCGGCGGCCCGCCGGTACTTCAACACCGACGCCGAGTCCGTCGTGGTCGCGGTGCTGGAAGCCCTCGGGCGCGACGGTGAGATCGATCCCTCGGTGGCCATCGCGGCGGCCAAGCAGTACCAGATCGACGACGTGATGGCAGCGCCCGTGCAGACCTCCGACCCTGGACCGGGCGCCTAACCCGCGCGGTTGGAGGAATCCACTAGAAACGGGGCGTATCTTTTAGGGGTGGCCGACAATGAGTTCTCGGCGCTCGAACTGCTGGATGCCGTCCCGGAGTCGCTGCTGCGCCGCGTGAAGCAGTACACCGGGCGGCTGGCCACCGAGGCCGTCCACGTGATGGGCGAGCGGCTGCCGTTCTTCGCCGATCTCGAAGCGTCTCAACGCGCCAGCGTCCAGCTCGTCGTACAAACGGCGCTGGTGAACTTCGCCGAGTGGATGCGCGACCCGCGCGGCGACGTCGGGTACACAGCCGAGGCGTTCGCCCTCGTCCCGCAGGAGCTCACCCGGCGGATCGCGCTGCGACAGACCGTCGACATGGTTCGCGTCACGATGGAGCACTTCGAGGAAGCGGTGCCGATGCTGGCCCGCAACACCGATCAGGTGACGGCACTCACCGTCGGCATCCTGCGCTACAGCCGCAACCTGGCCTTCGCGGCGGCATCGGGATATGCCGACGCCGCCGAGGCGCGCGGCGCGTGGGACACCCGGATGGAGGCCAACGTCGTCGACGCGGTCGTGCGTGGCGACATCGGTCCACAGCTGCAGTCCCAGGCCGCGGCGCTGAACTGGGACGCCACCGCTCCCGCGACGGTGCTCGTCGGTCTCCCCCAGCCCGCCCGCGTCGAGTTCGCCATCGAGGACGTCCACGAGATCGTCCGCCGCAACGGCCGTTCGGCGTTGTCCGACGTCCACGGCACCTGGTTGGTGGCGATCGTGGCGGGGCGCCTGTCACCCACGGACAAGATTCTCGGTGAACTACTCGAGGTGTTCGCCGACGGCCCCGTGGTGATCGGGCCCTACGCCGCATCACTGGTGGCGGCCCACTACAGCGCCGCCGAAGCCATCGCGGGAATGAACGCCGTCGCAGGCTGGCGCGGCGCGCCGCGACCGGTTTCCGCGCGCGAACTCCTGCCCGAACGCGCGTTGCTCGGCGACCTCTCGGCCGTTGCCGCGCTCGAGGCCGACGTGATGCGGCCGCTGTCCGACGCGGGTCCCGCACTGACGGAGACCCTCGACGCCTACCTCGATTCGGGCGGGGCAATCGAGGCCTGCGCGCGCAAACTGTTCGTTCATCCAAACACCGTCCGCTACCGGCTCAAACGCATCGCCGACTTCACGGGCCGCGATCCCACCCTGCCACGCGATGCGTACGTGCTGAGGGTGGCATCGACGGTCGCCAGACTGGGCCGTCAGGCACCTCACTCAATCACGTCAAATGCCAGCGTGCCGCAGCCAACGGCCGCCCAACGTGCCGCCGCGGACGCGCATCACGTCGGGCAATAGGTTGCGGTCTGATCTCGAAGACGTTCCATCACATGCGTTTTTAGAGGTTCTCCACAAAAACATAAGACCAGGTTCATAATCTCTTACACCACGCGAAACCGTCTTCACAGTGTTTTCTTAATCCGTGCCCCAAACACACGTGCTTGCGCTGCTTGCCCCCGGACAGGGATCGCAGACTCCCGGCATGCTCTCCCCGTGGCTCGAGCTGCCCGGTGCGGACGAGCGGATCGCTGCCTGGTCCGACGCCGTCAACCTGGATCTGGCCCGGTTGGGGACCACTGCTACCGCCGACGAGATCACCGATACTTCGGTGACGCAGCCCCTCGTGGTCGCCGTGACACTGCTCGCGCACCAGGAGCTTCAGAAGCGGGGCCTGTTCGGCCTCGGCGGGCAGGAGCGGAGCGACCCGGGATTTGTCACGGCCGAGACCGTCGTCGCAGGGCACTCCGTCGGTGAGATCGCCGCCTACGCCATCGCGGGCGTCCTCTCCGCCGACGACGCCGTGACACTGGCCGCGACCCGCGGCTCCGAGATGGCACGAGCCTGCGCGGTCGAGCCCACCGGGATGGCCGCGGTACTCGGGGGCGACGAGACCGAGGTTCTGGCCCGCCTCGAAGCCCTCGACCTGGTGCCCGCCAACCGCAACGCCGCCGGGCAGATCGTGGCCGCTGGCGCCATCTCGGCGCTCGAGAAGCTGGCCGAGGATCCGCCCGCGAAGGCGCGCGTCCGGCTGTTGGCGACCGCGGGCGCCTTCCACACCCACTTCATGTCCTCGGCGTTGGGCGGCTATTCGGCGGCCGCGCAGGCAGTCGCCACCGCCGAGATCTTGGGGCCGACCACTATCCTGCTCTCCAACGCCGACGGGCAACCGGTGACGTCGGCTGACGATGCGATGACGAAGCTGGTCGCCCAGCTGACCAGGCCAGTGCGCTGGGACCTCTGCACCGAGACCATGCGTCAGCGGGAGGTCACCGCGATCATCGAGTTCCCGCCCGCGGGCACTCTGGTGGGCATCGCCAAACGAGAACTTCGGGGAGTACCGACGTACGCCGTCAAGACCCCCGCAGACCTGGACGGGCTCGCCGAGCTCTAAGCCAGACAACTCCATGTCCGCTCTCCAACAGGGAGTGCCGGATCAACGAAGAAATAGAAGGAGCCATAGTGGGCGCCAGCCAGCAGGAAATCATCTCGGGTCTCGCAGAGATCATCGAAGAAGTGACCGGCATCGAGCCGTCTGAGGTCACCCCTGAGAAGTCGTTCGTCGACGACCTGGACATCGACTCGCTGTCGATGGTCGAGATCGCCGTGCAGACCGAGGACAAGTACGGCGTGAAGATCCCCGACGAGGACCTCGCCGGTCTGCGCACCGTCGGTGACGTCGTCTCCTACATCCAGAAGCTCGAGGAAGAGAACCCCGAAGCTGCCGCGGCGCTGCGCGATAAGTTCGCACAGTGACCCGCCCTTCCACTGCTAACGGCGGTTTCCCCAACGTCGTGGTGACTGCCGTCACCGCGACCACCTCGATTGCGGCGGACATCGAGAGCACGTGGAAGGGTTTGTTGGCAGGCGAGAGTGGCATCCGCGTCCTCGACGACGAGTTCGTCGACAAGTGGGACCTTCAGGTCAAGATCGGGGGGCACCTCAAGGAGCCCCTCGATCCCCTGATGACCCGGCTCGAGATGCGCCGCATGTCCTACGTGCAGCGGATGTCGAAGTACGTCGGCAACCAACTGTGGGAGTCCGCGGGCAAGCCCGAGGTCGATCCCGACCGGTTCTCGGTCGTGATCGGCACAGGTCTCGGCGGCGGCGAGAAGATCGTCGAAATGTACGACGCGATGAACGAGGGTGGCCCCCGCAAGGTGTCGCCACTGGCCGTCCAGATGGTCATGCCGAACGGTGCGGCCGCAGTCGTCGGGCTGGAGCTCGGCGCCCGCGCTGGGGTCATCACCCCTGTCTCGGCCTGCTCGTCGGGCTCCGAGGCCATCGCTCACGCGTGGCGCCAGATCGTCATGGGTGACGCGGACATCGCCGTCTGCGGTGGCGTGGAAGGCATGATCGAGGCGCTGCCCATCGCGGCGTTCTCGATGATGCGGGCCATGTCGACCAGGAACGACGACCCCGAGGCGGCGTCGCGGCCGTTCGACAAGAACCGCGACGGCTTCGTCTTCGGCGAGGCCGGGGCGATGATGATCATCGAGTCCGAGGAGCACGCCAAGGCGCGCGGCGCCAAGCCGCTGGCCAGGATCATGGGTGCAGGCATCTCGTCAGATGCGTACCACATGGTGGCGCCTGCACCCGACGGCCTTCGCGCCGGACACGCGATGAAGCGCGCAATCGAGACGGCGGGTCTGTCGCCGGCGGACATCCAGCACGTCAATGCGCACGCGACGTCGACGTCCATCGGTGACATTGCCGAGGCGAATGCCATCCGGGTTGCCGGGGTGGGACACGCCGCGGTGTACGCGCCGAAGTCGGCTCTGGGTCACTCCATCGGCGCCGTCGGTGCACTGGAGGCCATCCTGACGGTGTTGTCGCTGCGCGACGGCGTCATCCCGCCGACGCTCAATTACGAAACACCCGACCCCGAGATCGATCTCGATGTCGTCGCAGGTGAGCCTCGATACGGCGAATACCAGTACGCCATCAACAACTCGTTCGGCTTTGGTGGACATAATGTCGCCCTGGCCTTCGGGCGCTACTGAGTAACGCGGCACGGAGAGGAACGTTCGAGTAGCAATGGCACGGTCGACGGGTTCGTCGTCGGGGAATCCGTTCCCCGACGTAGTGGTCACCGGCATTGCCATGACCACTGCCCTTGCCACCGACGCCGAGGGCACCTGGAAGCGTCTGCTCGACGGGGAGAGTGGCATCCGCACGCTGGATGACTACTTCGTCGAGCTGTACGACCTCCCGGTGCGCATCGGTGGACATCTACTCGAGGACTTCGAGGGCGACCTGACGCAGGAAGAACTGGGTCGGCTCTCCTACCTGCAGAGAATGTCCACCGTCATCGGTCGTCGGGCCTGGGAGAACGCGGGCTCGCCGGACGTCGACACCAGACGGCTGCTGGTCTCGATCGGCACCGGCATGGGAAGCAGCGAGGAGCTGCTCTACGCCTATGACGCGATGCGGGAGAAGGGCTTCAAGGCCGTCTCCCCACTGGCCGTGCAGATGTACATGCCGAACTCGCCCGCCGCGGCAGTGGGCCTGGAACGCAACGCCAGGGCCGGCGTCGTCACCCCGGTGTCGGCGTGTGCCTCGGGCAGCGAGGCGATCGCCAACGCGTGGCGGAACATCGTTCTCGGTGAGGCCGACGTCGCCATCTGCGGCGGCGTCGAGACCAGGATCGAGGCGGTGCCGATCGCGGGATTCGCGCAGATGCGAATCGTGCTGTCGACCACCAACGAAGACCCGGCGGGCGCCTGCCGTCCGTTCGACAAGGATCGCAACGGCTTCGTGTTCGGCGAAGGCGGAGCGCTGATGGTCCTCGAGACCGAGCAACATGCCAGGGCCCGCGGCGCCAACATCCTGGCGCGGCTCATGGGCGCCGGGGTGACCTCGGACGGCTACCACATCGTGGCTCCGGATCCGACGGGTGACCAAGCGGGCCATGCGATTACGCGGGCCATTCAGCTCGCGGGACTGCAGCCCGGCGACATCGACCACGTCAACGCGCACGCGACCGGAACCTCGGTCGGCGACGTGGCCGAAGGCAAGGCCATCAACAACGCGCTCGGCAGCCACCGACCCGCGGTGTACGCACCGAAGTCGGCTCTGGGCCACTCCGTCGGCGCGGTCGGCGCGGTGGAATCGATCCTGACCGTGTTGGCGCTACGGGACGGAGTCGTCCCACCCACGTTGAACCTGCGCAATCTCGACCCGGAGATCGACCTCGACGTCGTCGCAGGGGAACCGCGCCGCGGCGACTACCAATACGCAATCAACAATTCGTTCGGCTTCGGCGGGCACAACGTGGCGATCGCCTTCGGCAAGTACTGAGAACCACCGAAAATTTAGGAGAGACAGATGACGACCATGGTGCCCGAGGCTGTAGACGAGTCCCTCGATCCGCGCGATCCCCTGCTGCGCTTGCGCGCATTCTTCGACGACGGCAGCGTTGAAGCGCTGCACGAACGCGACCGCTCCGGCGTTCTCGCCGCCTCCGGCACCGTGAACGGCGTCCGCACCATCGCGTTCTGCACCGACGGCACCGTGATGGGTGGCGCGATGGGCGTCGACGGCTGCCAGCACATCGTCAATGCCTACGACAGGGCCATCGAGGAGCAGAGCCCGATCATCGGCATCTGGCACTCCGGCGGCGCGCGGTTGGCCGAGGGTGTGAAGGCCCTGCACGCCGTGGGGCTCATGTTCGAGGCGATGATCCGGGCCTCGGGCTTCATCCCGCAGATCTCAGTGGTGGTCGGCTTCGCTGCGGGCGGCGCGGCTTACGGGCCCGCGCTCACCGACGTCGTCATCATGGCGCCCGAGGGCCGCGTGTTCGTCACCGGGCCCGACATCGTCCGCAGCGTCACCGGCGAGGACGTCGACATGGCGTCCCTCGGTGGGCCGGATACCCACCACAAGAAGTCCGGCGTGTGCCACATCGTCGCCGACGACGAGGCCGATGCCTACCAGCGCGGCCGCCGACTGGTCGGATTGTTCTGCCAGCAGGGCCATTTCGATCGCGCGAAGGCAGAGGCAGGCGATTCGGATCTGCGCGCACTGCTTCCGGACTCGGCCCGCCGGGCCTACGACGTGCATCCGCTCATCTCGGCTCTGCTGGACGAGGCGACGCCGTTCGACGAGTTCCAGTCCAAGTGGGCTCCCTCGATGGTCGTCGGCCTCGGCCGGTTGGCCGGACGGAGCGTGGGCGTGCTCGCCAACAATCCGCTGCGCCTCGGTGGCTGCCTGAACTCCGAAAGCGCCGAGAAGGCAGCTCGATTCGTGCGGTTGTGCGACGCGTTCGGCATCCCGATCGTCGTCATCGTCGACGTTCCGGGTTACCTGCCCGGTGTGGACCAGGAGTGGGGTGGCGTGGTGCGCCGCGGCGCCAAACTGCTACACGCCTTCGGTGAGGCAACCGTTCCCCGCGTCACCCTTGTGACCCGAAAGAACTATGGCGGCGCCTACATCGCGATGAACTCCCGCTCGCTGGGTGCCACGAAGGTATTCGCCTGGCCGAACGCCGAGGTCGCCGTGATGGGCGCGAAGCCGGCCGTCGGCATCCTGCACAAGCGCACTCTTGCCGCCGCCGCTCCCGAGGACCGCGAAGCGCTGCACGAGGAACTGGCCGCCGAGCACGAGCGCATCGCGGGCGGTGTGGACAGCGCCATCGAGATCGGCGTGGTCGACGCGAAGATCGACCCGCCGCACACGCGCAGCGTCCTCACCCAGGCGCTGGCCGAGGCGCCCGCGCGTCGCGGTCGACACAAGAACATCCCGCTGTAAGCCTTACAGCACGCGGCTGAGGAACTCCTCGGCCGCGGTGACGGCCAGTTCGCGATCTGCGGCGACGAGTCCGATGCGGGTCCGACGGTCGAGGATGTCTTCGGCGGTCAGCGCACCCTCGTGAGTCGTCGCGTACTCGAATTCGGCCCGTATGACGTCGATTCCGTCCGCTACCGGATCGCTTGGCCGGTCGCACATGGCGCGGCTGATGACATTGGGGGCCTCTGCGCCAAAGCGGGCGACGAGCGAGGACGGCAGATCCGCAGGCGACCGGAGCGTCGACACCGGGTTGGCGGGAGCGCCGACCAACGGCAGGTTGCGGGTACGGCACGCGGTTGCCGCGAGCCCGCGCACCGTCACCGCGCGGTCCAGCACGTCCTCGGCCATGTACCGGTACTCGGTGAGTTTTCCGCCGATCACGCTGAGCAGGCCGTTCGTCGACTCGACCACGGCGTGTTCGCGTGACACGTCGGCCGTCCTTCCCGCCCCCGTGTCGATCAGTGGACGTAGCCCGGCATAGGTGCCGATCACGTCGTCCCCGGTCAGTGCGACGTCGAGCGCGGTGTTCACGGTATCGAGCAGGAAGGTGATTTCCGCAGGCGTCGGCTCAGGCACGTCGGGAATCGGTCCGGGTGCGTCCTCGTCTGTGATCCCGAGGTACACCCGCCCGAGTTGTTCGGGCATGGCGAACACGAACCGGTTGAGCTCCCCTGGTATCGGAACCGTCAATGCGGCAGTGGGATTGCCGAAGGCCGCAGCGTCGAACACCAGATGTGTTCCGCGGCTGGGTCGCAACCGGATGGACGGGTCGACGTCACCCGCCCAGACACCCGTCGCATTGATCACGACGCGCGCTGACACGTCGAGAGATTCACCGGTGAGCTGATCGGTGAGCCGCACCGACGTGCCGGTGGCACCCGAGGCGGCCACCCTGGTGAGAACTCGCGCTCCATGCTGAGCTGCGGTGCGGGCGACCGCCACGACGAGACGCGCGTCGTCGATCAGTTGGCCGTCGTAGGCGAGGAGTGCGCCGTCGAGCCCGTCGCGGCGCACCGTCGGCGTCAGCTCCACGGCCCGAGCCGCGTCGATGCGCCGTGATCGCGGCAGCGTGGCCGCCGGGGTACCCGCCAGCCTGCGCAGCCCGTCGCCTGCGGTGAAGCCGAATCGGACCAGCGCGCGGGAGGCGGTTCTCATCGACGGCAGAAACGGCACCAGTTGCGGCATCGCCGTGACGAGGTGAGGGGCGTTGCGGGTCATCAGGATTCCGCGCTCGATCGCGCTTCGCCGGGCGATGCCCACGTTGCCGGTGGCCAGGTACCGGAGCCCACCGTGAACCAGCTTCGAACTCCACCGGCTGGTGCCGAAGGCAAGGTCGTGTTTCTCCACCAGCACCACGGACAGTCCCCGCGTCGCCGCGTCGAGCGCGATCCCCGTCCCGGTGATGCCTCCGCCGATGACGACGAGGTCGACGCTGGTTCCGTCGCCGAGCGCGGTCAGGTCGGCGGCACGGCGGGTGGCGTTCAGTGCGGTCGTTGACGTCGAGGCGGTCATGGCTTCAGGTATCCGTTCAGTGCCAGGGCCAACTCGGAGACCAGGTGTGCGGCGTCGAGGATGGACTCGACCATTTGCGCCGACAGGATCGTCGACTGCGTGATCAACAAGGTCATGGCGGCGAGTTCTCTGGCGTCGCCCGGACGGACGCTGCCCTCGTCCTGGGCGGACTTGATCTCGCCCGCCACGGCGTCGAGCAGGATCTGTTGGCTGGTACCGAGCCGTTCGGTGAGGTACACCATCGCCAGTTCCGGTGCCTGGTGCAGCACCGACATGACGACGTCGTCGCGACGCACCAGTTGCGCAACACCGACGACGCGCCGAACCAGCGGCTCGCGTCCGACACAGGCGCTGGGTACGGCGTCGAGCGCACGGGTGATTCGCACCGTGAGGAGGGCCGCGAGTATCGACCGGGTGTCGGGAAAGCGGCGGTACACCGTCGGACGGCTGATGGCCGCCCGGCGCGCGATCTCCGCGAGTGTCACGCGATCGACACCGAAGGCGACGACGCAGTCGGCAGCGGCGTCGAGGATGCGATCCTCGACCGGCTTCGCCCGTTTTTCGTTACTGATTGACATGATCTGTAATACTGTAACCCATGATTGCGTCGGACGACCAGAACCTGCCCCCGATGAAGTGGAATGCCTGGGGAGATCCAGGGGCAGCCAAACCGCTCTCCGACGGGATCCGGACCCTGCTCGTCCAGGCCCTCGGCGTCGACGCCGAACCGGGTTCCGAACCCGACGTCGACCAGGTTCGCCTGCGGCCGTCCGCGCTGTCGGACTCCGACCGAGCGGCATTGGTGGCCATCGTCGGCGAGGCTCACTGCACGTCGGACGACTACGGCAGGCTGTTGCGGGCCGGCGGCAAGTCCACCCTGGACCTGTTGCGCCGCAAGGATTCCGGCGTGCAAGACGCGCCCGACGCGGTGCTGTTACCCGCCGACGAGGACGAGATCGCGGCGATCCTGCGGCTCTGCGCCCAGCGGAGCATCGCGGTCGTTCCGTTCGGCGGCGGCACCAGCGTGGTCGGCGGCCTGGACCCCATCCGCGGCGACTTCAAGGCCGTGGTGTCACTGGATCTGCGCCGCTTCGACGAATTGCACGGCATCGACGAGGTGTCCGGGGAGGCCGAGCTCGGCGCAGGCGTCACCGGGCCGGACGCCGAGAAGCTGCTAGCCACGCACGGCTTCTCGCTCGGTCACTTCCCGCAGAGCTTCCAGTTCGCCACCATCGGCGGCTTCGCGGCAACCCGCTCCTCCGGCCAGGACTCTGCGGGATACGGCCGTTTCGACGACATGGTCCGAGGCGTCCGCGCGGTGACGCCGGCAGGCATCCTCGACCTCGGGCGCGCGCCGGCGTCGGCGGCGGGACCGGACCTGCGACAGCTGATCATCGGTTCCGAGGGAGTTTTCGGCGTGATCACGCGGGTGCGGGTGCGGGTGCATCCCGTCCCGGAGTCGACGCGCTACGAGGCGTGGTCCTTCCCCGACTTCCCCACGGGCGCAACGGCTCTGCGGGCCGTCGCCCAGAACGGGGCCGGCCCCACCGTGATCCGGCTGTCCGACGAGGCGGAGACCGGTGTCAACCTCGCCACCAGCGAAGCCATCGGTGAGCAGAGCGTCACGGGTAACTGCCTGGCGATCACGGCGTTCGAGGGAACCGCGGCACACACCGCGAGCAGGCACGCCGAGACACGCGCCGTACTCGAGGCACACGGTGGCACGTCGCTGGGCGAAGGACCCGCGAAGGCCTGGGAGCATGGCCGCTTCGCGGCGCCGTACCTGCGCGACTCACTGTTGGCCGCGGGAGCGCTTTGCGAGACGTTGGAGACCGCGACGAACTGGTCCAACCTCGGCACGCTCAAGGCCGCGGTGACCGACGCCCTGACCACGTCGCTCGCCGGCGGGCAGGAGCGCAGCGACTCGGGGCATCATCCATCCGAAATCGGTACTCCGGCCTTGGTGTTGTGCCACATATCCCACGTGTACCCGACCGGTGCGTCGTTGTACTTCACCGTCGTCGCCGGGCAGCGCGGCAATCCGATCGAGCAGTGGCGCAAGGCCAAGACCGCGGCATCGGAGGCGATGGTGCACACCGGCGGCACCATCACCCACCATCACGCGATCGGCGCCGACCACCGCCCGTGGATGCGTGACGAGGTCGGCGATCTCGGGGTCGAGGTGCTCCGCGCCGTCAAGGGCGTGCTCGATCCGGCGGGAATCCTCAACCCCGGCAAGCTGATCCCGTGACGTCGGGGGGCGTCGCCCGGGTCACGGTGCTGACCAATCCTGCGTCGGGCCACGGCAATGCTCCGCACGCCGCCGAACGCGCGATCGCGCGCTTCCAGCAACGTGGCGTCGACGTCTGCGGGATCGTCGGGACCGATGCGGGCCATGCCCGGCGCCTGGTCGACGCCGAATTGAGCCGGGGTACCGACGCCCTGGTCGTCGTCGGAGGAGACGGCATCGTCTCCGTGGCACTGCAGGCGTTGGCACTCGGCGACGTTCCGCTCGGCATCATCCCGGCAGGAACGGGCAATGACCACGCACGCGAATACGGCTTGCCCACAGGTGATCCCGCGGCCGCAGCCGACGTCGTGGTCGACGGTAGCGTCGAGACGGTCGACCTCGGCCGGATCAAGGGCGCCGACGGCACCGACCGCTGGTTCGGCACCGTGATGGCGGCGGGTTTCGACTCGCTGGTGTCCGACCGGACCAACCGGATGAGCTGGCCACACGGCCGAATGCGATACAACGTCGCAATGGTGGCCGAGCTCTCGAAGCTGCGCCTACTCCCCTTCCGTCTGACCTTCGACGGCGAGGAGCTGGTCACCGACCTGACGCTGGCCGCGTTCGGCAACACCCGCAGCTACGGCGGCGGCATGCTGATCTGCCCCGACGCCGACCACTCGGACGGCCAACTCGACGTGACCATGGTGCAGTCCGCGTCGCGCACCAAGCTGATACGTCTGTTCCCGACCGTGTTCAAGGGCACCCACGTCGACCTCGATCAGGTGCGCACGGCACGGGCGAAGGTCATCACCGTCGACTCGCCGGGCATCAACGCGTACGCGGACGGCGAGTTCGTGTGCCCGCTGCCGGTCGAGGTGTCGGCGGTAGCCGCTGCACTGCGCATCCTGCGACCCAGAAGCTAACCTGGGCCATCACCACGGCACTGGGGAACGCGAGAAGCCAACCCTGGTGCCAGCAGGCCGTAACGCATTCCTGCACGACAACCTCTTCGACCTGACCTACGGCTGGGGCGTGATCCCTGCGCGGGTGCGGATCGGGTTGTCCGTCGGCGGCTGACGTGTCGGTGGCCGCCCCGTCCTTCGCCGTGCGCGCACAGCCGGTCGCACGCTGAGGAGCCGCTGCGCGGCCACCACTGGTGGGCGGGCGGCTGGTATGCAGGGACTGTGTGGTGGCCACGGCGATAGGTGTCGCCGTCGGCGCCCAGATTCGCTCTCGTCGAGAGGAAACCGGCGGATGATAGTGGTATGGATTGCGTGCGCCGGCAACGCGGCCCCGATGGTGCCGTTCGTCCTCGAAGGGGCGATCCGGCACCGACGTGCCCGCGAGTTCCCCTGGGCGACAGGGCTGATCAACGTGGGCGTCGAGACGATCCGACTGATCCAACGCCGCCGTTACCGGGCCGGTCCATTCAATGCGATCGGCACCCTGCAGTTCACCCTCACCGCCGCGAGCGGTGGGGATGGCGATGGCTCGCTGTGAGGAGACACGATGACCAGACACCCGAAAACCTCGTCCGCAAAGGACACGATGGTCAACGCGCGCAAGCTCCGACGCATCGATGGACCCACCACCGACATGCCCGCTACCCACCATCTGCTGGTGGGGTTCGATCGGTGCCCGTCCAGCCAGCAGGCGCTGCGCTTCGCGATCACCCTCGCCGCACCCCTGAACGCGCATCTGCATGTCGCGCACATCATCGACCTCGAAGACTTCCCGATTGACCCTGACGGCGACGATTGGGAGCAACGATTCGCCGACGAGCTCGCTCAGGAACGCGCCCGGGCTTGCGATTTGCTAGGCGCGCTGCCCGGTAACTGGACGTACTCCGCGCACCACGGAGGCCCCGCGCACACGCTGACGACGCTGGCCGAAGCCGATGATGCCCTGATGATCATCATCGGCGCCGCACGGGGAGGCTTGATGTCTTCCCTCGACCGGGCTATGGGCGTGTCGGTGTCGGCGCATCTGATCCGCCACACCCACTGCCCAGTCCTCGTTGTACCCGACGCCACTGGCCCCGCGAAAGCTGTTGAATGACCACGAAACCCGAGGACGCCGAGGCGGCGCCAAGGCAGCCGATGTTGGCTGCGTGGCGGTTCGTCACGGTGTTCGGCACGGTCAGCCTGCTGGCTGATTTCGTCTATGAGGGCGCGCGTTCGATCACCGGACCACTGTTGGCGTCGCTGGGGGCCACCGGGTTGGTCGTCGGAGTGGTGACCGGGATCGGCGAGGCGGCCGCTATGGGGTTGCGGCTGGTGTCGGGGCCGCTGACCGACCGCACCCAGCGGTTCTGGGCGTGGACCATCGCCGGCTACACCCTGACGATCGTGACCGTCCCGGTGCTGGGAGTCGCCGCCACGTTGTGGGTGGCGTGTGCGTTGGTAATCGCCGAACGAATCGGGAAGGCGGTCCGCAGCCCAGCCAAGGACACGTTGTTGTCGCACGCCGCCGCGGTGACCGGGCGTGGACGGGGTTTCGCCGTACACGAGGCGTTGGATCAGATCGGGGCGGTGATCGGGCCGCTGACGGTGGCCGGTGTACTGGCCATCACTGGGAACGACTACGGCCCGGCGCTGGGTGTACTTGCATTGCCTGGAGCCGCCGCACTGGCTTTGCTGGTGTGGCTACGGCTGAGGGTCCCCGACCCGGCCCGCTACGAAAGCGCAGCCGGCCCCACCCCAGCCCCGCATTCCGCAGACGAGGTCGCAGATCGTCGCGCCAGGCCGTCACCGCCGTTGCCCGCGAAGTTCTGGGCGTATTGCGCGTTCACCGCGACCACGATGATCGGGTTCGCCACCTTCGGAGTGTTGTCGTATCACATGGTGATCCGCGGAATCCTATCCGCCGCCGTGGTCCCGCTCGTCTATGCCGCCGCGATGGGCGCCGATGCCGTCGCGGCGTTGCTCTCGGGCTGGCTATATGACCGTGTCGGAGCCAAGACGCTTGCTGCTCTGCCGATCTTGTCTGCTCTCGTGCCGGTGGTGGCGTTCACCGATCAGGTTTGGCTGGTGGTGGTCGGTGCCTTGTTGTGGGGCGCGGCGGTCGGCATTCAAGAATCCACCCTGCGGGCGGTGGTCGCCGATCTGGTCGCCCCGCCGCGCCGGGCCACCGCCTACGGACTGTTCGCCGCTGGGCTCGGTGCCGCCACCGCCGCCGGGGGCGCACTAACCGGCTGGCTTTACGACACTTCGATCCCAGCACTCGTCGTCACCGTCGCGGTCATTCAGATCGCGGCGATCGGTCTGGCGATCACGGTCATCGCCCGACCCCGGCCCGGCCCGGCCAGGTCGTGATGGCGCACTCGTGGACGCTGGAGACGCACTGGCCCGGCACGAGCGAAGGCCTACCGGCGGTACGGCGCTTCGCCGGAATCGGTAACACCGAAAGTTGAGCCGCGGCGGCAGTCGCGGGCCTCACCGCGGCGATCCAGGTTCTAGGTTCGCTAGCCGACGCCCCGGTTGAGCCAGGTGGTCTCGCCGGTGTCCCCGCCACCGCGGTAGGCCTCGAGGGCTTCGTCCCACGCGGTGCCGAGCACGGTGTCCATTTCCGCGGCGAGGGTGTCTGCGCCGGAGGCCAGCAGTCCGCGTAGGCGCATCTCCCCGACCATGACATCACCGTTGGCGCTCATCACCCCGTTCCACAGACCCAGCTGCGGGGTGTGGCACCAGCGGTGGCCGTCGACACCCTCGCTCGGATCCTCGGTGACTTCGAAGCGCAACACCGACCACGACCGGAGCGCATTGGCGAGCTGGGCCCCCGTGCCGACGGGTCCGACCCAGTTGGTGACAGCACGAAGTTGTCCAGGCAACGCCGGCTGCGGTGTCCACTTGAGGTTGGCCCGCGCCGACAGGGTCGACGAAAGGGCCCACTCCACGTGTGGACATACCGCCGCGGGCGAGGCGTGGACATACACCACACCGGTGGCCGTGTCGGCGAACTGGTTCGATGCACGCATCATCTGCTCCTTCGGCTCCAAAAGGGACGTCTTCCCCGACGACCTGTAGATGCCAAAAAGTTGCAGTTGTTTCGTGCGTGTCTATTGTGCCCTGTGGGACCAGTGTTGCGCTAGTGTGTGCCGAATTCTCTCAGCACTCCATCAGAGAGAGTCGGCCACACCGTGTGCGCCCAATCGCCGAAGTCCCGGTCGCTGAGGACCACGAGTGCCAGGTCAGCGGTGGGATCGGTCCAGATGAACGTGCCTGACTGGCCGAAGTGCCCGAACGTGCGGGCAGAGTTTGCGGAACCCGTCCAGTGCGGCGACTTGCCGTCGCGGATCTCGAAACCCAACCCCCAGTCGTTCGGCCGCTGCGCGCCGAACCCCGGCAAGATTCCCGACAGGCCGGGAAACTGCACCGAGACGGCGTCATCGTGCATCTGCTGCGACACCAAAACGGGCCGCAGCAGATCACCGACGAACAGGGCGAGATCCGCCACCGTCGACTCGCCGCCGAAGCCCGCGGCGTCGGCACCGCCGAGAAGCGACGACGAGCCCATCCCAAGAGGTTCGAAGACCGCCTCGGTGAGATACCGGTCGAACTCGATCTCCGAGGCTCGCTGCACCACCCTGGCGAGCACGCCGAAACCCTCGTTCGAGTAGATCCGGCGCTGCCCCGGCGCGGCGATGACGTCGGGCGAGCGCATCGACAGGCCCGACGTGTGGGCGAGCAGGTGGCGCACGGTCGAGCCCGGCGGCCCGGCCGGCGTGTCGAGCTCGACGACACCCTCCTCCACCGCCACCTGGACCGCGCGGGCGACCAACGGCTTGGTCACCGACGCCAGGGCGAACCTGCGGCCAGTGTCGCCGAACTCCGCGAGCACGCCGGACGGCCCGATCACCGCCGCCGCGGCCGACGGGACCGGCCAGTCCGTCATCAATTCGAGCGCACTCATGCGAGCTCCAGGGACCGTTTGGCCAGCCCCATCCAGAAGCCGTCGACGACCTGCTTCGGTGCCTGTTCGGGATCCGCCGACGCGCCGAGCGCGACGAACAACGGCGCGAAGTGTTCGATCGTCGGGTGGGCGTAGGGCATGCCGGGCGCCTTGGCGCGAAAGTCGATCAGCCCGTCGAGGTCACCCGCCGCGAAACGCTCGGCCGCCCACGCGTCGAACTCACGCGACCACCCCGGCGCCTCGGCGTCCGGTGTGGGATCGGTGAGGAAGGGCAGGCCGTGCGTGGTGAATCCCGACCCGATGATCAGCACGCCCTCGTCGCGCAGCGGCCTCAGCCTCACCCCGAGGTCGAGCAGGCGCCTGGGCTCCAGCGTCGGCATCGACATCTGCAGCACCGGTACATCGGCGTGCGGATACATCACGGTCAGCGGCACGTAGGCACCGTGGTCGAGCCTGCGCTCGGGGTCGTGCGCCACTGCTTCCCCGTCGGGCATCGACGCCTCCACCCTCGCTGCCAGCTCAGTTGCACCCGGGGCGTCGTAGGTGACGTCGTAGTAGTGCTGCGGAAATCCCCAGAAATCGTACGTCAGTGGTGTTTTCGTGGAAGTCGAGCCAATGGTCAGCGGTGCGGCCTCCCAATGCGCGGACACCACCAGAATCGCCTCTGGGCGGGGCAGCTCCGCCGCCCACCGGGCGAGTTGCGACACCCAAGTCTCGTCATCGACGAGCGGTGGTGCGCCGTGGGACAGGAACAAGGCAGGCATCACTGAACAACCCTCTCACCGAGGCCGCTAGTTTGTACGCATGAGCCAGACAGTGCGCGGTGTCATCTCGCGGTCCAAGAAGCAACCCGTCGAACTGGTCGACGTCGTCATCCCGGATCCGGGTCCCAGCGAAGTGGTCGTCGACATCATCGCGTGTGGTGTGTGCCACACCGACCTGACGTATCGCGAGGGCGGGATCAACGACGAGTACCCCTTCCTGCTCGGCCACGAGGCCGCGGGCACGGTGGCGTCGATCGGTGCGGGCGTGACCCACGTCGAGGTCGGTGACTTCGTGGTGCTGAACTGGCGGGCGGTGTGTGGACAGTGTCGGGCCTGCAAGCGTGGCCGGCCCTGGTACTGCTTCAACACCCACAACGCCGCTCAGAAGATGACGCTGACCGACGGCACCGAACTCACCCCGGCACTGGGCATCGGGGCGTTCGCCGACAAGACCCTGGTGCACGAGGGTCAGTGCACCAGGGTAGATCCCGAGGCCGATCCCGCCGTCGCCGGACTGATCGGCTGCGGCGTGATGGCGGGCATCGGGGCGGCCATCAACACCGGCAACGTCCAGCGTGACGACACCGTCGCGGTCATCGGTTGCGGCGGCGTGGGCGACGCCGCAATCGCCGGGGCGCGGCTGGTGGGCGCCAAACGGATCATCGCCGTGGACACCGACGACAAGAAGCTCAACTGGGCGCGTGAGTTCGGGGCCACCCACACGATCAACGCTAAGGAGTTCGACGTGGTGGAGACCATCCAGGACCTCACCGACGGCAACGGGGCCGACGTAATCATCGACGCGGTCGGTCGTCCCGAGACGTGGAAGCAGGCGTTCTACGCCCGCGACCTGGCAGGCACCGTGGTGCTGGTCGGGGTGCCGACACCCGACATGAAACTCGAGATTCCGCTGGTCGACTTCTTCTCCCGCGGTGGTTCTCTCAAGTCGTCCTGGTACGGCGACTGCCTGCCCGAACGTGACTTCCCCACCCTCATCAGCCTCTACCGCCAGGGCAGGCTGCCATTGGAGAAGTTCGTCTCAGAGCGCATCGGACTCGACGGCATCGAGGACGGCTTCGCAAAGATGCACGCCGGCGAGGTCCTGCGCTCCGTGGTGATCCTGTGATGAGCGGGCCCATCGGACGCGTCGTCACCCACGGCACCTTCGAACTCGACGGCGGCAGCTGGGAGGTCGACAACAACATCTGGGTCGTCGGTGACGACACCGACGTCGTCGTGTTCGACGCGGCCCACGACGCGGGACCGATCGTCGACGCCGTCGGCGGTCGCAATGTCGTGGCCGTGATCTGCACCCACGGCCACAACGACCACGTCACCGTCGCACCAGAACTCGGGCGGACGCTCGACGCGCCAGTGCTGCTGCATCCCGCCGACGACGTGCTCTGGCGAATGACCCACCCGGACGAGGACTTCCGCAGCGTGACCGACGGCCTGGTGCTCAACGCGGGCGCCGTGGAGATTCATGCGCTCCACACGCCGGGGCATTCGCCGGGATCGGTGTGCTGGTACGCGCCGGAACTGGGTGCGGTGTTCAGCGGCGACACGCTGTTCAACGGCGGACCCGGCGCGACCGGACGGTCCTACTCCGACTTCCCGACCATCCTGGCATCCATCTCCGAGCGCCTTGGCAAGCTGCCCGCCGACACCGTGGTCTACACCGGACACGGCGACAGCACCGTGATCGGCGATGAGATCGTCAACTACGACGAATGGGTCAAGCGCGGTCACTAGAGCCCGTCGAGCACCCGCTTCTTCTCGGCTGTGTACTCCGCTTCCGTCAGGGCGCCCGAATCACGAAGCCGGGCAAGCGTATTGAGCTGCTCGATCCGTACGCCTTGATCGCTGGGGCTGTACGACGCCTGCGGTTGGTACGAAATCGTTGGCGCGGCGCGCTCACTCCGTATGACCCGAGAAGCCCAGATCCGCGCGATGACGAGGTTCACGATCGCGAAGCCGAAGATCGCTGCCAGGATCCATGGCACGGATCCGAAACTGCTGCCGTGCCCGAACGCGAGCGTTGGGTCGAGATAGGCACTGACGTTGCCGTCGAGCTTGACGTCATAGGTGCCGTCGACGGGTGCGTGGAGATAT
Source organism: Mycobacterium sp. (assembly GCF_032162605.1). Taxonomy (GTDB): domain Bacteria; phylum Actinomycetota; class Actinomycetes; order Mycobacteriales; family Mycobacteriaceae; genus Mycobacterium. The sequence goes on along the minus strand of NZ_JAVROT010000176.1, from coordinate 14,701 downwards.
CCGATGCGGACCCGTGCATCGTTGTTCACCGTCGTGGTCGTGCCGTAGTCCTCGGTCAGCTGCACATCGGCGCCGTCCGACCCGGTGATGCGGTAGTTCAAGGCCGGCACGGGCAGTCCACTTCCGCCGCCGCCGATCAGCACCGTGCGAAAGGTGACGGTCACGTCACCCTCGGGGAGGTGAACGCTGGCCGAACCTGGGATCGGGACCTCGCCGTACGCGTCGTACTCGTCGAACACGAACGCGTTGAGGACCAACGTCACGACGAAGCCGATGGCAGCCGCGACCATCGTCACCACGGCGATGGTGGTCATGATCCGAGGCCCGGTCCGGCGATTCATGGACCGCAGTCTGTCACGTCGACGCGATTGACGGGCTACCGTTTGCCCTATGCCCGAATCGAGTGTGGTGGTGCAGCCGGAGCCGATGGACAGTGGCTCCTACACTGCAGCCTCGCGGCTTCAGGCAGCCGGATTGCGTCGGGCGATAACGCTTTTCGAGCGGGCCGCCGCGGTGGTACCCATCCCCCGGTCTCCGCGCCCCGTCGTGATCGCCGACTACGGTGCGGCGACCGGGCACAATTCTCTGCTGCCGATCGGCGCGGCGATCGCCGTGTTGCGCAAGCGGACCCGGCCGGAGCACTCGGTGCTGGTCACGCACACCGACGTACCGGAAAACGACTTCACCGCGCTCTTCCGGACCCTGAGCGACGACCCCGACACCTACCTCAAGAAGGACCACGCGTCGTTCGCCTCCGCCGTCGGACGCTCGTTCTACTCCCAGATCCTTCCGTCCAACAGCGTGAACCTGGCCTGGTCCGCATGGTCGATCCAATGGTTGGCCCGCACTCCGAAGCCAATCCCCGACCACGTCTTGGTGGCGCACAGCCGCGACGACGACGTCCGCGCCGCCTACGCGAGGCAGGCGGCGCACGACTGGCACGAGTTCGTGGCGTTCCGCGGTCGTGAGCTGAGCCCCGGCGGGCGGCTGGTGGTAATGACCTTGGGAATCGGCGAGGACGGCGACTTCGGGTATCGGCCACTCCTGCAGGCCACCGTGGACACGCTCGCCGAACTCGAGGCGCGTGAACTCGTGAGCGAGGACGAGTTGCGCCGGATGACGATCCCGATCGCCGGGCGCCGGGCCCGCGACTTCCTGTCCCCGTTCGCGCCGTCCGGCACCTTCGAGAAACTCTCGATCGAGCACCTCGAGGTGTTCGACGCCGAGGACCGCTTCTGGACCCAGTATTCGATCGACAAGAAGGCCGAGGGGCTCGGCGCCAGGTGGGCGGCGTTCCTGCGCATGTCGACGTTCCCGAGTCTCGCAGTCGAGCTGCCCGCCGAACGCCGCGGCGGTTTCCTGGACGAACTCTGCTCGGGTGTCGCGGCCCGGGTGGCGGCGGCACCAGCCGAGGTGCGAATCCCCCTGGCGCAGGTCGTGATCGAGAAGAAGCAGCGCGTGCATCACTGACCTTCAGCCCGCGATGCGCTCTCGGAAGGTGTTGCGGTAGTTGTGCGGCGACACGCCCGTCAGCCTGCGGAATTGCTCCCGGAAGTTGGCAGGCGACGCGAAGCCGACCTCCCGGCCGACCCGCTCGACACCGTGTGACGCGGTCTCCAGCATCTGCTGCGCGTGGCGCACCCGCATCCCGGTGAGCCACTGCATGGGGGTCTGGCCGGTGGCTGCAAGCGTGAAGGCGCCCGACACGTCGTGGCGCCCTGGCACGACGATGGTGTCAGCTTCTGGCCCGAAGACCTCCACGGGCGTCGCGAGGTCGAAGGCGACGGTGTCGGGCAGCGCCAGCACGGCGACGGTGTGCATGGACGGACGGTGACGGGGAAGTTGCTGCCGCAGACGCCATTGCCATCCGCTCGTCAGCGGAGGACCATGAACCGCGACGGCAGCGCCGTCGGGACGCTGCCCCGGCTAGAGGAGGCAGATCGTGTACGCACGAACAACGACCATCGAGGCCAAGCCCTCATCCCTCGACGCCGGCATTGCCTACGTTCGCGAGAAGGTGATGCCCGTGCTCGAGGGCCTGGAGGGACACATCGGCCTGTCCCTGGTGGCCGACCGGTCATCCGGCCGCTGCATCATCACCAGTGCCTGGGAGTCAGAGGACGCGATGCGCGCCAGTGCGTCGGCCGTCGAGGAGGTTCGCAACCGCGCCGCCGAGATCTTCGGTGGCGCGAGCCCAACCGTCGACGAATGGGAGATCGCGGTCCTGCACCGCGAACGCGAGGCGGGTGCGGGGGCCTGCGTCCGGGTGACCTGGGCCAGTGTCCACACCGACCAGATCGACGCTGGCCTCGAGATCTTCAAGTCAGCTCTGCCCGCGTTGCAGGAACTCGAAGGATTCTGCAGCGCAAGCCTTTTGGTGGACCGAACGTCGGGCCGCGGGGTGTCGTCGATGGCCTTCGAGAGTGCCGACGTAATGGAGCGCAACCGCGGCGAAATGGATCGACTCAGAGGCTCGGTGTCCGCGGAGGCAGCCGCCCAGATCCAGGAGGAGCACGACTTCGAGTTGATGATCGCCCACCTGCGGGTCCCCGAGATGGCCTGAGTCAGGGCGCCATCTCGTAGGCGCCGTCGTACGCCCGCACCCGCTCCCAGACGCGGGTGAAGCGGTCCGCGTCGGCGACGGGTTTGCGGATCGCCCCGAGGGCCCAGTCCTGCTGCGCCTGGGTCGACGTCGGCTTGCCATGCAACGCAACGGCATACGTGCTGAAGTCGCGGATCTGGAAGTCGAAGATCGCGTCTAGGATGTCGGTGTCGATGTCTCCCCGCTGACCCGCCAGCGCGGCCTGCTCGAGGATCAGCTGGCCGTAGACGATCAGTGAGAACAGGTGCCCGACGTTCAGCAGGAAGTCGAGGTCCTTCGCCTGTTCGGCATCGGGCGCCGCCGTGACGAGCAGATCCCTGAACGCCTGCGCCTGCTGGTAGAACCGGGCGACGTTCGGAATTCGGGCGTGGTTCTCGTACACCGGCGTCCAGTCGGCGAACTGGATCGCACCCGCGCCGCGGGTGGGCCCCTGATTCCAGAAGAAGGTGTCGTCGCTGGCGTCGTTGCGGGTCGGAATCTCTGGGTAGGACTTGGGATTGAGCATGTAGTTCGGCATGAACTTCAGCACCAGGCCGACGTTGACGTGCACCGTGCCCTCCAGCCGCGGCAGGCAGCCGATGAGCTGCGCAACCTCGCGGAACATGGTGTTCTTCTCGTAACCCTTGGCGGCGATCACGTCGTGCAGGGACCGCATCACGGTCTCGCCCTCCATCGTGACCTTGGCCTTCGTCATGGGGTTGAACAACAGGTAGCGCCGGTCGTCGAGGCTCGCACTGCGGAAGTAGTCGACTGCGCGCCTGCTGAAGAGCTTCATGGCGACCATGCGCGCGTAGGCGTCCACGAAGTTGGCCCGCACGTGGCTGAAGTCGGTGACGGGGTTGCCGTAGAGGATGCGGTTCTGCGCGTGGGTGATCGCCTCGTAGAACGCGTGCTCGGTCATTCCGATCGACGAGGAGCACAGGTTGAACTTTCCCACGTTGACCGTATTCAGTGCCGCCGCAAAGGCTTCCACGCCGGTGTGAAGGATGTCCTCGGCACGCACCGGATAGTTCTCGAGCCGGAACGTGCTCACGTAGATCTGCATGTGCACGACGTTGTCGATCAGGTGGTAGTTCTCGTGGCTGCTGTCGACGGCGAAGAAGACGTACGAGTCCTGGCCGTCGACGTCACCGCGCCTGCCGAACACCGACACCAGGCTCGCGACGTTGCCGTTGCCGATGTAGTACTTCTCCCCCGACGCCCGGTAGAGGATGCCGTCGGCCCGGTCCTGCTCGCTCGCCGGCGTCAGCACCATGTCCGTGTTATAGACGTCTGCGCCGTGTTCGCGCTCGGACAACCCGAACGCCATCACCTCTCCGGCCTCGAGGTCGTCGGCGGCCTTGAGTTTGGCGTCCTTGTTCTCGCTCTGCCAGACCGGCCCGAGACCCAGGATGGTGACCTGTTCGGTGTACCAGTAGGTCAGGCCGTAGAAACCGAGAATCTCGGCGAGTGCCGCGTTGCGTGCCCCGTCCCAACGCTTGTCCGGGTTTCCGTCGGCGAACTCCGAGGGCGTCAGGAAGGTGGCGAAGAGCTTCTCCCGCTTGACGAACTCGACGAAGTCGGCGGGCCACTGTGCCTTCAGGTCGTCGTCGAGGATCCGCTTCTTGCCCTGCCCCTCGAAGAAGTCGATGGTCGCGCGGAGCAGTCGCCGCGTCTCGGCGTCGAACTCGTGCGGGTCGTAGGTGTTCGGATCGAAGAGCAGGCCGTCCGTCTGGGTCACGGAGACAAGCCTAGGGTTGCGGCGGCTGAAACGGTGCCGGAACGAACGGCAGACCGGGGATGGTCTGATACGGCAGGGTCGGGATGATCGGAGCCTGTGTGCTGGGCGGTGCAGTCGTCGCCGTGGTCGGCGCCGTCTCCGATGGCGGTGGAGGCGGCGGCTCGGTAGTGGTGGGCGGTGGTGGTGGTGCCTCCGTCGGCGACGGTGGGGCTTCTGTCGCGGGCGGGGGTTCCTGCGTCACCGTCACGACGGGCGGGGGGGCCTGCGTCGCTGGCGGCGATGACTCCGAGCTGGGCTGCGGAACGCTGGACGCTGGCGGAGCCGTGGTGGTCACCGTCGTGGGAGTCGAAGTGGGCGCGGGAGATTCGTCGTTGCGCAGCACATATAGGGCGGCGGCGCCGAGCACGACCACTGCCACTACCACCACGGCGGCCAGGATCGCGACCGGGCGGCGATACCACGGGAGCACCGCTGCCGCTTCCTCCGCGTCGGCCTCGTGATCGGCGAAGGCCAGCTGCGGCCGGGGGTCGTACGGCTCGTATGCCGGACCGTCCTGGGCGTCTGCGGGGTCTGGGGGCGTCGGCTCGGGAATGTCGTCCGCGTCCGACCACGCCAGGGCGCGAAACGTCGACGATGCGGGGGCACCGGCATCGGCTGACGGCGGCGGGACCAGGGGCGCCGCCGCGGCGGCCGCGGGCGCCACGGAGGTCGCACCATCGGGGACCAGACCGCGAACCGCCTTCAGACCGCCGCCGATCGCGGCCGCCAACTCCGGTTGCGCCGACGTGATGACGGGAACCCGCAGGTGCTCGGACAGCGCCGTCGTGAACACGGGCATGCGCGCCCCGCCGCCGACCGACGCCACCGCGACGAGGTCACCGGGATGAATCCCGCTGCGCTGCACGGTGTCCTGAAGAACGACGATGAATGCGTCGAGCGGCTCGCGGATGGCGTCGTCGAGTTCGGTGCGGGTGATCCTCACCTCGGTGCGATGCCCCGGCAGTTCCACGGCGAGTGACGTGACGGCCGCCGTCGAGAGCCGTTCCTTGGCTGCCCTGCACTGACCGCGCAGCCGGCTCAGCGATCCGATCGCCGACGTACTCGACAGATCCACCGAACCCGCCGTTGCCAGGTCACCGACGACCCGGCTCAGCAGCGCCTGGTCGATGAGGTCGCCCGAGAGATCGGTGTGCCGGACCGTCGAACCGATGGACCGGAAGCCGTCGGCGGCATCGGCGAGGGTGATGCTGACGCCGGTACCACCGAAGTCACACACTGCGATGATTCCCCGGGTGGGCACGCCAGGATCGTCCTGCAGCGCGGTGAGCGAGGCCACCGCGTCGGACACTAGGAGAGCGGGCTCCGAGCCACCGAGCCCGGGTCGTGCGGCCAGCGCGCCACGCAGGGCGTCGACCGCAGCCGGAGGCCAGTGCGCCGGATGGGTCACCCCGACCGGCTCGGAGTCCGGCTTGGCGGCCGTCAGCGCCTGCAGCAGAGACCGTAGCGCGTCGGCCAGCAGCGCCTCGGCACGGTGCGACGAGCCGTCTCCCGCGACGATCGCCACCGGGTCGCCGACGCGGTCGACGAAGTCGGTGATGATCAGTCCGGGCTCGGCGAGGGTGGGGTTCTCGCTCGGGACGCCCACCTCCGCGGGGCGGTGCGGGTAGAGCGTCAGTACCGGCGATCGCCTCACCGCGGACCGGTCGATCGCCACCGCCCGCAAAGCGGTAGCGCCGACCGAGAGCCCTATTCCTTCTGCCACGTCATCGAATTGTGCCTTGCCCAGCAATCAGCGGTAGATCCAGTGGGGTCACCCAGCCGGGCGGCAGGTCGTTGACCGCGGGCACGGCGTTGAGTGCACGCAGTCCGGTGGCGAGGCAACCCGCGGCCGCAGCGTCACGCCCGGAGCCGTCGGTGAAGCGGAACGCCGTCTCCTGGAAGATGCTGGGCGTGCCCTCGATGTCGACGCGGTAGACGTCGTTCTTGTCACCGGACGGCCAGTCAGGCGCGGCGTCGAGACCGATCCGGTTGACGTGCTCCAACTGGATGCGTGTCTCGCCCTTGAAGACACCGTTGATGGTGAACCGGACGGCGGCGACGTTGCCGGGCGCGATGATGCCCTTCGCGGTCTTGCGCTCGTCGGGCGTCACCCACTTGTCCCACGTCGTGGTGATCTCGTCGAGCTCGATGCCCGCTGCGTGCGCAATCATCGGAACCGTTGCGCCCCAGGCGAAGATGAGGATGTCCGGCGTCTCCAGCAGCGCCCGGTGCTCGGGCGGCTTGCCGATGCCCATCTCGAACTCGTAGTCACCCTCGTAGTTGGTGTAGTCGAGTAGTTCCGATGCCCGCACGGTGCGGACCTCCGAACACAACCCCATCAGAGTCATCGGGAACAGGTCGTTGGCGAACCCTGGATCGATGCCGGTGGTGAAGCATGACGACTGGCCTGCCTCGCAGGCATCGGTGATCGGTTGAATCCAGTTCGGGGGGTTGAGATGCATGGCGGGCCACACCCACGGCGTCATCGACGTCGAACACACGTCGATGCCCGCCCTCAGGAATCGCGTGATGAGCTCGATGTTGTCGTCGGCGTGCGCCGCGGTGGGGCCGTAATGCACCACGGCGTCCGGCTCGAGGGCGATGAGCGCCTCGGCGTCGTCGGTCGTGGTCACCCCCACCGGAGCCCCGAGTCCGCAGATCTCGCCGACGTCGCGGCCCACCTTCTCGGGGTTGCTCACACCCACGCCGACGAGGTCGAACACCGGGTGCTTGACGATCTCGGCGATCACCATCCTGCCGACGAAGCCAGTACCCCAAACCACGACCCGCTTGCCCATGTGCCGCCCTTCAGTCCCGTTCAACGTGCCCCCGAGGGCCTTCACCATAAGCGGGGTCGGTGCTCGCTCACCAGCACCTCTTCAGGCCGCCGGGCTCGCAGTACAGCGGGTACTGCTCCACGGGCATGGGCAGGGGGCTCTTGAACGCCAACGTGAAGGGGTGCTTGGTGATGCCCGCCGGCATTCCGCAGACGTCGTTGTGGGCGACCGACCGCGTCCCGGTCATGGTGAGGTCGTCGAACTCGTAGGTCTCCTGAATCGGCGCCGTGCTGCCGTCCGGGCACGTCATGCCGTCGGCCTTCGGCGTCGAGAATTCCCACACCCCACCGGTCAGCCGCGCATCGCCGCCGGCGACCTGTGTCGAGGGCGTGGGGGTGACGTGCAATCGGCACGCCACCGGGAGTTCGAGATTGTCGCGGAGGTCGCCGACGGTGGGAACGCAGCTGGGGTAGATCACCCATTCCGCGACCACGTCGCCCTGCGTGTAGCTGTAGATGCCCTGCATCACCTGGTCGGCCCTGGCCGGACTCGCGAATCCCAGCACGACGCTGGCGAAGCTAACGAAGATCGTGGCGGCGGCCAGCACCCGGGCGATGGTCATGCCCCGAGTATCGCAGTGCGATCGGGTTGAAGTCACACCTTTGCCCGACGCGGCGGCCGCCGACGTGTCGTGGCGTGAGAAGGTCGCTTCATGACTGCTCTGGACGGCAAGGTCGCATTGATCACCGGAACGTCGGCCGGACTGGGCGCCGCGACGGCGCGGGTGTTCGCCGAGCGCGGTGCGTCGGTGTTCGGCATCGCCCGCGACGCAGAGCGGATGGCCGAGGTTTTCGCCGACGTGCCCGGTGGGAAGTACGCGTCAGTGGACGTCACCACGCCCGCCGCGTGCAAGCAGGCGGTGGCGGACTGCGTCGCCGCCTTCGGCAGGCTCGACGTGTTGGTGAACGTCGCGGGCTTTCACAAGATGCGTCACACCCCGAGCATGTCCGACGAGGACTGGGAGCAGGACCTGGCGGTGAATCTGAATGGTCCGTTCTTTCTGTGCCGCGCGGCCCTGCCACACCTCCTACAAGCGGGTGGAAACATCGTCAACGTCGCGTCGATCGCTGGCGTCGAGGGCGAGGTCTACTCGGCGGGTTACTGCGCCGCCAAGCACGGGCTGGTCGGCCTCACGCGCGCGCTGGCCGTCGAGTTCACCAAGGAGAAGCTGCGCGTCAACGTGGTCTGCCCCGGTGGCATGCCCACCGCACAGGCCACCGAGTTCGAAGCGCCGGAAAACGCCGACTGGGACCTGATCATGCGCATCGCCTCGCCCCGCGGCTTCATGGAGACCGCCGACGTCGCCAAGACGATCGCGTTCCTGGCCAGTGACGACGCGGCCGCCGTCCACGGCGCCGTCTACCGCGTCGACAACGGCAAGGGAGCAGGGTGAGTCGACGGCGCACGTAGCCGTGGTGCGTCGGGTGCACGCCTGATCTCCCTCACCACGGGCGCGTGGTGGGGCGTTCACCCGGACGATGTCTGCTGCGAGTGCGCCGTGCACGCCCAGCTGCCACAATCCAGCCGTGACCGACGCCGTGAATTCAGCCCCCGAAGCCTCCCACGTCCGAACCGGACTGGACGCCGACGACCTACGGGAGGCGATCACGGATCACCTGCGGTACTCGATCGGTCGCCCGGCAGCCGCCCTGCGGCCCGACCACTACTACCGGGCGCTGGCCCTGGCCGTACGGGACCGCATGCAGGACAACCGGGTGGCTTCCACGCAGACGTCCCTCGATCTCGGGCGCAAGGTGACCTGCTACCTCTCGGCCGAGTTCCTGATGGGCCCGCAACTGGGCAACAACCTGCTCAACCTTCAGATCGAGGACGCGGCCCGGGCGGCGCTCGATACCCTCGGCCAGGACTTCGACGAAGTGCTGGCCTGCGAACAGGAACCCGGCCTCGGCAACGGCGGCCTCGGCCGGCTCGCCGCGTGCTACCTCGACTCGCTGGCCACCCTCGAGCGGCCCGCGATCGGCTACGGCATCCGCTACGAGTTCGGCATCTTCAAACAGGAATTCTCCGACGGTTGGCAGATCGAGAAGACCGACAACTGGCTGGCTAACGGAAACCCATGGGAGATCGCCAAACCCGACGTGAACTACCTCGTCAACTGGGGCGGCCACACCGAGCAGTACCTCGACGACGCCGGCGCCACCCGCGTGCGCTGGCTGCCCAAGCAGGTGATCAAGGGGGTCGCATACGACACCCCGATCCAGGGTTACGGCGTGCACACCTGCAACGCGCTGACACTGTGGAGCGCACGGGCCGTCGACTCGTTTGCCTTGGACGCCTTCAACACCGGCGACTACTACAAGGCCGTCGAGGAGGAGGTCACCTCCGAGACGGTCACCAAGGTGCTCTACCCGAACGACGAGCCCGAGGCGGGCAAGCGGCTACGCCTGCTACAGCAGTACTTCTTCGTGTCGTGTTCGCTACAGCACGTCGTCCACATCATGGATGACCTCGCCGACGCCTCGCTGCACGATCTGCCGGACCGGTTTGCCTTGCAGCTCAACGACACCCACCCGTCGATCGGAGTGGCGGAGCTCATGCGGATCCTGGTCGACGAACGTCGCCTCGAGTGGGACGCAGCCTGGGCGATCACGGTCGCCACCTTCGGTTACACCAACCACACGCTGCTGCCCGAAGCCCTGGAGAAGTGGCCGTTGGGCCTGTTCCGGGAGTCGCTGCCACGACACCTGGAGATCATCTACGAGATCAACAGCCGCTTCCTGGACGAAGTGCGGGCGCACTTCCCAGGGGACGTCAAGCGGGTGCGGCGCATGTCGCTGATCGGTGAGAACGGTGGCCAGACCGTGCGGATGGCGCATCTCGCCACGGTGGGCAGTCATGCGATCAACGGTGTGGCGGCGCTGCACTCGGACCTGCTGAAGGCCAGCGTGCTCAAGGACTTCTACGAGCTGTGGCCGGAGCGCTTCTCCAACAAGACGAACGGAGTCACGCCACGCCGGTTCCTGGCCCTGTCCAACCCGGGCCTGCGCACGCTGCTGGACAGCACGATCGGTGGCGGCTGGCTGACCGACCTGAACCGGCTTCGCGGGCTGGAGGACTACATCGGCGACCCCGAGTTCCGCCAGCGCTGGCGGGAGGTCAAGCGGGCCAACAAGTCCCGACTGTCAGAGTTCCTCCACACGGCCACCGGGGTAGAGTTGGACCCCACCTGGATGTTCGACATCCAGGTCAAGCGCATCCACGAGTACAAGCGCCAGCACCTGTCCGTGCTGCACATCATCCGGCAGTATTTCCGGCTGAAGATGAATCCCGGAATCGAGATCGCACCGCGCGCCTACGTCTTCGGCGGCAAGGCCGCGCCCGGTTACTTCATGGCCAAGCGAATCATCAAGCTGATCAACGCCGTTGGCGAGACAGTCAACAACGACCCCGAGGTCAACCGGTACATGAAGGTCGCCTTCGTGCCCAACTTCAACGTGCAGAACGCCCACCTCATCTATCCCGCGGCGAATCTGTCCGAGCAGATCTCGACCGCAGGCAAGGAGGCGTCGGGCACGGGCAACATGAAGTTCATGCTCAACGGAGCGCTGACCATCGGAACGCTGGACGGCGCCAACGTCGAGATTCGCGAAGAGGCGGGGGCCGAGAACTTCTTTCTGTTCGGGTTGACCGAGTCGGAGGTCGAACGGGTCAAGCTCGACGGCTACCGCCCCGCCGACTACATCGACGGCAACGACGAGCTCGAGGCCGTGCTCGGGCTGATCTCCTCCGGACAGTTCTCGCACGGTGACACCGAGGTGTTCCGTCCCCTTGTCGACAACCTCCGCAACGATGACCCGTTCCTGGTGGTGGCCGACTACGCGTCGTACGTGGAATGTCAGGACAGGGTGGCCGCGGCGTGGCAGGACAAGGACGCGTGGTCGCGGATGTCCATCCTGAACACGGCCCGCAGCGGAAAGTTCTCTTCGGATCGCGCGATCGAGGAGTACTGCGACGACATCTGGAACGTCGGCCCGGTGACGGTCACGGTGTGACCGCTACGAGCAGTTGGGCGTCAGACCGGAGAAGTGCACCGCGGGCTTGCCGTCCACCGTCACGAAGTCGGTTCCGGTGTCCCACGTGGTGCCCGGGTTGATCCAGGGCGGTACCCCGTCGGGGTACGCGACGGTCATGTCCGAGTAGAACTGCACGTCGGACGGACAACCGGGCGTCGCCGGCGACTGCGGGTTCCACGCATGCACGGCGATGGGGTTGAACACGCGGGTGCCCTCCGCGCAATTGGGCTGGCACTCGACCGAACTGTCGGTACCCGAGCCGTTCGCGCCTTCGGAATCCCACGAGCTCCACGTCATGTCCTGCATGACGCCCGTCTGGTCGCAGTTGTAGGCGAACGCGGCAGGGCGTTGCTCAGGAGCCTGGGTGGCGTCGTAGCACTTGCCGATGGCGTAGAGGGGACCGCCGACGGTATCCGCGGTCGCCTGCCCCGGGCCCGCGAACAGCGCGGCCACCAGGCCCGCAGTCGACGCCGCCCAGGCGCCCTTCACTACTGTTCGGCGGGTAGTGGCGCACCGGCCGGAGGGTGCGTCGCCGGGGCGTTCCCCGCCAGGCTGTCCACCACGAACCGCTGATCCGGGCAGTAGAAGTCGATGCCCGCCGAGAGGAATTGGTAGATCTGCTGTTCGGAGCTGCCCCGCGGCAGGTTCTTCTTCAGGAAGACCGCGGCCTCGCCGGCGTTCGCGTCCAGGCCCGTCGACAGGCGCTTGCACTGGATCTTGCCGATCCAGGCGTTGTAGTCCTTCGGGCCGTAGATGCCGTAGGTGTGGAGTTGATTGGAGAAGTCAGTGTCTGGATCGGCGTGCGCCGGCCCCGCCGCGGCCGCAGCCAGCGAGAAGGCGGCAATTGCCGTTGCGAGTCCAGTCCGCGTCAGGGCCTTCATAGCCGGAATCGTATCCCCATTCGAATTGTCTTGTGCAAGTACTCGACCCAAGGCGGTGGGTCACACCATAAAACCGTTGTGCCTGACGTCACGCCAGAGGCAAAGATAGGCGGCACGCCTCGTTAACCACAATACAGTTATATAGGCTAATCTCTCATTTCAATTCAGCGAATCGTTCCGAGTAGGGGTTATGACCAAGGCATTGCGAAGAGCGTGGATACCCATCGTGATCGTGATCGTCCTGCTGGTCGCCGGCTTCACCGTGCACCGGGTACGCACCTTCTTCGGCATGAACCCGATCCTCGTTACACCGAAGAACTTCGCGGACGACGCCGAGCCGTTCAATCCCAAGGTCGTCAAGTACGAGATCTTCGGACCGGGCAGCTACGCGGACATCAACTACCTCGACCTGAACTCCAAGCCGGTGCGCGTCGACGCCGCCACTCTGCCGTGGTCGCTGACGCTGAGTACGACCGCCCCGTCGGTGTTACCAAACATCGTCGCGGCAGGCGACGGTGACTCCATCTCCTGCCGCATCACCGTCGACGACGAAGTGAAAGACGACAGGACCACCAACGGCGTGAACGCCCAGACCTTCTGCCTCGTGAAGAACGCATGACGCCCGACCACGAACCCACGACGGACGCGATCCCGACGGCAGGGCCGTCGGTCAATCCGACACGCCATCGGCTGCCGCAGCTGATCCGCACGCTTGCGCTGCCGATCATCCTCGGCTGGATCGTCGTCATCGCACTCGGAAACGTGCTCGTTCCGCAGCTCGAAGAGGTCGGCAAGATGCGGTCGGTGTCGATGAGCCCGAACGACGCACCGTCGGTCATCTCGATGCAGCACATCGGCGCCACGTTCAAGGAGTTCAAGTCCAACAGCTCGGTCATGATCGTGTTGGAGGGTCAAGACAAGCTCGGCCAGGACGCGCACACCTTCTACGACGACATGGTCCGCAAGCTCGAGGCCGACACCAAGCACGTCGAGCACGTCAACGACCTGTGGAGCGACCCACTCTCCGCGGCGGGCTCGCAGAGCAATGACGGCAAGGCGATGTACGTCCAGGTGTACCTGGCGGGCAATCAGGGTGAGGCCCTGGCGAACGAGTCCGTCGATGCCGTAGCAAAGATCGTGGACGGCCTGAAACCGCCTGACGGCATCAAGGCCTACGTCACCGGGCCCGCCGCGCTCTCGGCCGATCAGAACATCGCAGGCGACCGCAGTATGCAGCTGATCGAGATGGTCACGTTCTCGGTCATCATCGTCATGCTTCTGCTGGTCTACCGGTCGATCGTCACCGTGCTGATCGTGCTCGTCATGGTGGTGCTCGAACTCGCTGCCGCCCGCGGCATCGTCGCCTTCCTCGGCTATCACGAGATCATCGGCCTCTCGACGTTCGCAACCAACCTGCTGGTCACCCTCGCGATAGCCGCGGCGACGGATTACGCCATCTTCCTGATAGGTCGATATCAGGAAGCGCGAAGTCTGGGCGAAGAAAGAGAAGACGCCTACTTCACGATGTTCAACGGCACCGCGCACGTGGTGCTCGGCTCGGGTCTGACGATCGCAGGCGCGACCTTCTGCCTGAGCTTCACCCGACTGCCCTACTTCCAGACCCTCGGCATTCCGCTGGCCATCGGGATGGTCATCGTGGTTGGCTGCGCGCTGACTCTCGGGCCCGCGGCGGTCACCATCGCGAGTCGCTTCGGGCTGCTCGAGCCCAAGCGGGCACTGCGCACGCGCGGGTGGCGCAAGATCGGCGCGCTCGTCGTGCGCTGGCCCGGGCCGGTGCTGGTCGCCACGATCGCGCTTGCCTTGGTCGGCCTGCTGACCCTGCCCGGGTACCGGACCGACTACAACGACCGGCACTTCCTGCCCGCCGACCTCCCCGCCAATGAGGGCTATGCAGCCGCCGATCGACACTTCTCGCAAGCCCGGATGAATCCCGAGTTGATGATGATCGAGAGCGATCACGACCTGCGGAACTCGGCCGACTTCCTCGTCATCGACAAGATCGCCAAGGCGGTCTTCAACACGCCGGGAATCGGGCGGGTGCAAGCGATCACCAGGCCGCTGGGAACTCCGATCGAACACACCTCGATCCCGTTCCAGATCAGCATGCAGGGCACGACTCAGCAGATGAACCTGAAGTACCAGCAGGATTCGTTTGCCAGCATGCTCAAGCAGGCCGACGAGATGCAGGGCATGATCGAGAACCTCGAGCACATGCTCGTCCTGATGGACCAGCTCAACGCCGTGACCCACGACCTGACGCTGAAGACCAAGGACATGGTCGCGACGACCAACGAGCTGCGCGACAACATCTCGAACTTCGACGACTTCTTCCGCCCGATCCGCGCCTACCTCTACTGGGAACCGCACTGCTACGACATCCCGGTGTGCTGGGCGACACGGTCGGTGTTCGACACCCTGGACGGCATCGACGCCCTCAGTGATCAGCTGGGTGGCCTCGTCACCAACCTGGACGCACTGGACAGGCTCATGCCGCAGCTGAGGGCATCGCTGCCACCCATGCTCGCGACGATGAAGTCGATGAAGACCATGATGCTGACGATGTACCA
>NZ_JAVROT010000175.1:0-8865 GCF_032162605.1 Mycobacterium sp. | reverse complement strand
CGTGGCAGTCGGGCCGACTTCGACCAGTCGGCCCTGCTGCATGACGCCGATCAGATCGGATCGATCGGCGGCAACGCCGAGATCGTGGGTGACCAGCACGATGCTGGTCGACGACCGGGCGCGTAGTTCGTCAATGAGGTCAAGGACCTGTTTTTGCACCGTGACGTCCAGACCCGACGTGGGTTCGTCGGCGATGATGACCTGCGGGTCGGCGGCCACCGCCGCCGCGATCAGCACACGCTGGCGCATACCACCTGACAATTCGTGCGGGTACTGCCGATCGCGGCGGGCCACGTCGTCGAATCCGACGAGCTCGAACAGCTCGTACACGCGGTCGCGCCGGGCATCGGCGTCGAGGTCGGTGTGCAGGCGCAGCACGTCCTCGACCTGCCGGCCCACCCGTCGCACGGGGTCCAGCGACACCGCCGGGTCCTGCGGGATCAGGCTCACCACCCGCCCGCGCAGATCACGCCACGCCTTCGGGCTCAGCGCGGTCAGATCCTGACCGTGCAGGGTGATCGAGCCGCTGATCACCTCGCCGTTGTCGGGGAGCAGGCCCAGGATGGCGTGCCCGGTCGTGGTCTTCCCCGAACCGGACTCGCCCACGAGCGCGAGAACCTGACCCGGGCGCAGGTCGAAGCTCACCTGGTGCACGACCTGGCGCAGCTCACGCGCGACGCGATAACCGACGGTCAGGTCTGCAACGGACAGAACGGGATCGGTCATCGCGCACTGCGCGTCGTCAGGTGGCGCGCGATGTGGTTCGTCGCCAGGACCACCGCCACGATGGTCAAGGCGGGGTAGATCACGAGCCAGCCCCTGGTGGCGATGTATTTGCGCCCGTCGGCGACCAGCAGCCCCCACTCCGGTTGCGTCGGCTGGGCACCGAGCCCCAAAAAGCTCAACGATGCGATCCAGATGATCGCGATGCCGAGTTGCACTGCGATCAGGGACACCGTCGGCGCCAGCGAGTTGGGGATCACATGACGGCGGAGGATGGTCAGACTGGTTGCGCCGCTGGTGATCGCCGCCTCCACGTAGGTACTGGTCCGCACACGCAGCACCTCGGCGCGGATGAGCCGGGCGAACGTCGCCGACGACGTCAGCCCGACAGCGATCGCGGCAGGGACGATGCCGGTCGACCCCACCTTCGCGGTGTAGAGCACCACGATGGTGATGGCGAGCAGGAAGCCCGGAATGGACAGCACGACGTCGACGAGCCTCATCACCAGGCTGTCGCCGAAGCCACCGAACCAACCGGCAGCAGCGCCAAGCAGCGAGCCGAAGACGACGGCAACCGCGACGGCCATACTGGCGCCGAGCAGGGACGCTCGCGCGCCGTAGATCACCCGCGCGTACAGATCCCGGCCGAGCAGGTCTGTGCCGAACCAGTGCTGTCCCGACGGCGGCAACAACCGCTTGGTGTTGTCGATCGCGATCGGGTCGTAGTGGGTGAACACGCCAGGGACGACTGCCCACAGCACGGCCAAGGCGAACACGATCACCGACAGGACGAGACCCCAGTGCCCAGCTGCCCAGCGCACGGTATCGGTGAGCGCCGATACGCGGTCGGCACGTGGCCGCTGGTCGGCCACGACACCTACTGCACCGATGCGTGTTTCGTCTCTGACCACGCTCGTCATCGCACGGACACCTCGATCGGCGTTGCCCGCGCCACCGCGATCGACGCCGCCCGTCGCGCGCTCGGCGGGAGTACGGCGGCCTTGCGTCGGGTGACCCGTTGCGATTTCCCGTCGGGTAAGACCCGTGCGTCGAGGAACGGATAGGCCACGTCGACAAGGAGATTGACGGTTACGTAGGTCAACGTGGCGACGAGCACGACACCTTGGAGTACCGGCAGGTCCTGCGTGCTGACTGCGCTGACCGTGAGCTGTCCGATGCCTTTGCGGGCAAACACCGCTTCGGTGACAACGGATCCGGCGATCAGCTCTCCGCACGCCAGGCCCAGCAGTGTCAGCACCGGCAGCGACGAGTTCCGCAACACGCCTCGCCCGAAGATGTAACCCTCGCCGGCTCCTCTGGCCTGCAGCACATGCACGAAGGGCAGCTTTCGGGTGGCGCCGATCGAGGTGGCAAGCACCTGCGCCAGTGGTGCCGCGATCACGAACGCCAGGGTGATCGCCGGAGCGATGAGTGCCAAGAGTGATCCGTTGTCGGAAGAGGGGATCAGGTGGATGCCAAAGGAAAAGAACTGCAGAGCAAGAATTCCCACGACGAAAGTAGGTACCGACCCGAACATCGCGGGAACCGAACCGAAGACGTTGCGCAACCACGACCACCGTGCGTAGTTGATCAGCACGGCGAGCACCGCCGCGAAGAAGACCCCGAACAGCAGCGCCAGGCCGGTGAGCTTGAGCGTGCTGGGCAGGGCATCGCCGATCAATCCGGTGACGGTCTGGCCCGTGCTGATCGAGTATCCGAGGTCACCCTGCAGCGCGTGGCCCAGTGCGGTCAGGTATTGCCCCCGCAAGGGTCTGTCGAGCCCGTAGAAGTGCACCAGGACCTTCGCCGCCTCGGGTGAGATCTGGGCATCCGGGTTCTGGATCCGGTTGTGTACAGCGTCGCCAGGAAGCGCACTGAGCAGCAGGAAGGACAGGGTGTAGGCGGCCCAGAGCACCGCGACCGCCTGGCCGATTCGCTTCAGGACATAGGTGCGCATCCGCTATTTCGCGATCCAGGTGTCGTACAGCCACGCCCGGCCGGTCGACTCGGTGGTGAACCCGTTGACGCCCGACGCCAGACCGAATACCTGGGTTTCGTCGTAGAGCGGTATTGCATAGCCCTCGGAGAAGATGCGATCCTCGACCGCCTGGATCGCCGCTTTGCGGGCAGTCGTGTCGAAGGCGCCCGACTGCTCCACGAGCAGTCCGTCGAGCACCGCGTCGGGTGTATGCGCGTCGATCGTGTTCTGACGGTCGCTGGCGAAGGCCGTGCGCAACACGCCGGGTTCGGCGGTGGACGTCTGTCCCTGGTCGAACAACCAGTCCTTGTCCTTTCGCTCGTGAGACTCGTACTCGGTCAGCGAAGGGCTCGTCAGCGTGATCTCGACACCGGCCTTCTTCCACTGCGACTGCAGCACCTCCAGTACCGATTGGGAGACCTGGTAGTAGGGAGCCACCCGCAGGTGGAAGGTCAACCGCTGGCCGTCCTTGACCCGGATGCCGTCGGCGTCCGGCGTCCAACCGGCTTCATCGAGCAGGGAATTGGCCTTGCCCAAGTCGTATTGCAGGTATTTGCTCGAGTTAGGGCGCAGCGGGGTGCCCTTCACCAGCGCGCCTGTCGGGATCGGGTAGTTGGGAGACAGCACTGCTTTGTTGATCGCGTCGCGGTCGGTCGCGGCCTGCAGCGCGAGCCGCACCCGCTTGTCTTGGACTGGTGCGGTGGGGTCGGCGAGCTGAATGGTCAGGTCATTGGACTGCCCCTGTACCGGGATGGCCACGATCTGCCCGCCGCCGGCGCTCACGGTCTGTTCGTCGTACGGGGCGATGTTCCTGGCGATTTGCGCCTCGCCGGACTGCAGCGCACCCACACGGGTGCCGGCCTCGGGGACCGTCTTGAAGACGATCTTCTCCAGATAGGCCTTACCGGTGTGGGCCGAACCGGACGGTGCCCAGTTGTAGTCGTCGCGTCGCTTCAGGGTCACCCCATTGGTGCCGTCGACTGAGTCGACCACGAACGGCCCAGTGCCCACCCAATTGTGCAGGTCGCCTTGACCGTTGAGATCTTTTGCCAGATATGACTTTCCGAGGATGGAACTCGAGCGATAGTTCGACAGGACCTGGATGAACGCGACGTTCGGCTTCGAAAGCCTGACCACGACGGTGTGATCGTCGACGACGTCGGTGCCTGCGTACTCGGTCCAGAACGGGTCCTGCGGGACACCCAGCGTCTTGTCTCCGAAGCCGTGCTGGTCGAAGTTGAGCTTCACGACCGCCGCGTCGAGCGGTGAACCGTCGCTGAAGGTGATACCCGGCTTCAGCCTGAAGGTGTAGGCGAGATGGTCGTCGCTGATCTGCCACGATTCGGCTAGCCAGGGCTTGAAGTCACCAGACGCGGGAACTTGCCAGATGAGCCGTTCGGCGACGTTATCGGCTACCTGGCTGTTTGACCAGAGCGAGTTCGTCGGAGTCCAGGCGTCGTACTGCACCGGGTCGTAGAAGGTCAGCGTTCCGTCGTAGACGGGGCTGCCTCCGCCCGCATTGTTGGACGAGCTACCACCGCAGGCAACGAGCAATGCGGCCACCGCAGCAACCGCCGCCGAGGACAAGACGAACCGGCGCAAACTTCTGGCGGACAACGGTCTTCGTCCCTTCCCAATGATCACGAACACGCTCAATGACCCCCGAGCGGGCAAACATCCGCCGGGGGTGGCCCAAAGCCGACGTGGGCTAATACAGGCACCAACCGAAGTGAACCAGCGTGCCCCGTGGCCGTCATCGTTTCGGCTCACCGTGAATCGAAGATGACCAAATGTCCTCGCCTACAGTAGGTTTCTCCTTGCCTGGCACGTCAGGCGATGCGCAAGGTAGACGCACGCAGGCAGACTTACGATCGTGGCTGTCGGTCCCGCATAGGTGCACCCGGGAGAGGAGAACTTGCATGACCGCCCCGCTGGACAGGAACCTCACAGCGGCGCCCGCCGTCCCGACCGGCGACGCCATCCCTCTCATCCGCGCGGCCATCACCTACGCCGATGAGACCCTGCGCCCCGCCGCATTACGGACCGACCGCGAGGGTGTGGCGCCGGAGAGGATCGTCGAGCTCGCCGGCCGGGGCCTACTGAACCATGTCGCACCGGCAGAGTTTGGCGGCGGCGCTCTCGATCGCAGTGGCGACCGCCGCGTGCACGAGATCATCGCCGGCGCCTGCTTCAACACATGGCTGGTGTGGGCCCAGCACGCTCCCCTGGTCTGGAAACTGGCTGATGTCCACCATGCCGGCGAACCATTACCGGAATTGGGCTATGACATCCTGCGCGGCCGCACCCTCGTCGGTGCTGCCGTCAGCGACGTCCGCCGCTTTCCGCATCACCACATCGCTGCCACCCGCGCACCCGCGGGTTGGACGTTGTCGGGCACGGTGTCGTGGTTCAGCGGGTGGGGACTGAGTACCGCGCTCGCGGTCGCCGCCGTCGAGGACACTACGCACACCGTCGTCACCGCGCTGGTCCCGATCGACGCCAACATCCGGTCCACTCCCCTCGGGCTGAGCGCCGTCGCAGGCAGCCGTACCGAACGCGTCACCCTCAACGACGTGTTCGTGCCGACGGCGAACGCCATCGCCACGCAGTCGCTGTCTGATTGGCGGACAGAGGATCTCGGGGTGGCGAGTGACGCCCGCGGGCACCATTTCGGACTTGCCGAAACGGTGCTCGGCGAGCTGGACCGGGCAGACCATTTCCGCGCCCGAGACGTCGCCGAGGTCTGGCGGCCGCGCGTGGCCCAGATACGTTCTGATGCCTACGCCCTCGCGGACGAGGCCAAAGCCGCCAAGGAACCATACCTCCGCATCGATGAGCGGCTGGCGGCGAAAATCGCCATCGGCGAAGCGCTGGCCACCATGACCCGGGCACTGCTGGCGGCCCGATCGGGACGGGGCCTGGCTCTCGACGACACCGCGCAGTTGCATGCACGGTCGACGCTGTTCGTCCTCGTCCAGGGGCAGAGCGCCGATGTCCAGGACGCTCAGCTCGCGCATTTCGCCCGCTGAACACCCACCGCAGCGATTGATCAGGATGACTTCACCAAGATGACCCAACCAGGAAGACGATGAGCAACGAATACCTCTGGTATATACCGAATCAGGTCGAGGCCGGCCACCGGGGCGACGATACGGTCGAGGACCACAACAGCCTTGAGACCCTGACCCGGCAGGCCGTTGCGCTCGAGGACAATGGCTGGACCGGCGCCCTGATCGGAACCGGCTGGGGCCGGCCCGACACGTTCACCGTCGCAACGGCACTCGCCGCAAGGACCACCGCCTTCGAGCCGCTCGTGGCAGTGCGGCCCGGCTACTGGCGTCCAGCCCACTTCGCCGCGGCAGCAGCATCTCTCGACCATCTCACCGGTGGACGCCTACGGGTCAACATTGTATCGGGGAAGGACGACCTCGCCGCTTATGGCGATGCCAATGCCGAACAGTCCGACCGTTACGCACGCACTAGCGAATTCATACATCTGGTGCGCCGGCTCTGGACCGAAGAGGACGTGACCTTTCGCGGCGAGTACTTCCAGGTGGAGCACTCCACCGTGGCCCCCCGCATCGTTGCGCACGGCGAACGCCGACACCCCACACTGTACTTCGGCGGCGCGTCACCGGCCGCCGAGCGGGTCGCGGCCGCGGATGCCGATGTGCAACTGTTCTGGGGCGAACCGCTCGACGGCGTCCGAGACCGGATCGAGCGGCTGCGTACTCTCAGCGATGAGGTCGGACGGGAGTTGCCCTTGCTGGAATTCGGCCTGCGGATCACCACCTTCGTGCGGGACACCACCGAACAGGCCTGGCAGGAAGCTGAGGCCAAGGTGTCGCAGATGGCGGCTCAACAGGCCGACAACGGTCGGGGCGAGCATGGGTCTCTGCCACTGAGTGCGCATCGCCGTGCCGCGGTAGGACAGCAGCGACTGTATGACCTTGCCGAGCGTGGCGAGGTCCTCGACGACAATCTGTACACCACACCAGGCAAGTTCGGTGGCGGCGGAGCGGCCACCACCTGGCTAGTGGGATCAGCGTCGGACGTCGCTAAATCGCTACGCAAATATCAGGATCTCGGCGTCACCCACTTCGTGTTGTCCGACACCCCTTACCTGCGTGAGATCGAGCGGCAGGGTAATCAGCTTTTGCCCCTGCTGCGCGAATGACCGCTGAGCCGTTGTGCACCGGTCATCGACGTTGCTTCGGATCGCCGCCTGCGGCTGTTGATCGCCGCCTTCGCACTCACCAGCACCGTCGGCTACATCGCGATGATCCAGGAATTACCCTCTCCCCCAACAGTCGTCATCCGACTTCGCCGATTTCAGTTCAAACTTTCCGCGCGGCTTGCTCGCGAGGCCAATGGCAACCGCGCGCAGGCTGCGGAATCCTGCCTTTGAGTCCACTCGCCGACCGGCATCATCGTATGTTTGGCGCCAGCCCGTTTGAACGCTTTGCGGGCCGCTCATGGGGCTGCAGCGCCTCGTTGACTGATGAGAAGGTCAGGAATCTCATCGATAACTCCACTACGTTTAGGCGGCGTCGGTCTACCCCCTTCGGCGGGAACACTAAGCAGAATCGGATATCGTCTTCAGCCGCTAGCTCGGCAATCGCATCCAGCGCGTCGATGCCGTCCACGTCTATCTGCTCGATGTCGGACAGATCTAGCACAAGCAGTTCGGGGGTGCCCGTTAGCTCGCCAGCCAGAGTCCTCCGGAGACTCCCGGCTCCATCGCCGCGCAGGTCTCCGGCGACCTGTACGACGGTGGTCCTAGCCCCCGACCGTTGCCCCAGCGCCGTCGGCAGCCAACCGATGACGGGCGATGGTGATCTGAGAGGCGGTGAGGATGTCGATCACCTCCGCACCCAGCACCCACGTGACCGACACCGCGGCGCCGGCCAACTCCGGCGGGACGGAGTACCGGTTGCCGCCCTAGGACACCAGCGCCTGGCGTGACACCGTGCGGGTCTCGGTCAGGATCACCGGATACGGCGTAGCGGGCAGCGCCGCCAACGGTTCGGCGGCGGCGACGCTCACTACGGTGGCCTTGCCGCTGGGGGTGGGCCGTAGCCGGGTGTCACCACGCAGCCGGCAGAACTCATCGAGTGAGGCTTGCGCCTGCTCGACGGTGACATCATCGGGAAGTGTGCGCCACCAGCGTTGGGCTGCAGTGTGATTGGCCTTCTCCACGACACCCTGCGGTTACCCGCCCGTGGTGGACAGATCGCCACCGCGACCCCGTAATGCTTGGCCACTCCGGCGAAGCTCGCACTTACCCGGCCCGATTCGGGGTGACACACCGTGGCCATCCGATCAAAACGCCACGTCTGGGTGAGACCACCCAAGCGGCGGCAGACCCGATCGAGGCCATCGACGAGGTGCGGCTGAGTCATCGACGGGGCGAGCACCCCGCGCCAACGCCCGGAGTGGGCCAACGATCCGACGATGAGACGGGCCATCGACCCCCATCCCCACGACGCCGGTGGATTCGGCAGATCCACCCAGTCCCATTGGGTTTCAGCACCCGGCGGATGTTCGATCACCGCGTTGGGCCGATCCGTGGCCGTGGCGCACGCCGCGCACACCGGTCGCAGCTTGCGAGTCCGGATCTGGCGGGTCAACGTCGAATACGACAACGGGTAACCCAGGCCTTCGAGTTCATCGCACAACGTCCGCGCCCACAAATGCGGATCCTCGAGCAACCGGCTGCTCACGTAGTCGAGGAACGGGTCGAACAAATCAGGTGCGGCCGGTCTGCGTACGCCGGGGGTGGTGACCCCGCTCAGGTAGTTGCGAATGGTGCGGCGGTTCTTGCCGGTGTGGCGGGCGATCGCCGAGATCGTCCAGCCTCGTTTGTGCAGTGCGTGTATCTCCACGTCGTCCTCCCATGTGAGCATGAGAAAGCGGGTCTCCTTCAGATGGCTGGTGCGTGGTCAGAGACCACCAGCATCGGAGGACACCCGCCCTCATCGGCGGAGCCACACAGTGAGCACTTTCAGTGAGCAGAACTGGGCACTATCAATGAGCGCCGTCAGCGCCGGTAGACAACACCAAGCCAGCCCGGTAGACCTACACCCGAGGCCCACCGGTGGCGGAATTACGTGACAGACACCCCGGCGGAATTACGCGACCGTCGACAAGATTCGGTCAAGAGT
>NZ_JAVROT010000174.1:0-12213 GCF_032162605.1 Mycobacterium sp. | reverse complement strand
CATCGTCCGCGACAGATTCTGAAACCTGTTGCACAACAAATACTTTTTGCTCAACACTCAACCGGCTCTGAACATCGGCACACCATCCCCGCTACGAGCGAGAATGTCCGTCGGAGGATATTCCTGGCATCGGCGGCTGAGATATCGACTCACTGGCTGCGACACAGCCGCCCGCTGATGGCTTTGAAGCTCTTGCCGATTCGCGCTCAGCGGGTCTCTTGAACAGGCGACGTTTCAGGGACAGCGCACGCTTCTCCACCACGAACCAACTCAGCGCAGCCACGGGCAAGGTCGCCGCCGTCGCAAGGACGAAGAACACGAACGAATTGAAGCGGGCAAGCCCGCACGTAGCCAGCAACTGCTGTATCGGGAACGCATAGATGTACACGCCGTACGAGAGGTCGTGCTGCAGGTTGAGACGTCGGTTCTTGATGAGCGCCCCGGAAACGATGATGGCGTATGCCAACGGCAGGGCAGCGATCACCCGGTAATTTTCGATGAATTCGGACGCCACCAGGATGGCGACGCTGAGCGCGACTAGCGACCAGCGGGCAGGAATCCTGTCTTGGTACCGGTAGAACATCGCTCCTGCGAGGAACATGAGAGCAAACCGGGCCAGCATCTGCGGCCAGGTCTGCAACGCATTCGTCGGATAAGACACGTAGGCCGACCAGCACACCGCCAAGACGAACAGGATGGGGATGGTCCAGCGCCGCTTCAGCAAGCCGACAAACCCCAGTACGGAGACCATGACGTCGCAAAGCAGCACGAAGAAAAGGGTCCAGATGGACGCGTTCCACACCCCCGGGTACGGCACGCCCGTGGGTGTGCCGTCGATCCCTGCATAGAACACATTCGTGACGCCGTTGTTCAGCACATACGCGGCCTCGGATGAGAACGAGACCGAAACGTGCTGGATTGCGGCGGCGAGTGGAGCGATGACGAACGCCACCACCAGCAGACATACCCACAGGCCTGGGAAGATTCGCAGAATACGAGCCGTCCAGTATTCCCGCAAGTACGGGCGGCGCATCCAACTGGCCGTGATGAGGAACCCGGATATGGTGAAGAATCCGTCCGCAAATACCTCGCTGAGCAACTGCACTACGGGCCCGTAAGGGATCTCGCGCCCGGTCAGCGGCCAGGAGTGCCAGAGAATGACTCCGATCGCGAGGACCAGCCGCCACGCGGTCAGCGCATTGCAACGCGGATCGAACACTTGCCTCAGCGTCATAAGTTCCCCAGGTCGGAACGGGATATAGACCGGCGTGGCGGAGACACACACCGTATGACGAACTACGGCAGCACATTTCGCAGCCGACAGGCGGCTCGGCGGCTCGGTGGTTGCCGACCCGCGACGAGACGATATCAAGGAAGCAGGATGCTCGCTGATCCTGAACGAACACTTGCCGACTACGGGGTACCTCGACGCAACGTGGCGGCTGCTCCTGCACTCCGTCGATGAGAGGGGATCAGGCGATCGGGCGGGGCCAGGTGGGACATCGTCCTCGACCAATTCCGCAAAACCGTTGCACACCATGGCTTCGGCCCAATGGCTCGGTGATTCTGTCGTGTCGACAGCCCGCCTGCCTCGCACCGGCATCGGCCTCCATCACTACCGAACTGCGTCGCTACAGGGATCGTGGATTGCTCCGAGAACCATTTCTACTAGTAGCGCCCACCCAGGATTCGGCCGCGACTACGGGGCTCCCCCACTCGCAAATGCCACCGGTGGTCGGTAGACGCCAAACATCCCCGCGCGCTTCGCGATGGCTGCACATCCGGCGGGCGCGCCAGAAATGCAGGGTGAAGTCTCCATGGACCTTGGACGCCGCCACTGATGCCCGAGGTGAGGTCTCGTGCCATCTGGGCCGCTTCGCCGCGCTTCGGTCATAAATCCGTTCACAACTCGGCGGCGAAAATCGGACTCGGACGGACGTACCCGTCACCTCGCGATCTGCCGATCCGGAGCGCGGTGCGGAGAGACCGCTGTCGGTTTAGCGCCGAGGAGCTTGAGCACGCGGCGCCGTGCTGCGTGGGCTCTCGCGGGTCGGCCGCGCGGTGGACGGAGTGACACCCTTGACCACGCAACCCGACCACTTCCGGGTGAACCTTCGCTATCGCCAGCCACTCGAGCAACGACGCGTCGTACCGCCTGCCTCTTGTCTGTGAATCGGCGCTGCGAGACGATGTGGCGATGCCGCCCACGACGCGTGTTCTCGTTCTCGGGTCTGGCTTCGCCGGGCTATGGGCCGCGCTGGGCGCCGCCCGGCGCCTGGACGAGCTCGGGGTTCCCCAAGGCGCGGTCGACGTCACCGTCATCAGTTCCCAACCATTCCACGATATTCGGGTCCGTAACTACGAGGCCGATCTCAGCCCGTGCCGAGTCCCGTTGCAGGACCTACTCGATCCGGCCGGAGTCGGCCATATCACTGCTGACGTGACCGGAATCGACGCTCCGGGCGCGACGGTGAGCACAGCCCCCGGCGCAACCCTTGGCTATGACCGCCTCGTACTGGCGCTGGGCAGCAGAGTGGTCAAGCCGGGCCTTCCCGGGCTTACCGAATTCGGTTACGACGTCGACACCTACGACGGCGCGATGAAGCTGCAGGCGCACATCCGCGACCTGGCCGAACGCGCCTCGGATGCCGCAACTGCGACAGCGGTCGTCGTCGGGGCTGGCCTCACCGGCATCGAGATCGCCAGTGAGCTGCCGAAGATGCTGTCGAACGCGCTAGGGGCCGGAGTCACACCGCGGGTGATCCTCGTCGACCACAACCCGCACGTGGGTTCGGACATGGGTCAGTCGGCTCGGCCAGTCATCGAGGACGCATTGGCCGAGAACAAGGTCGAAACCATCACCGGGGTGCGCGTCATCGCCGTTGACGAGCGAAGCGTGACGCTGTCGTCCGGGGACGTCTTGCCGGCGGCAACAGTGGTGTGGTGCGCCGGAATGCGGGCGAACCCGTTGACGGTGCAGTTCGGCATACCGTGCGACAGGCTGGGTCGGCTGCCCGTTGACGACTACCTGAGAGTTGAGGGCATTGCCGGTGTGTTCGCCGCAGGGGATGTGGCAGCGGCGAAGATGGACGACGAACACGTATCCGTGATGTCGTGTCAGCACGGTCGGCCGATGGGCCGCTATGCGGGCTACAACGTGATCAGCGACTTGCTGGGTGCCCCCATGCTGTCGCTGCGAATCCCCTGGTATGTCACCATTCTCGATCTCGGTCCAGCCGGTGCGGTGTACACGGAGGGCTGGGACCGCCGGGTCGTCAGCAGCGGCGCAGCGGCCAAGGCGACCAAGCGAGTGATCAACGGTGAACGCATCTATCCCCCGCTCACCCGCGACCGAGCCGCACTACTCGTCGCGGCCGCCCCGGAGTTGCAAGCCGCGCCCGCATCCGGTCATTGATCGCGAGCCGCCGGACTTGAGCACAACGAGCCCATCGCCATTGACTCTGAACGGCAACGGCTTTCAGTCGATCGCATATCGGGACCCTCGTTGAACCTCGAAGCTGGAATCACCATGAGCTTTGAACGGTCGACCGTGGCACCCAAATGTTCGCTGAAGTATCGGCCCGTCGGGAGGAGACTCGTCTCCGCCGTCGACTCGCGCGGCAGATGGGAATACCGCCACGGACATGCAGACGTTGCGGATACTCGACGTCGATGGGCCTGCGGGTCCTACGGAGTTAGCTCGTCGCTCGGACCTGCGTTCGCGTGCTCCCGCACGCTGCAGAGCGGCTCTTCGACACATGGGCACCGCTAGCGCGTGCGATGGACGACGTCGGGCACAGCCTCGTGCCACACGAGCTGCGCGCTACGACGCAGCAACCTGCGAAATGCCAGGCTGATGACGGCATCCGTAGCAGTGGTGCCCGCTCCGGCGAACGTGCTCGCCCACTACCACGATGACGAGCTTTCGAAGCTGCAGATGATCCATACCAAAGGTTGACTCGAAAAATCGGGCGCCGCTTGGATTTTCGTGAGCACCGTATTCACGCGCCACCACCACGGGAGCAACTCACGGCTTTCTGGCGGATGGCCAAGTCCATGGGGCGCGCCTCCCTCCGCTACCTCGCCACTGGGGGGTGAAGGTCCCAAAAGTCAATTGGGCTGCCCTCAAGGGCCTGCAGCGACAGGCGGACCTCGACCGACGCCGGGCACGGTAGCCCCTTCTCACTGACAGCATCGCCGGCATACCCTCGCTCGATGTACAGGCGGGTTGCGGTGTCCAGCACCAGTTGGCTGATCGCTGAGGTCTGTTCGGCCCGTAACCGTGACCGGAGGGATTTCGTGTACCGATGTGTAACCAGGGCAGCGGGCCGTGTGCGGCGAAGTAACTCCGGTAGGTCCGTCGGGCGTCGTTTGAGCCGTCCTGACATTGATGTGTGCGCCTTCCTCAATCGTCGGGTGCCGGTATGACCGCTGAGATCGGTGTCGGTGCAGTCCAGTTCGACGGCATTGACCGAACGTTGGGGAACTGCTTGGCGAACCGCACAGGGAGGATTTGAATCCCGCGGAATTTGGATGCGATACGATTTGGCTGACCACCCGACGCAGGCGCCACCGACAATTCCCGGGCGGACCTGGGCCGATCTCGGCCCCAGGAGCCGACACCGGGATCTTCCGGAAGTGGCCGATCAGCAGAGTGGAGAGGCTGCCCAGCCGTTGAGCGCTTCCATTCCGGTCGGCCACCCCGACCACGACGGTTCGACCGACCTGCTGCGCAACCCGATGCAACTCATCGTGCCGGTGTTCCTACCGGTGGGCATCTTCGAGATCGGCAACGGCGCGGCGGCGCCGGCGGTCGCCGTCACGGCCCTGACCATGGGCGCGACCAGCAGCACCGCCGCGGCCATCCTGGCGCTGCTGGGTATCGGACAGATCGCCGCGGACCTGCCGGCGTCGGCGCTGGCAAGTCGGATCGGCGACCGAAGAGCCATGCTGGTGGCGGCGATCGCGTCGATCGCCGCAGCCGCTGCGGCATTCTTTGCACGCGATCTGGTGGTGCTGGCCTGCGCTACCACACTGTTCGGCGCGTGCAATGCGGTGTTCTATCTGGCCCGGCAGTCGTTCGTCACCGACACGGCGCATCCCTCGATCGTCGGCACCGCCATGTCCACGATGGGCGGCGCGCAGCGGGCTGGGTTGTTCATCGGCCCGCTGTGTGGCGCTGCGGCGGTCTCGGTGGGTGGTCTGCGGTCGGCATTCCTGGTGGCTGTGCTGTCGAGTGTCGCGGTGGCCGTTCTGCTGATCGCGAGCGGTTCGAAATCCGACGCCGAATACGCCGCGACCGGTCCGTCAACGCCGGTGTCCTGGTCGTTCGTTCTACGTCGCGACCGCAGGGTGCTCTCGACGCTGGGCGTCGCGCTAGCGGCGGTCAGCGCGTTGCGGACGAGCAAGGTGATCGTGATTCCGCTGTGGGCCCACTCCATCGGTCTGAGCCCCGCGATGACGAACATCGTGGTGGCCGTCAGCGCGGGCCTGGAGCTCGTGGTGTTCTATCCCGCCGGCCGGGTGATGGACCGCTGGGGCCGGTCCTGGGTGGTGATCCCCTCGATGGGCATTCTGGCGGCGTCGACCGTCGCGCTTCCCTTCACCAGCGGCGCCGCCTCGATCATGGTGGTGGCCGCGCTGATGGGATTCGGCAATGGCATCGGCTCTGGCATCCAGATGACCCTGGCGGCCGACGTGTCTACCGAACCGGGTCGGACGAAGTTCCTCGGGCTGTGGCGACTGGTCAGTGATTCGGGCGGGGCAGCGGGTCCGGCTGCCGCGTCGGTCATTGCCGGGGCTGCCAGCCTGGCGGTCGCGATCATGAGTCTCGGCGGTCTGGGCCTGCTCACCACGGCCTGGCTGGCGTTTTTGCTGCGCCGCTACGCGCCGCGCAGGCGCGCACCATGACAGCCGTCAGGGCAGCGCGAGTCGAGCAGAGACGAGGCGGTTGAAGGCCTCGGAAGCCTAGGTGCTCGCCGCTCTCGCAACTTGGTCGGTAGCTGCGACCGGTCCGTGCTGGCTGTCCTGATCCTCCATCACCAGCCGTAGCACGTGGTCACGCAACTCTGCTGCCCGGAGGTTGTCCAGTAGGCCCTGGCGCCCTAGCCGGGGCCGTGGCAGGTCGACCGTAACGATCTCCTTAACTGTGCCCGGCGAGGCGGACATCACAGCAATTCGATCCGACAGAAAGACGGCCTCGTCGACATCGTGGGTCACGAACATCGTCGTGGTGTTCGTCCTGGATACGATCAGGGCCAGCTCCTCCTGCAAACGCAGCCGGGTGAAGGCGTCCAGTGCGCCGAACGGTTCGTCCATGAGCAGCAGGCTCGGGCCGCTTACCAACGCCCGGGCCAGGCCAACGCGTTGCTTCATGCCGCCGGAGAGCTGGCGCGGATAGTAGTCCCCGAACTTGATCAACCCGACCAGCTCGAGCTGCTCATCCACCCGGGCGCGGGAATCCTTCTTAGACAGGGTTTTAGCGACCTCATTCAGCCCCATCGTCACGTTCTCCCGAACCGACCGCCACGGCATCAGCGCAGCGTCCTGGAATACGAAACCAAGGCGTTTGGGCACGCCCCGGACAGGATTGCCGTCGATCGCAATCGACCCCGCGCTGTAGGGCGATAGGCCTCCGACCATCCGGATGAGGCTCGTCTTACCGCAGCCGGATGCGCCGACCAAGCTCACGAACTCGCCGGATTTCACCTTCAAGTTCACATCGCGCAGCGCCACGTTGGCGGTGCCGCGCCGCTGTGCATACCGCTTGTGCACCGCGACGATGTCGATCGCCGCACCGGACTCAGTTGCCGTCATCTCACATCCCTCAATCTATCGGATCGTGCCGGAAGAGCGTGCCGAACGTGTTGCTACGCCTGCCCCTTGGCCTTCTTGGCGTAACTGTCGTCGACCCACTGGCCGACCGGGACAGTGTTCGGAAACGACCCGGCTTCCTTGTACAAATTCTGCTGCTGATCGAGCAGTTCGGGGTCGAGGATCGTTCCGTTCGGGTACGCGTTGGCGGCTCTTAGCTTGTCGAACAGCGCTGTCGTGGTGTCCTTGTCGGCCGCGGACTCGATGGCCAGCGCCTCGCTGACCACAGCGTCCTTCCTGGCCGGATCGTTGAACCACGTGAACGAGTCGAGCAGCGCCTTGTTGAATGCCACCGCGAGCGCGGAATTCTTACTCAACCATTCGTCCGTCGCGAAGACGTTGTCGTCGTAGAGATTCGATGCCTCAGCGGTGAAATCGAAGACGGACTTGAAACCTTTCGGCGCCAGCTGCTGCTCGGCCGCGTGGCTGAGCATGGTTGCATCCACCCGACCGGCTACCAAGGCAGGCAGCCGGGCGCTCTGACCCCCGACGGCGATGATGTCGACGTCTTTGGGGCTGAGGCCGGCTTTCTGCACGACGATCAGTGCCTGCGCGTAATTGACCCCGGTGGTGTCCTGGACGCCGATCTTCTTGCCCTTCAGATCAGGCAGGCTGTTGATGCCGCTGCTGGCCAGCAGGACGTAATCCTGACGTGGCTGCGCTAACGCGAAGTCCTTCATTTTGATCCCGGACTCGACCGCGGTCACGCCACCGGTGACCGCTTCGGAATAGGCATCGATGTTTCCGTTGGTCAGCTGGGTGATCGCGATATTCGGGGTGCTGGCGTTCCACTTGACGGAAGCGTTGACCCCCTGTGCCTTGAGCTCGTCGACCGCGTGCACCTCGACGACCTTGTTGGCGTTGGCGGTGCTCTGCAACATCAGAATGAACCGGGACCCCTTGAGGCCACCGCTGTCTGCACCGCTGCTCGAGGCGGTTCTGTCCGAGCACGCGACCGCGGTCGCGGCGATGGCAAGGGTTGCGGCCACGATAAGGACCTTGCGGGCGGGGCTAACCCCGCACTGGGTGGACGTCGACACATTGTCTCCTTCGGTACGGGGTGGATTGGGATGAGAGGCGGTAGGTACTACCAGCGGCCCAGGTCTTCGCCCTGCGTCCAAGGGAACACCCAGCGGCGAATCACTTCGAGGACTGCGGCGGCGATCACCCCGACCAGCGATGCCGTGCAGACCGCGGCGAGCAGGTAAGCGGTCTTGAAAGCGTTTCCGTAGTTGATGATGAGCCCGCCCAGGCCGGTCACACTAATTTCCATCTGAGCGATCACCATGCCGATGAGTGCCTTGCCGAGGGCGATCCGAAGGCCGGCGAAGATGTTCGGAACCGCGTTGGGGATGGCGACCCCGGTGATGACCTGCCACCGGCTGAGTTTGTAGACCCTTCCGACATCGATGAGCGGCGCCGGTGTCTCTTTCACCCCGGTGGCGGTGTTGATGATGATCGACCACACCGCGAGCATGAAGGTGACCGCCACTCGGGCCTCGAATCCGATACCGAACCAGATCACCACCAAGGGAACCAAAGCGATCAGCGGAGTCGCCTGGAAAAAGTTCACGTACGGATTCAGCACACGCTCGACGACGGCGTTCCGTCCCATGACAACTCCGACACCGATACCCACGATCGTCGCGAGGATGTAACCAGTGGCGAGGTCGCCCATGGCCGTACCGAAGGCCGGACCGAGCTCCCCCGTTGCCAGCAGCTGCCAAAACGCCTTGGCCACCTCCGTGGGAGTGGCGAACAGGATGGGGTCCACGTGACCGCCAACGACCTGCCAGGCAGCCAGGAAGACCACCACGGACAAGGCAGGCAGGAACACCCATAGCCGGCGCATGCGCCGCCGATCAGGTGAACCACCATCGGCCTGCCCCCCTTGGCGGTCACCGTCGGCGGAATCAACTGCGTCCGTGTCGGACTCCTCAATCGACGGAGATGCCATCGCGCGGACCTGTCCTCTCAGTTTGGCTCGGGCTTGGCCGAGCGCTTTGTCGTAGTCAGCGGCTGATCTTTGGCCCTAGTCGGGCGGTCGGCGGCGGACTCTAGAGCCCGTTGCTTCCTGGCCACGTTGCACGCCACCGCCGCGCCCAGGACGCCAACGCCGGCGAAGGCGAAGAAGGTCGAGGGGATCGACAACACCAGTGTTGCGGCCCCAAAGACCAACGGTGCGGCAAACTTTCCGATATTTCGCGTGGTGCCGGTCAGTCCGACGTAGGCCATGCGAGAACCCTGTGGTGCCATTTCGTTGGCGAGCACATTGTGCGCGACGCCGTAGACGCCATCCTGGATGCCGTAGAGCAGAAGACCGATGGCCATCACAACGGCTGCACTGCCCAAGCCGATGAGCACCAGGCTGACCGTGATCACCAGCATGCAGGCAATGATCATCTCCGAAGACCGCAATTTCGACGCCAGCCGCTCCGACAGCAGAGCAGTGACCACGGCCAGCGCGCCCGAGGCGCCGACCAGCCAGCCCAGCACCGCCGGGGACACGCCCACCTGGTCGACCGCGAGCACCGGCACGTATGTCAGCACCGCGAACTTGAAGATGAATCGGCCCGCCGCCAGGATCTGTACGCCGACAACCGCTGGCGCTTTCCAGATAGATTCTGGCGGCGCCTCTTTCGCCTCGCGTCGGAGCTGATGCTGGTCGTCGGGGAGAACGAGCCAGGCGACCACCGCGAGTGGCACGGTGAAGATCTGCATGGCGAACGGCGCGTACCACGCTATTGCCAGTAACATCCCGCCCGCGATCGGGAACAGTGTCTCCCCCGCCGCCATACCGACAATGCGCCGACTCTGTGCCCGGTGGGCGGTTTGGCCGGACCGAGCGACGGAGCCGATGAGACCCACCGTCATGGACAGTAAGGCCCCGAACACGATTCCCTGCACAAACCGGACGCCCAGCAAGGTGCCGAGATCGTGCACGACCAGTAGCAGCGCGCCGCCGAGCCCGAAGATCATCAAGCCGCCGGCAACCACCTTGCGACTGCCGATCCGCTCGGTCAGCACACCGGCCGCGAACGCGGAGAACACGCCTGGCAGAAGATACACACTGGTGATCAATCCGACTTGGAAGTTGCTCAGGCCGAAGTGATCTCGAATCGCCGGGATGGCCGGAACGATGCCCTGCATTCCCGAAGTGATCAGTCCAGCGGTGAGGCTGGCAACCCAGACCACCGCTCCCGCCCTGACCGGGCGCCGCGTGCGTTGAGTCGAACGCGTCATTCGCCGGATACCTCCTCGCTCGCCGTAGCGCCGGAAGGCTCGATGGGTTCAGTAAGACAGCATCGATTCGCCCCGCGTCGTAGGTTGTCAGATCCAAATCGGTCAGCGGTACCTCGGCAGAATTTCATCCGCCCACAACTCCATCTGTCGGGTCAGCTCATCCATCGTGGGATAGATGAACTTGAGCTCGAAGTGCGTGACTCCGGCTTCGACGAACTCCTCGACCCGCCGCTTCACGTCCTCGACCGACCCGAAAATATGGCGGTCGATTGCGAATTGGATCTGGTCAATGTCGCGCTCGTAAGTCTTTGAACTCGTATCGACCGTGGGCAGCGCGCGTGCCATCGCCGCATCATGGTCCCGGTCGATCACGGTGAGCTTCTCGACCGCGATGGTGATCCGGTCCGGATCCCGGTCGTTCTGCTCGGCCGTCTCGCGGACAATGCCTGCGCCGCGAGCCATTTCGGCCGGCGACAACCAGCCGGGCACCCAGCCGTCACCGAGCCGCCCGGTGCGCCGCGCCGCCGCGTCGGTCCAGCCGCCCACCCATATCGGCGGTCCGGGTTGCTGCAGTGGCTTCGGATACATCTCGGCATCTTTGAACGACACGTAGTCCCCGGTGTAGGACGCCAGCGGCTCGGTCCAGATGGCGCGCATGGCCTCCACGAACTCGTCGGTCATCCGGGCCCTGTTGGAGAATGGCACACCGAATACGTCGAATTCGCTGGACTGGTACGACGCCTTTGACCCCAGTCCGACTCCGGCGATCAACCGGCCACCGGACAGGTGGTCGAGGGTGGCCAGCTGCTTGGCCGCATAGATCGGGTTGCGGGTCGGCATCACCAGGCAGGCCACCCCGATCTTGACACTCGACGTCTTGGCGGCGAGGTAGCCGATGGTGGTCAGCGCTTCGAAGAAGTCCGCGGGCTGGTCGTCGGTCAGCGCCTCGTGCGCTCCCGACGAGATGTGATGCCGGTGCATCTCGCTACTCCACACGACATGATCGTGCAAGAAGATCGAATCGAAACCCATCTGCTCGGCCTCGGTGGCAGCACGGGTGACGTTCTCGACAGACGTCAGCGGCCCCGAGTTGGGCACGCGAACGCCGAAAGAGACCTGCGACACAGGCACTCCTCTCATGTGATTTAACGAATATGTTATCCAAGATTCAAGATTCATCACAGCGCAAACTGTGAATTTCGTGTTAAAGCGCCAGGTCAGCGCGCAAAAAGCCGACGGCGGTACCGCCGTCCGGCCCAGATGCTCACCGATTCGGGGCCCGGGCACCGGAATTGCTGAAAACTGGCTTCGGCCGAGTCTCCCCAGTAGTCGGGCGTTATGACTGAGAGTCAGAATTCGCTCGAAGGACGGCGTCAAGCGTGTTGGACCATCTCGACCGAAGCGCGACAAACCGGATCGCTGCCGCCCTCGACCCGCTCCGGGACGACAACGGCCGCCACCCCACGCCGGCTACGGACACTGGAGCTGACGTGACCGAGCACGGCGCCCGGGGCTCGATAGCGACCCGGCTGCAGATTCACCGACAGACCCCGACGGCGCGGATCCTTCGCATCGAAGAACTGACCGGACTCTCGATGTCGAGCCCCGGCGATCGGCCGCGCTTGGCTGGCGATTCGTGCGTTGAAGAGCCCGGCGCCGCCCTGAAGACCCAAAAGCGGTGTGTTCTCTCGCGAGTCGGGGCTACGGCAAGCCGGCCACCGGGCTCGCTGGCGCGCATTCACCTCAGTTGGTTTCCTCCGGCTCGCGTTCGACCAGCGGCCGAACGGCGTTGCGGGATCCAAAGGGGCGAAGCACTTGGCTGACGGGGCGGAAGCGCACGTTTGGCTAATCCAGGGGTCGGACGATGACCGCCGATCTCGCGAAGCTCGTGTTGCGGGCTTACAACACCGAGGCCGAGAACTACGTTCGGGCCCTTCGCCATCTCGGCCAGCCGAGCATCCTCACCCTGCTCCTAAGTGGTCTGGCACGGAATTTCGGTGACGTATTTGTGGGGGCCGTTATGCGGCGGGCGTGAGGGCGGCGTCTTCGTGGGCGGCGATGCGTTCGAGTAGGGCGTTCAGATCGTCTTTGGTGAAC
>NZ_JAVROT010000173.1:0-17337 GCF_032162605.1 Mycobacterium sp. | reverse complement strand
CACGGGTAGTGGACCGTCCTGGCTCGGCTCGCGGCGTGCGCTGCGTGGCCGGCTCGCTGGGTACCGACAGACGAGTGGTCTGGTCGGCGGCGGGCGTGGGCAGACGGGTCGTGGGTGGCTCGGCGGCGGGGGCAGCCGGGGTCGGGATGCGCGTCGTGCCTGCGGCCGACGGTGGGCTGACCCGCCGCGGAGCCGCCTTGCCCGTGCCGATGGCCCGCGGGCCGCCTTCGGGGTGGGTGGGATCGTGCGGCGGCCTGGCCCTGGCCGACGTGGGCGCGCCCGCCCCGACGAGTGCCTCCGAGTCGGCGTCGACTTCGCGCGCCGTTGGCCGCTTGCGCTCATCGGGGAGGTCTGTCTCGCCAAGCCCGATGCGCTGCTGGATGCGCTTCATCCAATGTGGCGCCCACCAGCAGTCGTCACCCAGCATCTTCATGATCGCGGGCACCAGGAACATCCGGACC
This sequence comes from Mycobacterium sp., assembly GCF_032162605.1. Classification (GTDB taxonomy): domain Bacteria; phylum Actinomycetota; class Actinomycetes; order Mycobacteriales; family Mycobacteriaceae; genus Mycobacterium. Next base: position 16,876 of record NZ_JAVROT010000173.1, on the reverse strand, counting down.
ACGGTAGCGTCCAGCAGGAGCGCGATGAGTAGGCCGAACGCCAGATACTTCATCATTACCAGGTCTGAGAACACGAACGCACCGGCGACGACGGCCAGCACCAAAGCCGCTCCGGTGATCAGCCGACCGGTGGTGGCGGTACCGATGCGGATGGCCTCGGCAGTGGACATGCCGCGCTCGCGCGCTTCCACCATGCGCGACACCAGGAAGACCTCGTAGTCCGTGGACAGGCCCCAGATCACCGCGATGATCAGGCCGATCATCGGTGCCATCAGCGGCTGCGGTGTGTAGTTCATCAGCCCCGACCCGTGCCCATCGATGAACATCCAGGTCAGCGCACCCATGGTCGAGCCGAGCGTGAGCGCGCTCATTACCGCGGCCTTGATCGGCAGCACCAGCGAGCCGAACGCCAGGAACATCAAGATCGTGGTGGTGCTGATCAGCAGGACCAACATCAATGGCAACTTGTCGAACAGGCTGTGAATGCCGTCCTGCGCCAGCGCAGGTGTGCCACCTACCGACATGCTCAGTCCACGCGGCGGCGGTATCGCGCGCAACTCCGCGATCTTCTTGGCGGCGTCGTTGGGGTTGGTCAGAGCGTTCTGCAACACCCGGACCGACGGATCCTTGGATGCACCGTCCAGGTAAGGACGTTCCTGCCACATCTTGGACGGGTCGTTGTTCGGGTCGACGAAGCCGGAAACGGCCATCACCTTGCTGCGGGCGTCGGCGATCTGAGCGTCGGTCACCGGCTGTCCGTCATTGCTCTCGATCACGAGCGTCAGCGGATCGGTGCGGAAGCCGGGGAAGATCGTGTCGAATTCCTGCTGCGCCTGTCGTACCGGGTTGTCCGGAGGTAGGTACTTCTCGCTGATGCCGCCGAGGGAGAGATTTCCGAGCGGGATGATCAGCGCAATCATCACGATCACGATGGGCACGGCGAACGCGGCAGGCCGCTTCATCACGCGATTGACCAACTTGCCCCAGAAGCCCTTTTCGACCTCTGCTCGGGTCTTGGTCTTCTGCGTCTTGTCGGCCAGCCAGTTCAGCCACCAGACGATCGGGCCGCGCACGGGCGGCACGGCCCGCGACAGGGCGAGTCCGGCGATGACCACCGAGACGAAGATCACGACGCCCAGCAGGATCCAGTACAGCGCACTTTCGATGACGCCCGCGTCACGCAGGGCGATCACTCCGTACCCGAGCGCGCACATCAGGCTGACATAGCCGAGAACCAAACCGATGAGGGCTAATCCTGCGCCGCGTTCACCGGTCGTCCTGATGCGCGATCTGGCGATGTGCCCGAACGCGATGCCCAGCGGCGGAAGCAGGATCCCGACCGGGATCGATGCCAGGGCAAGGGGATTGGAGCGCGGATTGGAGGGGTCGGAGATGATGGGATCGGGCTGGGCGAACCGCACCAGCATCTTCACTCCGACGGCATCGACGTTCGGCCCGAGGATCGCCAGCACGGCCGCCAGCACGGTGATCGAGAGAAACGACGCGAGCATGACCGACGCGATGATCGCGTAGGTGATCGACTTCAGGAAGTCCAGTGGGATCAGAAGCAGCGGCACGGATGACGCGACGAGGATGACGGCGGAGAACATGACCGTTCGGCCGGATGTCATCACGGTTCGCCTGACGGCGGCCTCGGTGTCGTAGCCTTCGGCGAGCTCCTCGCGGAACCGGCTTACGATGAACAGGCCGTAGTCGACGGCTATGCCCAGTCCCATCAGGGTCACCACGGGTTGGGCGAAGAAGTTCACGGGAACGAACTCGGCGACCAGTCGCATGATGCCCAGCGCGCCCATGATCGTCAGGGCGCCTATGAGCCCGGGGAGTGCGGCGGCGACCACCGTGCCGAAGACGAAGAACAACACGACGCACACGAGCGGGATGGCCGCCACCTCGGCGCGTTTCTGGTCCTCGCCGATCGTGCCCGTCAACGCCCCGGCCAGCGGCTCCAGGCCGGTGATCTTCACGTTAACGCCGGGAATGTAGAAGGCGCCTTCGACATCCTTGTAGTTGTTCAGGATGGTGTCGTCGTCATTGCCCTTGAGCTGGATCGACATGAACGCATGCTGCTTGTCCGCGTCGGCCATCGTGGTGAGCACCTGTGGGCTCTTGAAGTATCCGATCGAGCGCAGAATCTGGTTTGGATGGTCCTTCTCGACCTGCGCGAGGTTGGCGAGGATCTTCTTCTGAAACGCCGGGTCGTCGACGGTCTTGCCGTCGGGGGCCGTATAGATCGCGACGATGTGGCCGGACGTGTCGCGACCGTAGACCTTGTCGGCAGTCACGGACGCGTGGACCGACTGACTGCCGTTGTCGTAGAAGCCGCTCTGGGTGACGTGCTTTCCCAGGCTGATACCGAACACGCCGGCGCCAAGGCATAGTGCGACCATGACTCCGATCACTGCGTATCGGAATCGGTACACCGTTCGACCCCACCAGGCGAACACGTGAGCTCCTAACTGATCTTCTTCAAGTTTCTCGGCCCGTGAGCTTCAGTTGTTCACCCGCGTGAGGTGAGTAGCGAGGACAGCGGCCGGAATGGCTGCAGCCACGCCCCCTGCTGGGGCAGCGAATCAAGGCCGATTCGCGGTAGCGGCTCCCGGAAGACGCCGGGGATGTCCTCGAGGTCGACAAACTCCAAGGTATCCGACGCTAGCGCCCAACTCGCATGTTCGCGAAATCCGAGGACCCTGACCGGGATGCCTTCGCGGGCGATGTCCTCGAGCGGAAGTCGAAACGCCTGCCCGTCGGCGGACGCCACGAACACGCTGGCCAGACCCTCGCTGCGGCGCAGCGCAATGTGGTCGAGCATGTCGCTGTCGACGTCGCTGTCGTCGTCGACCTTGGGTTTGGCGAACACCGCGAAGCCGACGTTGCGCAATGCTTCCACCCACGGGCGGACGACGTCGGCGCTACCAGGGGCGATGTTGGTGAAGACCGTCGCCTCGGGTTCGAACGTGACCACCGGTTCGTCGGGAGAGCGTTCGGCCGACAGGTCGGCGGTGCGGGCCAGCAGCCAGCGACCCAGCGCGTCGAACCGGGGTCGGTGCGCCGCCGTGGGCCTGCCGCCCAGGATCGACCCGAGCCCCATGTCGAGGTTCGGGGCGTCCCAGACCAGCAGTACCCGCTGCGGGGTGCTGAACTGGGGCTCGGTCGGCTCACCGGTCTCGTCGGGGATCGCCCCGGCTTCTATCTCGTCCGTGATGCTCATGGCCGCTTCTCCCAGAGGAATTCGGCCACCGCACTGCCCGCGCGATGTGCCTTGTCCTCGTACTTCGTCACGGGCCGTCGCAACGAGACGGGTAGGTCCACGTCGGACACGTCGAGGTCGGCGGCCAGCCTGCGCAGTGCGGGCTCGGCGTCGCCGACCTCACCGATGTGTTCGGCGTAGCCGGGGTGATCCGTCGCGGCGTGCAGGATCCCACCCACCCGGAGTCGGTCGGCGATCAACGCCAGGGTCGCGGGCTGCAGCAGGCGGCGCTTGTGATGGCGCACCTTGGGCCACGGGTCGGGGAAGAAGACCCGCACACCGGTCAGAGAGGCCGGCCCGAGAAGGTGTTCGAGCACGTCGACACCGTCCCCGCGGATCAGGCGCACGTTGGTGAGGCCTTCACGGTCGATACCGTTGAGGAGTTGCGCGAGGCCGCGGCGGTAGACCTCGGCCGCGATCACGTCCACCTCCGGTTCGGCGGCGGCCATCGCGAGTGTCGAGGTACCCGTGCCGCAACCGATCTCCAGCACCAGCGGGGCCGGCCGCCCGAACCACGCCTCGGTGTCGAGCGGGACCGCGAGGCACCCGTCGGAATCCCTGGCCTGCATGCCGAGCTCCGGCCAGCGGCGATCCCAGGTGTCTCGTTGCAGGCCGGACAGCGCGGACCTGCGAGATCTGAAGCTGGTGACGCGGGGAAAGGCGTGCGCGGGGAGTGTGGTCTCCTCGGAGGCCGACGGGTCGGCCTCTCGCTGCACGTGCATCCGTCCATGGTCGCTCATCGAAGACGGTGTACCCGCATCGTGGTGCAATTCGATACCCAACAGTTGCCTTCTGCCGCTAGGCGCCGAGTAAGTGAAATAGCCGCTCTCCATGGGTGTGCCGGGGTGCGACGATGGGATGCGGGGGATCCAATCGTGACACAGGTGTTCGTCGGCGAGTTAGCGCAATTCGCTGACACCATGATCGGTCCGCAATTGACCCAGGTCATCAATCGTTTACGACGACCGGTGCGCATTGCGGTGATCGGCCGCGACGGGGTCGGCCGGGGCAATGTGGTTGCTGCGCTGCGGCGAAGGGGTGTTGCCGTGGTGCCACCCGACGTCTGTGAGGTCTGCGTTCTGGTGATCGCCGAGGCGCTCAAGGCAGAAGACCTGGCGGCGGTGAGGACCAGCCGAAGACCGGTGCTGATCGTTCTCACGAAGGCAGATCTGGCCAGCACGGGCTCGGGAGGGCCGCTCGCGGTCACCCGCGACCGGGCTGGCGCAATCCGCATCCTGACGGCGACGCCGACGGTGCCCATGGTGGGTCTGTTGGCGGCCCTGGAATCCGATGTGCTCGACGGGGACCTCGTCGCCGCGCTGCGCGCGTTCGTCGGCGAGCCGCCCAACCTCACCAGCGTCGACGCCTTCGTCGGCGATCCACATTCGGTCGGTCGCGACGTACGTGCCCGTCTGCTCGAGCGACTCGACAGGTTCGGCATCGCGCACGCCATCCTCGCGCTGGCCGGCGGGACCGAACCCGCTCTACTGCCCGCGCACCTCGCTCGCCTCGGCAACCTCGACGAGGTGATGTGCGCACTCGACGCGGTGTCGGCACCGGTCCGGTACCGGAGACTGTGCACGGCATTGGCCGAATTGCGGTCCCTCACCGTGCAATTGGGTAGTAGCCCCCTTTCTGACACGCTGACCGACCTGCTGGCGGCCGACGTCACGGTGATGGCCGCGATGACCGCTGCCGTCGACGTGATCGAGGCCGACGGCCGGTCCGTCGACCGTGGCGACACGCCCGCCGCCCACCTCGACCGCGCCATCCGGTGGAGCCGCTACGGCCGAGGTCCGGTCAACGCGTTGCACCGCCGCTGCAGCAGAGACATCGTGAGGGGCTCGTTACGCCTTCTCGACGGAGCATCGGCGTGACGGCGGGCCGGGTCGTTCTCGTGGTGGGACCGCAGCTGGCCGGTGTCGATGGCGTCGTCGTTGCCCTGGGTCGGGAGCTGCCCGATCACGTGGTCGTAGGGCTCGACGGGCTGCCTGCGCACCGTCCGCCCGACGCGGTGCTCGCCGTCCTGTCGGCGGTGGCGCCGCTGACGCGAACGGACTGGGACCTGATCGAGCGCGCCGCGGCAGGCGCCGACCTGGTCATCGCGGTGGTGTCGAAGATCGACGCGCACCGGGGATGGCGAGCGGTGATGGAAGTCGACCGGGCGCTCGTAGCGGGCTGGAACACGCGGCGTCGATCGATGCCGTGGGTGGGGATCGCCGCGGCTCCCGATCTCGGTGAACCACGCCTCGGCGAACTGGTGCTCCTGCTGCGCGACCGCCTCGCGGCCCCCGGCCCGGATCGGCGAAACGACCTGCGGAGAAACGAGTTTCGCATTCAGGCGAACCGCACGCGGGCCACGGAGGCCGGTCGCCGGTCGCCTGGGGCTGACGCCATCGAACTCAGAAGCGTGCTCCAGCGCACGCGACTGCGGCTCGTCGGATTCGTTCGGGACCGGTGCTCGGCGCTGCGGGCCGAGCTGCGGGAGGACGCCTCTTCGGTGCCCGTCGGCGGATCGGGCCGCTTCGAGGCCCGAGTGCGGAGCCAGGCCGTTCGCTTCCTCGCCGATCTCGACGACGAGATCACCCACGCGGTGGGGGACGCCGCGGCGGAACTCGCGGTGGACGAGCACGCCATCGCCCGGCTGCGACCGGCCGGCCGCCACGACCCGCCGGACCTGTCCCGTTCGCCGTCGTCGTCGCGGCGTTTGGAGGGTCGTCTGATGGCGGTGCTCGGCGTCGGTTTCGGGCTGGGCATCGCGTTGGCGTCGAGTCGGTTGCTGGCCGGGTTGGCGCGAGGCCCGTCGCTCTTGGGGCTGGCGGTCGGCGGCGCGGTGGGGCTGGCGCTGGTGGTGTGGGTGGTCCGCGTGCGGGGTCTGCTGCACGATCGCGCATTGCTCGACAGGTGGGTCACCGAGGTCGCCGCGACGCTGAGATGGCACGGCGAGGCGGTGGTGGCGGAGCGCCTGCTCGCGGCCGAGTCCGCATGCGTCCTGGCACGGTCGAGGCGTACCGCCGCGGGGGTCTCCGTCGGCCCCGAATCAGGCCGAAAAGATGTCAGCGAACAGTACGAATGGTGATCGGGGCGGCAAAACGGCCGTAAACGTCTATCTGAATCGTTCCTGTGAGAGAACGGACATACTCTCGATTCACCGCGGGTATGTCACCCGCGTTAACCTCTAAGCAGGCTACAACCGCGACCGCCAGCAGGAGAATTTGATGACCTCAGCGACCATTCCCGGTCTGGACAGCGCACCGACCAAACACGAGGGGCTGCTCGCCTGGGTTCGCGAGGTTGCCGAACTGACACAGCCCGACCGCGTGATGTTCGCCGATGGTTCCGACGAGGAGCACGAGCGCTTGAGCGCGCACCTCGTCGAGGCAGGGACCTTCCAGAAGCTGAACGAAGACAAGCAACCGAATTCGTACCTCGCGCTGTCTGACCCCTCCGACGTGGCCCGCGTGGAGTCCAGGACGTTCATCTGTTCCGAGCGCGAGATCGACGCCGGTCCCACCAACAACTGGATGGACCCCGCCGAGATGCGGGAGCTCATGACCGAGCTCTACCGCGGCTCGATGCGCGGTCGGACGCTGTGGGTGGTGCCGTTCTGCATGGGCCCGCTCGGTGCGGAGGATCCGAAGCTCGGCGTCGAGATCACCGACTCGGAATACGTCGTCGTGTCGATGCGCACGATGACCCGGATGGGCAAGGCAGCGCTGGACAAGATCGGCGACGACGGCTTCTTCGTCAAGGCGCTGCACTCGATCGGCGCCCCGCTGGAGTCCGGCCAGACCGACGTGCCGTGGCCCTGCAATGACACCAAGTACATCACCCACTTCCCCGAGACCCGCGAGATCTGGAGCTACGGCTCGGGCTACGGCGGCAACGCGCTACTTGGCAAGAAGTGCTATTCGCTGCGCATCGCGTCGGCGATGGCCCACGACGAGGGCTGGCTCGCCGAGCACATGCTGATCCTCAAGTTGATCTCGCCGGAGAACAAGGCGTACTTCATCGCCGCGGCGTTCCCGTCGGCGTGCGGCAAGACCAATCTCGCGATGCTGCAGCCCACCATCCCCGGTTGGCGCGCCGAGACCGTCGGCGACGACATCGCGTGGATGCGGTTCGGCAAGGACGGCAGGCTCTACGCCGTCAATCCCGAGTTCGGCTTCTTCGGCGTCGCGCCCGGCACCAACTGGGATTCCAACCCCAACGCGATGAAGACCATCGCCGCGGGCAACACCGTCTTCACCAACGTCGCCAAGACCGACGACGGGGACGTGTGGTGGGAGGGCCTCGAAGGCGAACCGGACCACCTGATCGACTGGAAGGGTCACGACTGGATCCTGCGCGAGACGGAAACCAAAGCGGCACACCCGAACTCGCGCTACTGCACGCCGATCTCGCAGTGCCCGACGCTGGCCCCCGAATGGGACGACCCGCAGGGTGTGCCGATCTCGGCCATCCTGTTCGGCGGCCGCCGCAAGACGACGGTTCCGCTGATCACGCAGGCCCGCGACTGGCAGCACGGCGTCTTCATCGGCGCCACCCTGGGTTCCGAGCAGACGGCCGCAGCGGAGGGCAAGGTCGGCACGGTCCGTCGCGACCCGATGGCCATGCTGCCGTTCATCGGCTACAACGTCGGCGATTACATGCAGCACTGGATCGACACCGGCAAGAATGCCGACGAGTCCAAGATGCCCGCCGTGTTCTTCGTGAACTGGTTCCGCCGCGGCGACAACGGCCGCTTCCTCTGGCCGGGCTTCGGCGAGAACAGCCGGGTGCTCAAGTGGGCCATCGAGCGCATCGAGCACCAGGCCGATGGCAAGTCGACCGCCATCGGCATCGTGCCGACGGCCGCCGATCTCGATCTGGACGGTTTGGACGTCGACCCCGCGGACGTCGATTTGGCCCTCGAGGTCAACCCCGAGGAATGGCGCAAGGAGCTGCCCCTCATCGAGGAGTGGTTCGAGTTCGTCGGCGAGAAGCTACCGACTGGCATCAAGGACGAGTTCGACGCGCTGAAGACCCGACTGGCCGAAGCCGACTAGCACGCCCCACCTTTCCGCGCGAGCGTGCGTGTCTGTACTGCAACACGCCGCTGAGCGCGCCCAATTATGCACGCTCGACGTCATGTCAGGGCTGCACAAGCGGTTTCGCAAGAGAACCACCTCAATCGCATCAGCGGCTTGGTTTGGAGCGAGGGGTGGCCCTCTTCGGGGTAGGTGCGCGTGCCGGACGATCAGTGTCCGGCATCGAATTCGATGGGTAACGTGATCGGGCCGCTGATTCCGGTCAACGACTTCCACGGGGCGGGGCCGGTGCGACGCGCGTTGGGCATACGGTGCGTGACGACGGCCAACGCCTCGGTGAGCTCGGCTCGGGCGAGATGCGATCCGAGGCAGTAGTGGACGCCGCCGCCAAAGGACAGCATCGCCGGCGGGTCGCTGCGCGTGATGTCGAGTCGATCCGGATCGTCGTAGACCGCGGGGTCGCGGTTCGCCGCAGCGGTGTTGACCATGACGAGCGTGCCTGCAGGGATGAACACTCCGCCGAGCTCGACATCCTCGATGGCAGTCCGCATGGTCGCGGTGGCGATGGAGGAATGACGCATGGTCTCCTCGACCGCCTTCGGTGCGAGATCGGGATGCTGCGCCAGCAATGCCCACTGGTCCGGGTGGTCACAGAGCACCTGCACCGAGGCGGCCACTTGGTTTCTGGTGGTGTCGGTGCCGGCCATCAGAAGGCCGGCGGCGAGCATGAGCAGCTCGTCGTGGGTCAAGCGGTCGCCGTCGTCTTCCGCGCGGATCAGGTCGGAGATGAGGTCGTCAGTGAGCGCCGTGCGCCGGCGGGCGATCATGTCGTCGAGGTAGGCGTCGAGCGCCTTCCACGACCGCAGGATGTCGGGTTGGTCCTGGGCGGCGGTCCAGCTGAAGGTCTTCATGATGTCGTCGGTCCAGTCGGAGAACAGCTTCCAATCGCGACGATCGGTGCCGAGCAGCGCGCAGATGACCGGGATCGGATACTTCTGCGCTATGTCGGTGACGACGTCGCAGCGACCAGTCCCAGCGAGTTCGTCGACCAGTTCGGTGATGACCTCGACGATGGTGGGCTGCAGCCGTGCGGCGGCGCGGGGTGCGAAGGCCTTGGACACGAGTCGGCGTAGCCGATGGTGCTCGGCGCCGTCGAGACTCAACAGATTCGTGACGACCCGGTCCCACAGCGGACCGGAGGTGACGCCCTGGGCCGCAAGACTGAACCCCGGTGGCATACAGAACCTCGAGTCGCGCAGTACGGAGCGGACCAGGTCGTAGGTGAGCAACTCGGGGCCGTGCGGGCCGAGCGCAATGGGCGCCTGCCGCCGAGCCTCCCTGAACATGGCGTGCGCTTCCTCGGGGTCTTGGACGTGCGTGTAGTCGATGGAAGGCAGTCCGGCGTCGAACACGCTCGGCGTGCGCGCCCGGTTGATTGCGATGGACATCGGATCTCCTCGGGATCAGGAATGCCCATCAAGCGTCACCCGGCTCGACGCAAAGGCGTTGAGTAGTCGACTACTCGAGTTTCGGAGCGTCTGGAGAGCCGCTCCGACGTTCGTCCCGTCACCCGAGTTCGGCGCGCAACCGGTCGATCTGCCCGTATGCATACGCCATCATCTCGGCAGCGGTCATGTGTTCGCCTGCGCGGGAGAGGGATTCGTAGGCATCGTTGCCGAGCACATCGCGCAGATGCGATACCGTCGCGCTGCTCTCCGGCAACGCCGCCTGGGTGAACGGGGTCAGCGCGAACCCGCATGTGATGGCCGCAGGCTCGAAATGCCCCGAGCCGGTCGAACAAGACGGCGAGGATGACTAGCGGATTCCTGACCAGGTAGACGTCGAACACCAGAAGTCGCGAACGCCCCTCCAAGGCCTGGGGCGACAGCATCTGCGACGCTCAACCCTGGCTGCTGGGTGACACCGAGTACCGCGGATACTGCGTCGGGTACTGCGGCCGGGTCGCCGACCGCGGCAAGCTCGACGACGAACACGCCGTCGGCGAAACCGTCACTGGACTGCGCGGCGGTCTCGACTGCCAGTCGGGTCGTGCCGACGCCACCGACTCCGGGTCAACGTCACCAACCGATGGGTGTCGAGGGCATCTGCGATGGACGTCAGTTCCGCCTCGCGCCCAACGAAACTGGTTGTCGCCGGTCGTAGGTTTCCCTTCGTCGGATCGAGGGTCTTCAATGCCGGAAACTCGGCCCGAAGGTCGGGATCGCGGACCTGGTATACGTCAACCGGGCTGGCGATGTCCCGTAAGCGCTTGGAACCCAGGTCAATCAGGTCGACACCGCTGAGCAGACCCGCGGTCTGGCCGTCGAGCAGATTCTGCCCGCCGTGCCCGGCCGACATGATCCGGGCGGCGCGGTTGAGGACCGTCGATGTCAGTGAACAGAAACGTGATTACCCCCGACGGCGCGCTCATCGAAGGTCCGCACGGGCCAGGCCGATCTGATCGAATGCATAGACTGTTACGGCGGCGGTAGTCATAGCCGCTCCGGCGCACACGAACGATTCGTAGGTCTGATCGCCGAGCACCTCACGCAAATGTGCTGTTGCCGAATCAGTTTCGGGAAAGACCTGACGAGAGCTCGGCACATCGCCGAATCCCATGAGCGTGGCACCGGCCAGAGTTGTTCGTCCGCTAAGTGCAATCCTTCGCGGCTGGTGGCCAGGACCCGTACCGTTTTTGACCCAGCCCGATCAGGTCGATGCCGCTGAGCAATCCCGCGGTGAGGCCGTCGATCAAAATCTGGCCGCCGTGGCCACTACTCATGACCCGAGAGGCCCGATTGAGCGCGGTGCCGGAGTAATCGCCGCCACGGTGTTCGGCTTCGCCCGTGGAGATGCCCATGCGGACGGGCAACTCAAGGGCCAGCTGTGCGGCTATCGCGGCGTCGACGGCCGCGCGCGGCGAGGCAAAGGCCGCGCACACCCCGTCACCGGTGTGTTTGAACAACCACCCCGTGTACTTCTCGATGGCCTCGCGCAGCACCGCGTCGTGGGCTTCCAACGCGGAACGCATGAGCTCCGGATCGGCCTCCCACCGCCGAGTCGACCCCTCGATGTCGGTGAAAAGGAATGTGACGACGCCCGAGGGCCACGCACGTTGATCTGCCTGCACACTCATCGGAGCACCCCCGCACTCCCGGAATCCCCGGCGATGTCATGGTATGACCTGCGTACGGGCCACAAGATCGGTTTCGCAGTCGTGGTGGTCTTGACTTCGGACCTACTTGACACCCGTCAAGTCGCGACGTCGTAAAGTCAGTTCATGCAGATTCGTGACACCGCCGTTGCCACCCCCTACAAGCCCGCCATCATCATGCATCCGTCCGGGACGGTGGTGACGTTCGGTGAGCTGGAGGCACGGGCGAACCAGTTGGCGCATCACTTCCGGTCGGCCGGGCTGGTCGAGGGTGACGTCGTGGCGATCCTGATGGAGAACAGCGAACACACGCACGAGGTGATGTGGGCCGCGCGCCGGGCCGGGCTGTACTACGTCCCGATAAACACCCACGTCACCGCGGCCGAGGTCGCCTACATCGTCGACAACAGCAGCGCGAAGGCGATCGTCGGTTCCGGCGGACTGCGGGACACCCTGGCCGGCCTCGGGGCCGAGTTGCCTGGCGGGCTGCCCGCCGTGCTGCTGATCGCCGACGCAGCCGGATCGTCGGCGACAAGCGCCTCCAGCGACCTCGACGGCTGGCAGCGATACCCGGAATGCGTTGCCGGGCAACCCGTCACCCCCATCGCGGACGAGATCGAGGGAGACCTGCTGCAGTACTCCTCGGGCACTACCGGGCGACCCAAGGGCATCAAGCGCGATCTGCCTCACCTGCCGCCAGCGGAGGTGCCGGGACTGATGGCCGCCCTCGTAGGATTCTGGATGCATCCGGAGGCCGTGTACCTGAGCCCGGCGCCGCTATACCACACCGCTCCGTCGGTGTGGTCCATGCAGACGCAGGCTGGTGGGATCACCACCGTCGTGCTGGAGAAGTTCAACCCCGAGGGGGCGTTGGAGGCCATCCAGAAGCACCGGGTGACCCACGGCCAGTTCGTTCCGGTGATGTTCACCCGGATGCTGAAACTGCAAGAGGGAATCCGTAATTCGTACGACGTATCCAGTCTGCAGCGTGTCATGCACGCAGCGGCGCCGTGCCCCGTGGAGATCAAGAAGCAGATGATCGATTGGTGGGGCCCGATCGTCGATGAGTACTACGCATCCTCTGAGGCCATCGGCTCCACGCTGATCACGGCCGAGGACTGGTTGACCCATCCCGGTTCGGTCGGCAAGCCGATGATGAGTGCGCTGCACATCCTCGACGAAGACGGCAACGACCTGCCGCCCGGCGAGGCCGGCGAGATCTACTTCGAGGGCGGCTTCGACTTCGAGTACCTCAACGATCCCGGCAAGACGGCGTCGTCCCGGGACTCGCACGGGTGGAAGACGGTGGGCGACATCGGGTATCTCGATGAAGAGGGCTACCTATACCTCACCGACCGGCGGCACCACATGATCATCTCAGGCGGCGTGAACATCTATCCGCAGGAGGCCGAGAACGCTCTGGTGACCCACCCCAAGGTGATGGACGCTGCGGTCTTCGGGATCCCCGACGAGGAGATGGGCCAGCGCGTCAAGGGTGTCGTGCAGACCGTGGACCAGGCCGATGCCACCGAGGAATTCGCCGACGAACTTCTGGCCTGGCTGCGAGACCGGTTGGCGCACTACAAGTGTCCGCGGTCGATCTCGTTCGAGGTGCAGCTGCCGCGCACAGATACCGGCAAGCTGTACAAGCAGGAGCTGATCAAGAAGTACTCGTGAGGCACGTCGGTCTCGCAGGGGGCCGTCTCGTCACGGCGGACTCGTCGGACTCGTCGGAGGAGGCCACCTTCACGCTGACCGAGGAACCCTGCGACGACGAACGCACGATCACGGTGACGTCGATCGAGGGGGCGCTCGACGTCGTCGCGAGGCGAATTGCGCAGTGGCCCATCGCCGCGGCCCTGTGCGACGACGTACTGCGCGCATTCGACGCCGACGCCCCGACGGGTACTGGCGTCGTCACCGAATCCCTGGCGTACTCGACGTTGCAGTCGGGTCCGGAGTTTACCCGCTGGCTCCGCGACCGTGGACCCGCGACGGTGCCCGACATTCCCGATCCAGTGGTCGCCGAGCGGGACGGCAACACGTTGCACGTCCGGTTCAATCGGCTGCAACGCCATAACGCGTTCTCCACCGACGCGCGGGCGGCATTGCTCGAAGCACTCGAGGTCGGCCACCTCGACCCGTCCATCACGGAGGTGGTGCTCGCAGGCGAGGGCCCGTCCTTCTGCAGCGGTGGCGATCTCGCCGAGTTCGGCACGTTCACCGACCCTGCGTCGGCACACTCGCCCGCACCCGCCATAGCCCGGCGCTGGTGCTCGACACGCTCACCGGCCGACTCGGTGCGGCGTGCCGGGCCGAGGCGCATGGTCAGGTGCTGGGCAGCGGGTTGGAGATGGCGTGCTTTTGTGGATGGGTTGCTGTTCAGCCAGATTCGGTATTCGGACTGCCCGAATTGGCCCTCGGCCTGATCCCCGGCGCGGGCGGGACCGTTAGCGTGACGCGACGCATCGGACGATGGCGCACTGCTTATCTGGTGTTTTCGGGCGTGACCATCGACGCGGCCACCGCGCTGGGCTGGGGTTTGGTCGACGAACTTACGTAGTGAATTGTCGCAGCAGCTTCCCGAGCTCCTCGACGCGGTCCGGCCCGAACCGGCGGGCCATCGACCTCTGGTGCTCAGCCGCAATCCCGTCCAGCCGCGCCAGCAGGCTCTTGCCGAGTGGCGACAGTTGGATTGCGATGCGACGGCGATCGTCCGGGAAATGTGTCCGGTACAGCAGGGCCGAGGAGGCCAGTGTGTCGAGTGTGCGGGTGAAGGTCGGCTGTGCGATGCCCAGCCGGGCCGCAATGGCGACCATCGGCTCACCCTCATCGGCGGCCAACGCACGCAATATGCGCCACTGATCGACGGTGGTCGACTCGGCGTCGAAGGCGGCCGCCAGTTCGCGGGACAACATCCGTTGAACGGACGTCAGCAGGTCGATCACGGGAGCAACCGCGACAGACGGCACCTCGGATCGCGTGGCCATGATGCGAGCATAGTGACGCGATGCATACTTGCTGGTGTGTCGCCGCTTGACGTGGTGCGGCCTTCTCTCGAAGTGCTGGTGGACGGCCCCTCGGACGATGTTCTGAGCCTTGGCCTTCTGATCCCGATGTCCGGCCCGTTGGGTCTGACGGCGACGTCTGCCCTCGATGCCGCGTGCCTGGCCGCCACGGAAGTCAACGAGAGCGGTGGCGAACGTGGCCGCCGCGTTGAACTGGTGCTCGTCGACGCAGGCAGTGATCCGGACCGCGTCGCGGCGGAGTCGAAGCATCTCGCCGATGCGACGTTGGTCGATGCCTTCGTAGGCCTGCACACCAGCGATGTGCATCGGGCGATCGAGGTGGCGCTGGCGGGACGGACGCCATACATCTTCACACCGCCACACGAGGGGGGACGCCGATCACCCGGCGTCGTCCTCATCGGTGATCCACCGCCCCGCCAGATCGGCCCGGCCCTGACCAACTTGATGTCCCGGCGCGGGCTTCGACGATGGGTGATGATCGGCAGTGACTACATCTGGACGTGGTCGATGCATCGATTCGCCGCGAAACAGATCGTCGCGGCCGGCGGATCGGTCGTTTCATCAAGGCTAGTTCCGTTCGGCATCCGTTCCGCCGATGCCGACGTACTCGTCGAACTGTTGTCCAGACGGCATGCCGACGCCGTCCTGTTGAGCCTGATCGGCAGCGACCTGGCCGTGTTCAACCGCGCATTCGCCCGAGCAGGTCTCGGCGATCGGGTCGTGCGGCTCTCCGGTTCCTTGGAAGAGAACGGGCTGCTGGCCGCCGGCGGGGACGACACCGGCGAGTTATATTCGGCGATGCGGTCTTTCGCCGGCCAAGCCGACGACCGACGCCGTGCCCTCGCCGAGAATCATCACCGCGCCTTCGGAGATTTCGCCCCCGTCCTCGACGCCTACTCCGAAGGATGTTACGACGGCGTGCACCTCGCCGTTGCGCTGGCCGCAATCGATGCACTGGCGGCCGTGCCCGCCCAAGCCGCGGCCCGTCATCTGCTGGCGCAAAACGGCGTCGATTGCCCTGACGCCTGGTCGCATGCGCCGGTCGGGGCGCCGCAGCAGCAGCGATGCCTGGCTCGCGCCGATGGCCTCGACTTCGCGGTTGTTGCCGCTCTGTAAACCATTCATTTGAATAATATTCATTTGGTTGGTCATGTGTCTAGTCTGGTGCCCGTCACCTCGACACACTGGGAGGCCTCATGGCTGACGAATCAATACCGGACACCGTCCGTGCATCGCAACGGCCGACCACGGCCACGCTTCATCGCGGTCTGAGCGTTCGAGGCGTCATCGCACTTGCGGTCAGCGACATAACGCCGATGGCCTCATTACTGATCATCGCACCGGTCGTGCTCGCTGCGTCCGGAACCGGATCGATGTGGGCCTACCTCATCGGCTGCTTCCTCGCGATCTGTGTCGCACTGTGTATGGGAGAGCTCGGCTCGATGTATCCGGTTGCAGGCGGCCTGTATTCGATCGTGCATCGGGTGCTCGGCCGCCCGACGGGATTCCTCGCCCTCGTCGACTACATCGCCCAGGGTGTGTTTCTCCCGGCGAGCATCGCGCTCGGTGTGGGCACCTACCTACACGCGCTGGACGACTCGATTCCGGTGAACCTGTCCTCGGCCATCGCGATGGCGGTCGTGACACTGCTGGCGGTGCTACGCATCCACATCGGCGCCATCCTGGTGGCGATATTTCTCGCAATCGAGGTCACCGTCCTGGTGGTCGTAGCCGTTGCGGGCTTCTCGCACTGGAATCAGCCGTTGAGCATCCTGACTCATCCGGTGAACTTCGACGGCACCACGCTGTCCTCCGTCGGAGCCGGTGCCATCGTCGCCGCGATTGCGATCACGATGTTCTCCGTCAACGGGTACGACAGCGCCATCAACTTCTCCGAGGAGGCCCGCGGCGGCCCCGCCACCATCGGGAAGGCTGTCGTCATCGCGGCCCTGACCGGTATCGTGCTCGAACTCGTACCATTCTTCGGCGGCCTGATGGGCGCTCAGGATCTCGGCCAATACTTGTCCAGTGCAACGCCTCTCACCGACCTGATCAACCAGGTATGGGGACCGACGTTCAAGAACGTCGTCATCATCGGCGCGTTGTTCGCGGTACTCAACGCGATCCTGGCGATCACCTTGCAGTTCGCCCGGATTCTGTGGTCAAGTGCGCGGGACCGGGCCTGGCCGGATGTGGTCAACTCCGCACTGGGGCGGGTGCACCCGAAGTTCCAGTCCCCGTGGGTGGCGACGCTCGTCCTCGGCACGGTCGCGACCGCGCTGTGCTTCGCATCAGATCTCGTCACCACCGTGACCTTCACCGCGGTCCTGATCATCGTGCTATACGGCCTCATCGCAATTGCCGCGCTGATCAGCCGGATCCGGGACAAGGAGAC
>NZ_JAVROT010000172.1:0-5175 GCF_032162605.1 Mycobacterium sp. | reverse complement strand
CTACGTCACGGAGCCGCTGTGAGAATCGCCGAGCACGGACCGACGACGGGAATGGCGGATGACCTTCACTGGACCCGGTGGCGCCGCAGATACCACGGCATGACTACTGACCGGCGAACCCAGGTGTTGAATCGTGGCGCATTGAGCACCAACCGGCCGATCACGAGCAGCGCCGCACCGCCGATGTTCACCCCGTAAGGGGCTTCGCCGTGCAGGCGGTAGGACACCAGTGGTGGCAACCCGTTGGGATAGTCCGGCGGCTCCGCTGCCAGCAGCATGATATTGCGCGCAACGACTTTCGCTTGCGGTAGACATTCGGTTGCCCGTTGTACCGTCGGCCACTCGCTGGCCCCGTCGACCACACGAACCGCGTCGCCGAACGCAAAGATGCCCGGGTGGCTCAACGGCGCAGGAGCGCACTGGAACGTGGGATCGACCGACAGCCAGCCGGTCGGTGTGCGCGGCAGGTCGAGGTCCGCGAGCACCTCCGCCGGCTGCAGCCCGCCCGCCCAGTACGCCCCACCGCACGGTATCTCCTTCACGCCGCTGGGTCCTTCCACCTTCACCACCGCCCGCTCGACCTGGACCACCCGCGTCCGCAAGCGCACGTCGACGTGCTGCTGTCGCAGGAGATGCTCTGCTCGACGACCTGCCCGCTCGGACAACTGTGGAAGCAGCCGCGTTCCGCTATGGACGAGGGTCACTGCGGGTGCCCGCCATCCCGGTGGTCGCACCCGCGCCAAATGGGCCAACTCGCCCGCCAGTTCGACCCCGCTGATCCCACCGCCGATGACCACGAGTCGAGGCTCGCCGACCCAGTCTGTGCCATGCGACTGGCCCCGCCTTCCGTTGGCCTGCGGAATCCGCGCCTGGGAGCCGTCGAGTAGCGCCGCGAGATGTGCGCGCGCCTCGTCGAACTCACTGGCGAACTTGAAGCCCAGCAGGTGCTCGCGCCCCGGTAACCGCTGCGGCGCCGCCAGCGCCGACCCGAGCGCGACAACCACAAACCGCCCACTGACCCGTTCGCCCGACCCGAGTTCGACCGTCTTCGTTTGCACGTCGATTCCCACCAGTTCGCCGAGCACGTACCGGTATCCGGCGTTCACCACCTGCTGCGCCGTCGCCAGCTCGCTCGTCGACATGGGCAGGCGCAGGCAGAGGCGCTCGTGCGCCAAGGGGATGTACCCATGTACCGCCTGACGGTCGATCACCGCGATCCTGAGTGCCCGCCCGGCGGGGCTGCGTCGCAGTTGATGGACCAGCTCTATGCCGGCCATGCTTCCCCCGAGGATCAACACGTCACAATCGGTCACGGGTTCTTCGTGAGGCAGATTTTCTCCTGAAGGAGCGGGGTGCCCGAGAGCAGCTTGCGTTCGGTCCGATCATCCAAAGCCAAGGTAGCAAGAGGCAGTACATGGGAAAGACAATTCACTCGCTAATAAGAGTGACTCTTGTACGCCCGCGAACTTTGGCGTACCGTTCCGATCCGTTGACTCTCGATGGGAGGGACCACAATGGCTATCCCCCGGCCAATTTCAGCTGCCTTCGCTGCCGGCATGGATCTGCTGATAGCAGCATGGTCGTACGACGAATCGGGGGGTGGTCAGGAATCCGGTCCACGTGAGCACACCGCTGCTGCTACCGAATCCGAACCGGCCACCGTCGTTGCGCTGGGCTGGGCCCGGGCCGCCCTCGGCGCCGTCATCATCGCGTTGCCCGGTTTCTTGCTCGGGCGGTTGTTCCCCGGTAAGGATCCTGACCCGGTCGCGGTGGCCATCGCGCGCGGGTTCGGCGCCCGAAACATCGCGGTGGGCGCCGGCATAGTGTGGGCCCACCGTTCGGGCGACCCGGAAGTCGAGCGCCGGTGGTACCTGGCCGCCGCCGGGACCGACCTCATCGACGCGCTGGCCATGGTCTTGGGCCGGGGCCTGCCCAAGGCCCACCGGGTGCTCGGGGCGCTGGCGGCCGTCTCGGCCACCGCCGCCGGGGTCGCCGCCGCCGTGCGGGCGGGCGATTAAGAACCACCCCGCTGCCGGCCGCTAGCAGCCACCGTGCCCGGACGACTCCGCGGACAGGAAAGCGCGCATCGCAGATTTCGCTTTGTCCTTCGCCTCGAGGTCTACGTCGCCGTTCCGGTACGCGTAGCGC
Organism: Mycobacterium sp.; assembly: GCF_032162605.1. GTDB lineage: Bacteria > Actinomycetota > Actinomycetes > Mycobacteriales > Mycobacteriaceae > Mycobacterium. Next base: position 3,027 of record NZ_JAVROT010000172.1, on the reverse strand, counting down.
GAGAGATGATCGGACATCTCGACAGCAACGATGCAGGTCACTTGGGAAAGATTGAGTTCGAATTGCTCGTTCAGGACGGTTCGAAAGCGCTCGGCGATGTATTGATTGGTTACGCCGTCGAGCTCTTTCATTGCCCGTGAGATGTAGCCACGACACCACAACTCGTAGGGCACAGGGCGACTGTAGAAGGCGCTGAATGTTTCGAGAAACGAGTCACACGCTGCGTCAAGACTCGCGAACAGGGTGTCCCCGAACTGGTCGGCCTGACGTCGGCATTCCTCCATCGACTGTTCGGCTAGGGCATCAGCCACGTCGGTGAGGTTCTCGAAGTACGCGTAGAACGCACCGCCAGTGACAGCCGCCCGGTCGAAAAGCTTTGTGGGGGTGAGGATAAACGCTTCGTACCCGATCTCGGACATGAGTTCTCCCGCAACCGCGAGTATGTGCTGCACCTTTTCGCGGCTGCGTTGTTGCCGTGGAACTCGCCGCATCACTCTGCTGCCCTTACCCTCGTCGATCATCCCGCGGTCCGCTCAACCCTAAAGCGAAATGCAGATTTAACACCCTGCAGGTTGCGTGGCGGGGCCTCGGCACCGACGATGAACACGACTGAAGTCTAGACTCCAGTCTGATATGTGGGCCCACTGGTGTGCCGCGGATGCCGCCCGCCGCTGAAGGATCGCCATGAGAATCGTCAAGCTAAATCACTTGCCCGCAACGACCTCGCCGTCAGACATTGCGACCGCGCTCCGCGAGGACGGCTACGTCATCGTCGACAAGCTCGCCTCCGATGACGTCATGGACCGGTGCGAACGCGAGCTCAATCCCTACATTGACGCGACCGGCACCGGCCTCGACGCCATCGCAGGGCGCCAAACGCGGCGCACCGGCGCCCTGGTTGCGCGCTCCCCTGCCGCCCGCGAACTCATCACCCATCCCCTCGTGTTGGGAGCTGTCGGTGAGGTGCTGTCCCACGCCCACACCTATCAGCTTCATCTCACACAGGTGATCTCCATCTACCCCGGCCAACCGGCACAGGTCATTCACCGGGACGAATTCGCTTGGGACGGCTTCAAATTCCCGAGTGACTACGACGTCCAGTGCAACACCTTGTGGGCGATGAGCGAGTACACCGATGAGATCGGCGCAACCCGGGTGGTCCCGGGAAGCCACACATTGTCCGACCACCACACTTTTACCCCGGCGGACACGGTGCCCGCGGAAATGGAACGCGGCTCGGTGTTGATGTACACCGGCAAGCTGTATCACGGGGGTGGCGCCAATCGCACCGCGGATCGGGTCCGAAAAGCGATTAACATCACCTACGCCGTTGGGTGGGTCCGCCAGGAGGAGAACCAATACCTCTCGACGCCCCTCGATGTCGCAAGAACCCTTGATGATGATTTGCTGCGCTTGATGGGCTATCAGATGGGGAATCCGGTAATCGGTTACATCAACGACAATGAAGACCCGATATCCGCCATTCATGGAGACCGCCGGCCACTCGACTGGTCGAACGTCGACATCAGCTACGCGGACAAGAAGTGAAAGTTCCGACCCCGAGCGCGGTCCTCGCTGCCCGTGACGACGAGGATCTGCAATCGCTCGGGTACACCTCGCAGCTCAAACGCAAACTCGGCCAATCAGCGACGTTCGCGGCGGGCTTCGCCTTGATATCGGTTCTGGTCGGAACCTCGGTCACCTACGGTATCGGTTGGTCGAGCGCAGGTCCGGCAGCCGTGTGGCTCGTCCTCGTCGTATTCTTCGGACAATTGATGACGACACTCGTGTTCGCTGAGCTCGCCGCGAAATACCCGATATCGGGGTCCATCTACCAGTGGGCTAAACGGATTGGTGGCGACTTCCTTGGCTGGATGACGGGCTGGGTGTACACGGTGGCGTGGTTGATCGTCGCCCCCACGATTGCTCTTGGACTGCAGGCAACCCTGACCGCTCTTTCGCCGCGGTTTCAACTGTTCGGTTCGGACGTCGTCGCAGCAACGGACCCCCTGTACGCCGCCAACGCCGCATTTCTCTCGCTATTTCTCTTCGCGGCAACCACGGCCGTCAATGTGATGAAGGTTTCCGTTCTGCGGCTGTTGAGCTACATCGGGGTGTTCGCGGAGCTGGCCGGCGTGGCGCTTCTGCTGGTGGTGTTGATGTCCCATGTGCGCCGGGGTCCGTCAGTCCTCGCCCACGGCATCGACGTAACCGCAGGCGGCACTCAAGCCGTCGGAGGTCTCCTGATTGCCGCGTTTTTGCCGCTCTACGTTTTGTTCGGAATGGATGAAGCGACATCGCTGGCCGAGGAAACGCGGGACCCGCGCCGCAATGGTCCGCGGGCGATGTTGAAAGCGCTCGGCGTCGCCGGAGGATTGTGTTTTCTCATAGTGGCTCTCGTCCCAATGGCCATTCCTGATCTCACCGATCCCCATATCGGAGATGGGCTGAGCTACGTCGTCAATCTGCTCGCAGGACCCGTGGTCGGCAAGGTCTTCTCGCTGGTCGTGTTGACCTGCATCGTGTGTGCCGCCACGGCTGCCCACGCCCTCGTGGCACGCATGATCTTCTCCCAGGCCCGCGACGGTCGATACTGGGCGGCGACAAAACTATCCCGGGTATCCCATTCCGGGCACACCCCAATTTGGGCAACGCTCCTCGTGGCTGTGCTCTGGTTTACCGCCTTGCTCATCAACATCGCGATGCCGAGAGTTTTCAGTGCAATCATCGGTGCCGGCACCTTTCTGATATACCTCGGCTATCTGGCGGTCAGCGCCCTTGCGCTCCGAAGCAGGCTCCGCGGAGACTGGTCGACACAGCCCGGTCATTTCAGCCTCGGGCGGTGGGGTCTCTACATCGATGCTGCTGCGGTTCTTTTCGGGGTCCTGGCGTGTGCGAACATGATGTGGCCGCGAGCCGCTTTCTACGGCAGCGAGTGGTGGCAACGTTATGCCGGAATGTATGTGCCGGTAGTGGTCATCGGCGTGGGCCTCATCCATTATCTCGCGGCCGGGAAACGGAATCGTG
>NZ_JAVROT010000171.1:0-60063 GCF_032162605.1 Mycobacterium sp. | reverse complement strand
TGATCCAGGACTTCTTCCGCGACCACGGCACCTCCACGGTGAGCGTGACCGCGGCGGCCGGCTTCGTCGGCGTCCTGTCGCTGTTCAACATGGCCGGCCGGTTCGTGTGGTCGTCCACCTCGGACCTGATCGGCCGCAAGCCGATCTACATGGTCTATCTGGGTGGCGGCATCATCCTGTACGCGCTGCTGGCCCTCGTCGGCAGCTCCGCGACCGCGGTGTTCGTGCTGCTGGCGGGCGTGATCCTGTCGTTCTACGGCGGCGGTTTCGCGACGGCCCCGGCCTATCTGCGCGACCTGTTCGGCACGTACCAGGTCGGCGCGATCCACGGCCGCCTGCTCACGGCATGGTCGGTCGCAGGCATCCTCGGACCCATCATGGTCAACGCCATCGCCGACAGCCAGAAGGCCGCCGGCAAGTCGGGACCCGAGCTCTACACGTTGTCGTTCTCGATCATGATCGGGCTGCTGATCGTCGCGCTGGTGTGCAACGAACTCCTCAAACCCGTTGACGCGAAGTGGCACGAACCGTCCAGCGAGCGCACCGGGAAAGTCGAGGAGAGCACGCGATGACCGACCAGACGGCTGACGCCGAACTCCACGACTACCGGCCCTCGGTGCCCAAGGCGTACATCGCCCTGGCCTGGCTGTGGGTGGCCATTCCCTTCGGCTACGGCGTGTTCGAACTCATCCTCAAGGTCAAACAGTTGTTCCAGTGAGGACAAGCGACACGAGGTGACTAGTTCTTCACCTGATGCTGCGGGCCCTGTTCCTTCTTGTACAGCGCCTTGAGCATCCGATCGCGGAAGAAGGCGTTGTCGATCAGCTTGATCCCGTTGTTCGCGACGGCAGGGATGCCCGCGAGCTTGTGGAAGTAGCGGCCGCGCCGGTATTCCTTGCCCCAGGCGGCTTCCATGCGCTGCGCGTAGTTGGTGAAGTCGTCAGGGCCGCCGTTGGTCAGCGCCGCGATCGCGCACTCACCGGCGGCCAGCCCCGACTCGAGCGCCTTGGAGATACCAGCGCCCGAGGCCGGCTTGCCGGCACCGAGCGAGTCGCCGGTGAACAGCACACCCGGACGCCACGGCGGCCACGCGGTGAAACCCATCGGCAGTCGCCAGGCCCGCACCAGCTTGTCCTTCTTCAGCTCCTCGATCGGCGGGAGACCCCACTCGGGCGGCAGCGTCCGCATGAACTCACCCATGAACTGGGTAGCGTTGATCTGCTGCCAGTTCTTGTAGCTATTGACGTAGCCCAACCCGACGTTGATGCGTCCGCCGCCGAACGGGAACACCCAGGCATAGCCCGGTAGTTGGTCACCGTTGAACTTCAGGTTGAGGTAGATGTCGAGCGAATCGGAGTCCGGCTTGTTGGCAGGCATCTCCGCACGGATGGCGATCGCCGAGTAGCCGTTGTACTCCGAGTCGATCTTCAGCGCGCGCTTGATGGGGGAGTAGGCACCGTCGGCGGCGATCACCGCGTCGCCGAAGACCTTTTCGCCTTTCTTGAGTACCACGCCGACGACGCGGCCTCCTGCGTCGAGCTCGGGACCGGTCACCTCACACGACTGCCGGATCTCGGCACCTGCGGCCTCGGCGTGCTTGAGAAGCAGCGTGTCGAGCTGGGGTCGGGGCGCGACGTAGCCGTGGTCGGGCATCCCCGGGCGCTTGGGAAAGGAGAGCTCCCATTTCGAAGGACTGAACACCGTCACGCGGTTGACCCGGTGGAACTTGTCGACCTCTCCGGCGAGGCCCATCTTCTGCAGGTAGCTGACCGCGCGGGCGGTCAGGCCGTCACCGCACGGCTTGTCACGCGGAAATTCGGCCTTGTCCAGGACGATCACCTTGGCGCCGGTCCGCGCCGCCTGCCACGCTGCGGCGGCACCCGAAGGCCCGCCGCCAGCAATGACCAGGTCGTATCGCTGCGTCATGATTCTCGTCTCGTTAGCTCCGCTGTATCCGCAGCGATGGTACCCGGGTCGGTTGTCCGCCTCTTGGCGAGCACGATGTCGGAAGCGTGAACCGGGTCCGTCGCTGCGCACCGGCTCGCGGCGCGGTGCGGTAAGTCTCGTGGCGCGGTCTTGGCAGGTCAGCGCGGCTCAGCCGGTACAGTGAGTCCGTGCGCAGACCGCCTCGACCACACCCGGGTACCCCACCCGGTGCGAAGGTGGATGCCCGCAGCGAGCGCTGGCGGGAGCATCGCAAGCAGGTTCGCGCCGAAATCGTCGACGCCGCCTTCCGCGCCATCGACCGTCTCGGTCCCGAGCTCTCGCTTCGTGAGATCGCCGAAGAGGCCGGCACTGCGAAGCCGAAGATCTACCGGCACTTCACCGACAAGTCGGACCTGTTCCAGGCCATTGGCGAGCGCCTTCGAGACATGTTGTGGGCGGCCATCTTCCCGTCCATCAACGTGACGACCGACCCCGCTCGCGAGGTCATCCGCCGCAGCGTCGAGCACTACGTGTACCTCGTCGACGAGCACCCCAACATCTGCCGGTTCCTGATCCAGGGCCGCTTCGCCGAACAGAGCGAGTCGACGATGCGTGCCATCAACGAGGGCCGCGACGTCACGCTGGCGATGGCCGACCTGTTCAACAACGAGTTGCGGGAGATGGAGCTCGACGGTGCAGCCATCGAGCTGGCCGCGTTCACGACGTTCGGCGCGGCCGCGGCAGCGACCGAATGGTGGCTGGGCCCCGATACGGACAGTCCACGCCGGATGCCGCGGCAAGACTTCATCACACACGTCACGACGATCATGCTCAGCTCGATCTATGGCACCTGCGAGCTGCTCGGCATCAAGATCGATCCCGACCTTCCGTTGCACGAAGGTGTTCGCCGCCGCGAACCCGTGGCCTGATATCCAGTACCCGCGTTCCCAGGTATTGTCGGGTCATGACGGTCGTGACATGACGAAAGCCGAACAGGCAGGCGTGACTCCTGCGCAGAAGGACCCGGTCCACACCCGCGCGGTCATCATCGGCAGCGGGTTCTCCGGCCTCGGTATGGGCATCGCCCTGCAGAAGCAAGGCTTTGGTGCGGCAGACTTCGTGATCCTCGAGAAGGCCGACGAGATCGGCGGCACCTGGCGTGACAACACCTACCCCGGTTGCGCTTGCGACATCCCGTCGCACATGTACTCGTTCTCCTTCGAGCCGAAGGCCGACTGGCGACACATGTGGTCGTTCCAGCCAGAGATCTTCGACTACCTCAAGGGCGTCGCCGACAAATACGGCCTGCGCCGCTACGTCCGCTTCGGCTCCCACGTCGACCGGGCGCAGTGGGACGACGCCGAGATGCGCTGGCACGTGTACACCGACACCGGCCAGGAGTACGTCGCCCAGTTCCTGATCTCCGGGGCAGGCGGACTGCACATCCCCCTGATCCCCGACTTCGAGGGGATGGACGAGTTCTCGAACGCCGGCGGCGTCGCCTTTCACTCCGCGCAGTGGGACCACGACGTCGGCATCGCAGGCAAGCGGGTGGCCGTGATCGGCACAGGCGCCAGCGCCATCCAGATCGTGCCGGAGATCGTGAACGACGTCGCGGAACTGCACGTGTACCAACGCACGCCGCCGTGGGTGATGCCGCGACCCAACAACGCATTTCCGGAGTGGACGCGCCAGCTGTTCTCCAACGTCCCCGGCGCCAGGGCACTGATGCGGGCGGGAATCTACTGGCTGCACGAAGTCGTCGGGTTCGCGATGACGCAACAGCCCCGGCTGCTCAAAGTCGGTGAGCTGATGGGCAAGTGGAACATCCTTCGCAGCGTGAAGGACCGCGACCTGCGCCGCAAGCTCACACCGAGCTACCGGGCGGGCTGCAAGCGAATCCTGAACTCCGACACCTACTACCGCGGCATCGCGAACCCCAAGACCCAGGTGATCACCGAAGGGATCGACCGTCTCGTGCCCGAGGGCATCCGCACGGTCGACGGCAAGGATCATCCGGTCGACGTGCTGGTGTTCGCCACCGGGTTCCACGTCACCGACTCCTATACCTACGTCGACATCAAGGGCGCGCAGGGCGAAGATCTGGTGGACCGCTGGAACCGCGAGGGCATCCAGGCGCACCGCGGCATCACCGTGGCCGACATGCCCAACCTGTTCTTCCTTCTCGGCCCAAACACTGCGCTCGGGCACAACTCCGTGGTGTTCATGATCGAGTCGCAGATCCGCTACGTCGCGGACGCGATCGCCGCCGTCGACAAGGCCCGCGCCCAGGCGCTGGCTCCCAGCCGCGCCGCGCAGGACGAGTACAACGTCGAGTTGCAGGACGACCTCGCCAAGACGGTGTGGAACACGGGAGGTTGCCGGAGCTGGTACCTCGACGAGCACGGCGTGAACCGGACGCTGTGGAGCGGCATGACCTGGCAGTACTGGCTTTCGACCCGGCGGTTCAAGACCGCCGAATACGTTTTCTCCGGGCGGTGAGTGAATCGAGCACACGACACGGCAACACAATCAGTTGTGCTGCGGCGCGTCGTCACACCCCAGTTGTAGTGTCGTGGGAGCTACTCGCCACGTTCTGAATTGGGGTCCAAGATGTCTGATGGAATGAAGCTGATCGACCGAGTCTCGGCCATCAACTGGAACCGCGTTCAAGACGACAAGGACGCCGAGGTCTGGGAACGTCTGACCGGCAACTTCTGGTTGCCGGAGAAGGTTCCCGTGTCCAACGACATCCCGTCCTGGGGCACGCTGAACGCCCACGAGAAGCAGCTGACGATGCGGGTCTTCACAGGCCTGACGCTGCTGGACACCATCCAGGGCACCGTTGGCGCGGTGAGCCTGATCCCCGATGCGATCACGCCACACGAGGAAGCCGTCTACACCAACATAGCGTTCATGGAGTCGGTGCACGCCAAGAGCTACAGCAACATCTTCTCCACGCTGTGCTCGACGGTGGAGATCGACGAGGCGTTCCGCTGGTCGGAGGAGAACCCCAACCTTCAGCGCAAAGCCGAGATCGTGATGAACTTCTACAAGGGCGACGATGCCCTCAAGCGCAAGGTCGCCTCGACACTGTTGGAGAGCTTCCTGTTCTACTCCGGCTTCTACCTGCCGATGTACTGGAGCAGCCGCGCCAAGCTCACCAACACGGCCGACATGATCCGGCTGATCATCCGCGACGAGGCCGTGCACGGCTATTACATCGGCTACAAGTACCAGAAGGGTCTGGCCGGCGAGGACGAAGCCCGCAAGGCCGAGCTCAAGGACTACACCTACGAGCTGCTGTTCGAGCTCTACGACAACGAAGTCGAGTACACCCAAGACCTGTACGACGGGGTGGGTCTCACCGAGGACGTCAAGAAGTTCCTGCGGTACAACGCGAACAAGGCCCTGATGAACCTCGGTTACGAGGCGCTGTTCCCGAAGGACGAGACGGACGTCAACCCGGCGATCCTCTCGGCTCTGTCACCCAACGCCGACGAGAACCACGACTTCTTCTCCGGTTCCGGGTCGTCCTACGTCATCGGCAAGGCCGTCAACACCACCGACGAGGACTGGGACTTCTAGAGCTTTCGTACGGGCCATTTTCGGCAGTGTCCCGTCGTCGGCCAGACTGGATGGCGTGACCTACGCATTCAACGACACACTGCGCCTGCACGATCCGGAGTACCGCGGCTTCGCGAGTGACAACTACGCGGGCATCCACCCCGAGGTGCTCAGCGCCGTCGCGGCGGCGAACGAGGGGCACCAGATCGCGTACGGCGATGACCTCTACACGGCTCGCCTGCAGGACGTCATGGCCGAGCACTTCGGTGCGGGTGTCGAGGCGTTCCCCGTCTTCAACGGTACCGGGGCGAACGTGCTCGGTCTGCAGTCCATGCTGCCGCGCTGGGGTGCGGTGATCTGCACGCAGACCGCGCACATCCACACCGACGAGAACGCCGCTCCCGAGCGCATTGGGGGGCTGAAGCTGCTGACGGTCCCGACCCCCGACGGCAAGCTCACCCCCGAACTCGTCGACCGCGAGGCATGGGGCTGGGGTGACGAGCACCGGGCGCAGCCGCTCGCGGTGTCGATCACGCAGACAACCGAACTCGGCACCGCGTACACCGCCGCCGAGGTCCTGGCGATCGCCGACCACGCGCACCAGCGTGGAATGACCCTGCACATGGACGGCGCCAGGGTGTCGAACGCGGCCGCCCACCTCGGGGTGAAGCTGCGCGAGTTCACCACCGATGCCGGAGTCGACGTGCTGTCGTTCGGAGGAACGAAGAACGGCCTGATGTTCGGTGAGGCCGTTGTGGTGCTGAACCCCGTGGCCTCCGACGGCATGACGTACCTGCGCAAGTTCAACATGCAGTTGGAGAGCAAGATGCGCTTCGTCTCCGCTCAGCTGATCGCCATCCTGAGCGATGACCTGTATCTGCGTTCTGCAGGGCACGCGAACGCGATGGCCACCCGGCTCCGCGAGGCCGTGGAGGGACTGCCCGGCTTGACGATCTCGCAGAAGACGCAGTCCAACGCCGTCTTTGCGATCCTTCCTCCCGGTGTGGCCGACAGGCTCCGCCAGAACTTCCGCTTCTACGACTGGGATCCGGCGACCGGCGAGGTGCGCTGGATGTGCGCCTTCGACACGACCGAGGCCGATGTCGACGAGTTCGCGGCGGCGCTGCGCGATGAACTCGGGGCGGTCACCCCGCCCTGACGCGGTTCGACTGCGGCGCGTCCAGCGAACCCATCTCGGCCACAGTGGCTTTCGCGGTTCGGTCGCGCCCGAGCTCCCGTGTGCACCGTAGCGGTGACGGTTCGGTGCCGTTGTCCTAATTGGACGCGACGGGTCGGCCTGTGAACGCGCAAAACATCGTGCTGACTAGGCAGCGATCAACGTCGCGGGGCTGACCGAACTGCGACGTTGAGCCCCAACGACTCTGGGTCGGCGACACGCCGGGCAGGGTGGTCGGTCAAATGGCGAAGACGCGGAATGATGTGCGACCGACGGGGTTGAGGACGGTGGGTTGTTCGACGTGATTTTGGCCAGAAGCATTGACAGCCCGAACCGCTTCGCGGACAAGACGTTGAGTGTTTTCGGCCCAGCTCCGGGATCGTCGCCGTCGTCGCTGGACTACTCGTCGTCGCCCCAGCGCCTGGCGCGGTGCATTGCCGAGTTGGTCGACGCGCATCTGGATGTCGGCCCTTTTCGAGTCGCCGACACCGAGGGCCGTGGTGAGCCGCCCGTCGAACCGCAGCTGATGGTGAGCATTCTGTTGTATGGCTACACCACCGGCGTGCGCTCGTCACGGGTGATCGCGCGCGAATGCGTCGATGACGTGTCCTTCCGGTGGCTGGCGGCGGGGGCAGCTCCGGATCATCGAGCAATCGCCCGGTTCCGCAGGCGGCACCGAGCTGCGCTCGGAGACCTGTTCGTGCAGGCGTTGGTGTTGTGCCGAGACGCGGGCATGGTCCGGCTCGGCCAAGTGGCGTTGGCCGGAACGAGGGTGCGGTCCAGATCCTCCGTACGTCCGGCGGGGAGCTCCGCGCGGATTAGTGAGTGGGAATGTGTTCTCGCCGAGGAGGTCTCGGCCCTGCTGGCCGACGCCGAGCGGGTCGATGGGACCGAAGACACCAGGCGGGGTCGAAGCGGTCTCCGACACGCCTTGTCCGGCCTGCTGCGGCAAGCGAACAACACTCCGAGGCACAGGGCGCCGCGTGCGCTTCTCGGCGCGCTCCTGTTGGCGTTGACGTTCGGGGGCGGCTACACCGTCACGATGCACAAGACGGTCACTCTTCTCGTCGACAGCTCCCCGATGACGGTGTCGACACTGAAGTCGAAGGTGATCGACGTGGTGCGGGACAACGGCTTCTCCGTCAGCAACCGCGACGATCTCCATCCGGGCGGTGATCAGCCGGTACGGCAGTCCGACACCATCGTGCTGCGACGCGGGCGGCCACTGCAATTGACGATGGACGGCGGGCCGAGCACGCAGGTCTGGACCACGGCCTCGACTGTCGACGAGGCCCTCGCGCAGCTGTCGATGAGCGACGCCCTCCCCACCGCGGCGTCGCTTACCGGCACGGTGCCGCTGGCCGGAATGGCGCTGCCGGTGATCACTGCGAAGAACGTCCACCTCGACGACGGTGGTGTGGTCGGCGAACGGCGCCTGGCAGCGGCCAATGTAGGCCTGCTGCTCGCCGCAAACGGTGCGCCCCTTGAGCAGGACGACAAAGTGGTGCCGCCGGCGTCGACTCCGGTCACCGCGCGGATGCGGATCGTGGTCACTCGAATCCGTACGCGGACCGTTACCGAGCGCATGCAGGTGCTGCCGCAGGTGTACCGCATTCAGGATCCGAAGATGAACATGAGCCGCCACGTTGTCGAGGACCCCGGTTCTGCGGGGACCCAGGACATCACCTTCACGGTGTCGATAGTCAATGGCGTCGCGACCGGCCGAGAGGTCGTGAGGAACGCGATCAAGACACCCGCCAGACCGAAGGTGCTGCGGATCGGCGCCAAGCCGGGCACCCAGGTACCGCCGGTGCTCAACGGGGCGGCCTGGGATGCGCTGGCCGCGTGTGAATCCGGTGGGAACTGGGCCATCAACACCGGTAACGGTTTCTACGGCGGCGCCCAGTTCGACCAGAACACCTGGCAGCGCAACGGCGGATTGCGTTACGCACCACGGGCGGACCTTGCCACCCGAGAAGAGCAGATTGCCATCGCCGAAGTCACGCGGGCACGGCAGGGGCGGGGCGCCTGGCCGGTATGCGGCACCAGACTGGCGTAGGTGATGGGCCCGTCCACGCCGGTTGGCCCTCTTGGTGATCGGTGCCCGGCAAGGGGGTACCCCATGCAAGAGACCCCCGACACGCGGAACGTGTCGGGGGCCTTCGAGATTGCTCGAGCATCAGGCGGGGGGAGCGGGTACCTCCTCGGCACGCTCGTGGGTGTCCTCCATCACGGTGCGTCCGATCTCGGCGTAGATGGCCGGCTTGGCCGAGCGCAGCCACACCGCGTAGATCAACCCGATCAGGAACGCCGCGAGGATCATGTACGGGGCCACCTTGAACACGTCCGACTTCGCAGCCAGCCCGGCCGCGAACTCGCGGTTGTCCCATAGCAGCCACACCACGTAGAGCATCGCCACGCCACCGATCAGCGGGCAGATTAGGGTGGTGATCACGTTGCCGCGGTGAGTCTTTCGTACCCAGAAGTACCAGATCACCGCCGCCGAGCATATGGCCTGGACGAGAAGGATGGCCGCGGTGCCGATCAGTGCCAGCAATCCGTAGACGTTGACGTACGGGACGAGGGTCGGCGTGTCGACCGGGCTCCCGTTGGCGTCGGGCACCTGCACGGCGGTGAAGAACGCGAACGCCAGCACGATCAGCAGGGTGATCACACTCTGGATCGTCGAAGCGACCCAGGGCGAGCCGTGCTTGGGATGGGTGCTGCCGATCGTCGACTTCACCTTCTCCGACGGAATCTCGCGACCTAGTGCGAACAGGTAACGCGCCGCGGCATTGTGGAAAGCCAGTGCGCAGGCGAAGGATCCGATGACGAGCAGTGCCTTGTAGACGTCGAGGATCACACCGCCGAGGTTGGAGTTGACCAGCCCGAAGAAGAGGTCCAGCGGTGACGCGCTGATCGACGTCTCGACGGACGCCTTGGCTCCGTTGCCTGCGATGACCATCGCCGAGATGAACGTGTAGAAGAGACCGAGTCCCACCACTGCGATGATGGTCGCCCTCGGAATGATCTTCTTCGGGTTGCGGGACTCCTCGCCGTAGACGGCGGTGGTCTCGAAGCCGACCCACGACCAGAAGGCGAAGAACAGGCCGATGGCCATGGAGCCGGCGGCGGCCGCCGTGCCGAACGCCCCGGCGGGCAGGCCCTCGAACGCATTGTTGAGCAGAACGGTCTGGTTCAGCATGAAGCCGTCGGGTCCGCCACCGGAGAAGATCACCGAGAAGGCCAGCGCGAAGAGGATGAGCACTTCCGCGGTCAGGGTGACGCCGAGGATCGCCGCCGTCAAGCTGATGTCGAAGTAACACAGCAGCGCGATGGCCGCGATCGCGACGATGGCGATCACCAACCACGGGATGTTCACCCCGAAGATGGTGTTGAGGGCGTCATTGGCGAAGTACGCGCAACCGCCGATCAGCGAGCCTTCGAAGACGACGTAGGCGAAGGTGGCCAGCACGCCGCTGGCCATGCCCCACACCTGGCCGAGGCCGTGGGAGATGAAGCCGTAGAACGCGCCGGTGGTGGTGATGTGCCTGGCCATCGCCACGTAGCCGAGGGCGAACAGGGTCAGGATGATCGTCGCGAACAGGAAGCCGGCAGGGGCGCCAAGTCCGTTGCCGAATCCGACGGCGATCGGTGTGTTGCCGGTCATCGCGGTGATCGGTGCCGCGTTGGCCACCGCCATGAAGATGACGGCGACGATCCCGATCGAGCCCTTCTTCAGGCCGGACGACGGGGTGGGGGAAGTCTCGACAGCTGCGGATTCAGCACTCACGCAGGCCTCCTGGGGTCGAATTGGGAAGCAGAAGTGGACTGCAAGGCTGCAGTCCGTTGTTCAGCGTCGCATCCGCAACGCGATCCGACAACTCGAACAGCGATGTTGCCAGCGAGTTCGGGGGTGCCAGCGGTTTCGAGCTACCTCGACACTGGCGAGGTGACGATCACCTCGCTGCTGACGTCGATCCTGAATTGGCTCCGGGAGGGTTATCCCGAAGGCGTGCCGGGACCCGACCGTGTTCCACTGCTCGCGCTGCCGCGCGCCACGCCGTTGACGGAGGACCAGATCGAGGAGGTGGTGCGGAACCTCACCGCCGACGACTCGCCTGCGCCGGCCGACGGCGCGATCAAGGTCGACGAGATCGAGGCGTTCATCACCGACGTGACGCATCACGACGCGGGTCCGGCGAATGTCCGGCGGGTGGCGGCCATACTCGCCGCAGCGGGCTGGCCTTGTCAGGGTTCAAGGACATGTCGGGGTTCAAGGAAGGGGACGAAGACGACGAAACGGCCCGGGTCCCCGGGGGATCCCCCGAGTAGACCTGGACCGCTCGTGCGTTGGATTTACCGCGTGGCGCTGACTTACAGCAGTCTTACAGCGTGGCGGTGTCGATGACGAACCGGTACCGCACGTCGCTGGCCAGCACCCGCTCGTAGGCCTCGTTGACGTAGGACGCCTCGATGACCTCGATCTCGGGGGTGACATCGTGCTCGGCGCAGAAGTCCAGCATTTCCTGGGTTTCCGGGATGCCGCCGATCATCGACCCGGACAGGTTGCGTCGGTACGCCCCGAGCGGGAAGAACGGGACGACCAGCGGCTGTTCGGGTGCACCCAGCTCGACGAGGGTGCCGTCGGTGGCCAGCAGCCCGAGGTAGGCGCCCATCTCGAGATTCGCCGACACCGTGTTGAGAATCAGGTCGAAGGTGCCTGCGAGCTTGTCGAAGGTGTCGGGATCGCTGGTGGCGTAGTAGTGGTCTGCGCCGAGGCGCAGGCCATCCTCCATCTTCTTCAGCGACTGGCTCAGGACCGTCACCTCTGCGCCCATCGCGTGCGCGATCTTGACGCCCATGTGACCGAGGCCACCGAGGCCGATGATGGCGACCTTCTTGCCAGGGCCTGCGCCCCAGTGGTGCAGCGGCGAGAACAGGGTGACGCCCGCGCACAGCAGCGGCGCGGCCTTGTCCAGGGGGATGCTCTCGGGGATGCGCAGCACGTAGTTCTCGTCGACGACCGTGGCCTTGCTGTAGCCGCCATAGGTCGGGGTGCCGTCCTTGCCGGTGGCGTTGTAGGTGCCGACCATGCCACCCTCGCCGGTGCAGTACTGCTGTAGACCGGCCTTGCAGTTGGCGCACTCGCGGCAGGAGTCGACGAAACAACCGACGCCGACGCGGTCGCCGACCTTGAACTTCGTGACCTCGGAGCCGACCTCGGTGACGACACCGGCGAGCTCGTGACCGGCGACGACGGGGTAGTTGGGCTCTCCCCACTCGCCCTTGACGGTGTGAATGTCGGAGTGGCAGATGCCTGCGAACTTGATGTCGAATGCGACGTCGTGCGGGCCGACGTCACGGCGCTCGATGGTGGTCTTGGTCAGTGGAGCGGTCGCGGACGTGGCGGCGATCGCGGAAACGGTTGTGGTCATCTCTCCTTCGTACCCTCTTCTTTGCGTGCGAACTCTTCGCCATAAGTTTAGCGAAGATAATTAATTAGGCGCAGCGTCGCGCCCCCGAGCAGTGCCAACGGGTACCGGCGCCGGATTAGTCCCGAGCGCGGGCCAATACCAGGTTAAAGGCCCGGGCCGCGGAGTGTGGCCTTGAAGCTCGTTCGGTCGTAGCGCACCAGGTCTGCAAGTTGATACGGATCGGACGCGGTCATCGCGTCGGCCTCTTCGGCGCTGATGTCGCCGGTGATCAGAATCCCGCCGTCGCCCGACTCCTGGCGCCCGGCCAAGATGAGGTGGCCGGAGTCGACCCGAGCCCTGACCCAGTCGACGTGCGCGGGCCGGGTCTGTTCGATGACGTCGAGCGGCTGAACATAGGTGATCGTCAAGACGTGGAACACGATGGTGACACTAGTCCAGCTCGGCAGGAGCTGACCCGCAACGATTGGCGGAGACGAAAAGCCTATGGCGGCCAAGGTCTTTCGCTACAGTTCCGTGATGACTGAGCGACCACGGGTCACCCGTCTGGTGATGTACAAGCACGGCGTCGCGTATCTGGAGCGCAGCGGCCCTGCCGACGGCGACTTCGATCTCTCGTTCCGGCGTAGCGACATGAACGACGTACTCAAGTCCCTCGCGATCGGGGTCGCCCGCGGGGCCGCAACCATCGGTGCGGTCGCCTTCGAGACTCCATCCGACCCGGACGCCATGCTCGCTGAGCGGAACCTTCTGCTGACGCCTGGGCGCACGCTGACCGAACTGCTTACCGCGGTCCGTGGGCGCACCGTGCAGATCTCCGCCGAGGGCCGAGGAGCCGTCACGCGACGACCTCGACTATCTGATCGACCGGTCGCGTGCCGCGAACGCGGGCGAGAACCGGACGGTGCGCGTGCAGGTCTTGGGAGCCGCCGAGGACCTCAGGGTGTCGTATGTGGTCCCGGCACCGGTGTGGCGGGTGTCGTACCGACTGATCTGTGACGACGCCTCGGTCACTCTGTTCGCGATGGCGATCGTCCACAACCCGGTCGACGAGGACCTCGACGACGTGGAGCTGACCCTGATCACGGGGCAGCCGGTGTCCTTCGACATCGACCTATATCACGGCAAGTGGGTGGACCGGAAGGTCGTCGAGGAGATAAACCGCTCGGGTCCTGCCCCGACGACGTATGAACCGGGTGTGGGATCGGCATACGCCGTGCCGTCGCCAGCCATGATGCGGGGCGGTGGGTTCGCGCCGGAATCCTCGGCCGAGATGTTGGCGGCCGATTCCTACGGCGACGACTTCGCCGACGTGGGGGACCACGGCGAACACTTCGAATATCGGGTGAGCGCCCCGATCTCGCTGAAGCGCGGTGCAGCCTCGATGGTGCCGCTGGTCGTGGTTCGGCTGGAGGATGCCCGTAGGGAGCGCATCTGGCGCGATGGCTCCAACTCGGCGCCGGACATCGTGCTGGGCTTCGGCAATTCGGCGGGCATGGTACTCGAGGAGGGGCCCGCCGTGGTCTACGACGACGGAAGCTATGCCGGCGAGGCGATGGTTCCCTACACAGCCCGCGGCGCCGACCTGCGGCTGGCGTTCGCGAAGGACCTCGCCCTGGGGTGCGGCCGGACGACGGTCACGGACACCCTGACCACCAGGGTCCGGCTGGGGCGGGACGCGCTGATCGAGGAAGTCCGCCACGACGAGACCCATACGCTCAGGGCGGACGGCGACGGCGACTCGGCCGTCAGCGTCATCTTCGAGTTGAATCGCAGGCCACGCTATGAACTGCACTCGGCTGACGACTCGGCGCAACCCTTCGAGCAGACCGCGACGCACCACCGATTCGAGGTGGACGTGCCGGCGCACGGGTCGGCGGAGCTGACGGTCCGCGAGTCGCGGCGGATGCAACAGAGGACCGACTATCAGTCGTTGACTCCGGACCGGTTGCAGCGCTGGCTCTCCCAGCGACTGCTCGACGACGCGACTTTCCGGGAGCTGTCGGGCGTGCTCGCGCACTGGGAGGAGGCGCAGCGACTGGAGGACGACCGCGAGCGACTCGACGAGGAACGCACCGAGGCGTTCGAGGCCCAGACGCGCATCGCCGAGCAACTCGAGGTTCTGCGGGACACCGGACCGGAAGGCGACGTCCGCCAGCGCTCCGTCGAGCAGCTGGTCGCGCTACAGGACCTGGCGGCCGGGCTGGACGCGGACATTCGGGCCAACCGCGATGCGGTGGACGCCGAGCGGCGGGCCGCCACCGAGGAACTGCGAGCGGTGATCGGCGAAGCCGGCTGAATATCTGTCACATGACAGACACACGCGTTGCGTGTTGTTAACGAGCGACGCGCGATCGGTTACACCGCGGCAACCACTGCCGGGCTCGCGGCGAGAAAACTGTCATCTGACAGAAATCCATCGGCCGATTGCGTGCCGCGAGCCCGGGAGCGCAGTGACCAGCGATGTGACGAGCGACGTGTCCAGCGACGGCGCGACCGCCACGACCCCCACGACCGCAACGACCGCGGGGGCGAAGGCCCACGCCCGGGCCCAGCACGGGCGCAGCGCCGACTTCATGCGCCACGTGCCCGCACCGGCCAGCCCAACTGCACCCGACGGGACGCCGGCCGAGCGGCTGGTGTGGTCCGAAACCGTTGCGCCAGGCGGATACACCACCGCAGTGCTGGCCAGGGGCACCCGCATCCGGCTGACCGACCCCGACGGTGACGCCTGTGCGCACATGCTGTTGCACCGCGCCGACGCGCCCCACGAGCGACTCAACGTCGCCGACACGGTGAAGGTCCCGTGGCAGGCCTACGTCGGGACGGGCCACCCGCTGCTGAGCGGGTTCGGCCGCGTCCTGGCGACGGTCGTCGCCGACACGTCGACCGCGCACGACGCACTCGCCGGAACCACGACGCGGGCGGGCAACGAGGCCAAGTACGGGTCGGGCGCGCCGGAGTCGCCGTCCGCCGCAGGGCGCGAACTCCTCCTTCTCGGTGCTCTCAAACACGGTCTCGGGCAGCGTGATCTGCCGCCGTCGCTGTCGTTCTTCCAAGGGGTGCGGGTGGGCGCCGATGGCGCATTCCGATGGGAGGGGTCGGCGGGCCCGGGCGGAAGCGTCGACCTCCTGCTGCACGTCGACGCGATCGTGCTGCTGGCCAACACGGCCCACCCGCTGGACCCACGACCTGAGTTCACCTGCTCACCCCTGCTCGTGCATGCCTGGCCTGCCGCAACGGATCTCGACCTGCTGGCGGCGGGCGACCTCGTCGGACCGCTGGGCCCCGAACACCTTCAGGCCGTGGCGAACACCGACGCCGATCTGACCGCCCGAGGAGTCCTGTGACCGTCCCCGCCCTCGTCCCCGGCGCCGTCGTCCTCGACCAGAACGTGGCCGCTCGGGCACCCTGGTCCGCGGTGGTCGCCGCGGGCGACGTCCTGACGATCGTCGACCTCGCAGGCAATCAGGCCGTCGACTGCCTGCTCTACTCGGCCGTCGACACCACGGTCCGCTACTCGGCGCCGGAGACCATCGCGCGACAGGGCCGGATCACGCTGACCACCGGGTCGGTGCTGCGGGCCGATACGGGGTTGGAGCTGATGACGGTCGTCGACGACGAAGTCGGCATCCACGACACGCTCGGCGGCGCGTGCTCGAAGGAGTCCAACACGCTGCGCTACGGCCAGCACACCCGCGCCCAGCACGGATGCATGGAGAACTTCCTGCTGGAGGGCGCCCGCCACGGGCTTGGCGCACGGGACCTCGCGAGCAACATCAACTGGTTCATGAACGTGCCGGTCGATCCCGACGGTGCGCTCGGGATCGTCGATGGACTGTCGGCGCCGGGCAAGCGGGTGGCGCTGCGCGCCGAGATCGACACCCTCGTCCTGGTCTCTAACTGTCCGCAGATCAACAACCCTTGCAACGCCTTCGATCCGACGCCGGTCCGCATGATCGTGACGCGCCCGGGTGGGGCGGCATGACCGAGACCGCACTCATCGCCAACCGCGGCGAGATCGCCGTCCGCCTCGTCCGCTCGGCGCGGCTGCTGGGGATGCGCACGGTCGCGGTGTTCTCCGACGCCGACCGCGGTGCGCCGCACGTGCGGCTCGCCGACGAGGCCGTCAGATTGGGGCCGTCCGCTCCGAGTGAGAGCTACCTGCGGGTCGATGCGATTCTCGCCGCCGCGGCGAGCACCGGGGCGGACATGATCCATCCCGGTTACGGATTCCTTTCAGAAGACGCCGAATTCGCGTCTGCCGTCGAGGCGGCGGGGTTGGCGTTCGTGGGTCCGACACCACATCAGCTGCGCGTCTTCGGCACCAAGCACACCGCGAGGGCCGCGGCCAAGGCCGCAGGGGTCCCCGTCTTCGCGGGCTCCGACCTGTTGGCCGACGAGGCGGCGGCGATGACTGCTGCCGACGCGATCGGCTTTCCCGTCATGCTCAAGGCGACCGGCGGCGGCGGGGGCATCGGCATGCAGGTCTGTCGGGACGCCGCCGACCTGCGTTCGGCGTTCGGCCGCGTCTCGCGGTTGGCCCAGCGCAGCTTCGGCTCGGCAGGCGTGTTCGTCGAACGGTTCGTCGACGACGCGCGCCACGTCGAGGTGCAGATCTTCGGCGACGGCGCCGGGCGCGTGGTCTCCCTCGGTGACCGGGACTGCTCGCTGCAGCGCCGCAACCAGAAGGTGATCGAGGAGGCCCCGGCTCCCGCTCTACCGGATTTGGTTCGGGCCCAACTGCATTCGTCTTCCCGCGCACTGGCCGCCGCCGTCGGCTACCGATCCGCGGGGACCGTCGAGTTCGTCTACGACCCACGCCGGGAGGAAGCGTCGTTCCTCGAGGTCAACGCGCGACTGCAGGTTGAGCACCCGGTCACCGAGGCGGTCACCGGCATCGACCTGGCCGGCTGGATGTTCCGGCTCGCCCGTGGCGAGAACGACCTGCTGACAGCACATCTGGCGCCGGGGGAGGCCACCGGTGCCGTACCGGTCCGAGGCCATTCCGTCGAGGCGAGGGTGTACGCCGAAGACCCGTCGCGTGACTACCGCCCGAGCACCGGGACGCTCGTCGCCGTCGAGTTCCCCGGCCAGGTGGGACAAGACCCCGAGGTACGCGTCGACACGTGGGTGGAAGCGGGCACCGAGGTTACGGCATCCTACGACCCGCTGCTGGCCAAGGTGATCACCGTCGGCGCCGATCGCGACGAGGCGTTCGACCGGCTCGGGCGCGCGCTGGACGCCACGGTCGTGGCTGGCATCGAGGTCAACCTCGGGATGCTGCGGGCCGCTTGCGCACGCGAGGACGTCCGCGCGGCACGGCACGGCACCGCGACCCTCGCCGACGTCACCGACCCCCGCCCACGGATCGAAGTCGACCGTCCAGGTCTGCAGACGACGGTGCAGGACCTACCCGGCCGGGTCGGACTGTGGGACGTCGGCGTCCCGCCGAGTGGCCCGATGGACGACCTGTCGTTCCGGCTCGGCAACCGCGCAGTGGGCAACCCGGAAGGGGTGCCGGGACTGGAGTGCACCGCATCCGGCCCGGCGCTGCGCGTCACGCACGAGACAACCTTCTGCGTCACCGGCGCCGAGTGCCTAGTGACGGTGGACGGGACGCCCGCACCGATGTGGGAGCCGATCGTGGTTGTGGCCGGAGGCGTGCTGGACGTCGGTGCGGCCGAGACGGCCGGACTGCGGACCTACGTGCTGGTCGCAGGCGGCTTCGACGTGCCGCCCTACCTGGGTAGCGCATCGACCTTCACCCTCGGGCGCTTCGGTGGCCACGGCGGCCGTCCACTCGTCACCGGCGACGTCCTGCGCGCGGCGACGTCCACCCCGCTCGAGCCGGGCGCGGCGGTACCGCCCGGCCTGCGACCGGCGATGCCGTCCGAGTGGGAACTGGCGGTCACCGAGGGACCCCACGGAGCTCCGGAGTTCTTCAGCCGCAACGACATCGACACGCTCTACGGCGCAGGCTACGTCGTCCACTTCAACTCGGCCCGCACCGGTGTGCGGCTCGAGGGGCCGAGGCCGAAGTGGGCACGGCCGGACGGCGGTGAGGCAGGCCTGCACCCGTCGAACATCCACGACAACGCCTACTCCGTCGGAGCGCTCGACTTCACCGGCGACACCCCCATCCTGCTCGGCCCCGACGGTCCCAGCCTGGGTGGCTTCGTCTGTCCGGTCACGGTCGTCGCCGCGGACCGGTGGAAGCTCGGGCAGCTGCGGCCAGGCGACACCGTGCGGTTCGTGCCCATCCGCACCGTCGACGCGCCGTCGCGGTCCGAGCTTGGCATCGCTCGCCGGGCGGCGTCTCCCGTCGTCCCAAGAAGCGCACGCGATGGTGACGACGGCGTGCTGGCCCGTCGGGCCGGAAACGGCGCACCCGCGGTCACCTACCGTCGCAGCGGCGACGACAACGTCCTCGTCGAGTACGGCGACATGGTCCTCGACCTGGCCCTGCGGGCGCGAGTGCACGCGCTTCACCAGCGGCTCGCCGAACTGCGGGTCGGCGCCGTGACCGGAATCCTCGATCTCACGCCGGGGATCCGATCGCTGCAGGTGCACGTGGACCCCGACGCGCTGTCGATCGACCGGCTGCTCGGCCTGCTGTCCGAGCTTGAGGACGACCTTCCCGCCACCGCGGAACTCGTCGTGCCGAGCCGTTCGGTCCGGCTGCCGCTCAGTTGGGACGACCCCGCCACGCGCGAGGCGATCGCGCGCTACACCTCCGGCGTGCGCGACGACGCCCCGTGGTGCCCGTCCAACATCGAGTTCATCCGCCGGGTCAACGGCCTGGCGAGTCAGGACGACGTCATGGACACGGTGTTCTCGGCGGAGTACCTGACGCTCGGCCTCGGCGACGTCTACCTGGGTGCGCCCGTGGCCACGCCGCTCGATCCGCGGCACAGGTTGGTGACCACCAAGTACAACCCGGCCCGCACGTGGACCGCCGAGAACTCGGTCGGCATCGGCGGCGCCTATCTGTGCATCTACGGCATGGAGGGACCCGGTGGTTACCAGTTCATCGGTCGGACGACGCAGGTGTGGAGCCGGTATCGGCACACCGCGCCGTTCGAGCCAGGCAGCCCGTGGCTGCTGCGCTTCTTCGATCGCATCTCCTGGTACCCGGTTTCGGCCGACGAGTTGCTCGACCTGCGGGCCGATCTAGCCGCTGGCAGGGGATCGGTCGAGATCACCGCGGGCACCTTCTCACTCGCCGACCAGATGCGCTTTCTGGCCGACAACGCCGAGTCGATCGAGGAATTCCGGGGTCAGCAGAGCGCGGCCTTCGCGGCCGAGCGCGCGGCGTGGGCGGCGGCGGGCGAGTTCGACCGTGCCGAGCGGGCGGAGTCACGGGTTGCCGTCACGAGAACCGACCTGGTCCTCGACGACGGCGAACAACGCGTCGACGCACCGTTCTCGTCGAGTGTGTGGAAGGTCGACGTCGCGGTCGGCGATCTGGTGGTGGCAGGGCAGGCGCTGCTTGCGCTCGAGGCGATGAAGATGGAGACAGTCATGACCGCACCGTCCGATGGCGTCGTCACGCACGTTCTCGTCGAGGCAGGCAACCAGGTCGATCCCGGCACCCCACTCGTCGTGGTCGGTACTGGCGGCGTGGCCTCCGACGAGCGCGACGTCACGGGAGTTCCGGCATGAACGCCCGAAGGCGAGCGCGAGTGAGGATCGCAGCGAGGCACGAGCGAGGACCGGAGCGAGGGAGAGTCGAGGCATGAACGCCGTGCTGCGCGTCCGCGCGACGTACGCGGCGATCGAGGCCGCAGACCGTCCGGAGATCTGGATCTTCTTGCGTCCCATGGCCGAAGCGCTCGTCGACGCGGAGGCCGTCGACGCCGCCGTACTGGCGGGCGCCGACCTTCCGCTCGCAGGCCTGACCGCGGCGGTGAAGAACAACGTCGACGTCGCGGGTCTGCCGACCACCGCGGGATGCCCGACGTATGCGACAACGCCTGCACCCGCCGACGCCACCGTCGTCGCGCGGTTGCGCGCTGCCGGTGCCGTCGTGATCGGCGCGACCAACCTCGACCAGTTCGCCACCGGGCTGGTCGGCACGCGCAGTCCACACGGTGCGGTGCGGGATGCCCGGCGGCCCGACCACGTCTCCGGCGGATCGAGCGCGGGGTCGGCCGTCGCCGTCGCACTGGGTCTTGTCGACGTGGCGATCGGCACCGACACCGCAGGCTCCGGCCGCGTGCCCGCCGCGCTGCAGGGCATCGTCGGGATCAAGCCGACCTACGGCGTAGTGCCCACCGACGGGGTGGTTCCGGCCTGCCGCTCCTTCGACTGCGTGACGGTCTTCGCCCGTGACCTCGACACCGCAGATGCGACGATGGGCGTCATCGCCGGCGGCGCGCGGCCGTTCCCGCCCGATGCGCCGCTGTCCGCGCCCGAGGCGCCCCTGGTGGCGGTCCCGCGCGATCTTCCGGCGCTGTCCGCGGAGTGGCAGGTGGCGTTCCGCGCCGCGTGCGGACGCCTCGAACGTCATGGCGCGACCTTGCTCGAGATCGATCTCGCGCCGTTCCTCGAGGCCGCGCGCCTGCTCTACGACGGCGGCCTGGTGGCCGAACGCCACGAGGCGGTCGGCGCGTTCGTCGACGCGCACCGGGCCGAGGTCGATCCGATCGTCGGGGCGATCATCTCGGCGGCGGGCGAGGTGCCGGCCACCCGGCTGCTGCGGGACCGCCGTCGACTCGCGGAGCTGACGCAGATCGCGCTGGCCGAGCTCGGTGACTGCGACGCGCTGCTGATCCCCACCACCACCGAACACCCGAGCATCGCCGACGTCGCGGCCGACCCCGTCGGAGTGAACGCACGACTCGGGGCGTACACCAACTTCTGCAACCTGATGGACATGTGTGCGGTGGCCGTCCCGTCGGGGACCGCCGGTGACGCCGAGTTCGGGGTGTCGGTGGTCGCGAGATCCGGCGCCGACGCCGTCGCGATCGACGTGGCGCGTCTGGTCACCACACCGACGCCGTCCGTCGCACGCCACGGCGCCGCGTCGCGCGAGGACCGCCCGACCGAGGCGCCGTGGCCGACGCGCGCCGGTGCAGACGCCACGCCGCTGCTGGTGGTGGGAGCACATCTGCGCGGCCAGCCACTGGCCTTTCAGCTGGAGGAGCGCGGCGCCCGGTGGGCGGGCCCGGCGTTCACCGCGCCGCTCTACCGGCTGGCGAGCCTGGTCACCACACCACCGAAGCCGGGTCTGGTCCGCGTCGGCAGCGGGGACGGCACCGCCATCGGCGGTGAGCTCTGGCTGGTGGGCACCGCGATGCTCGGCGATTTCCTCGCGGCACTGCCCGCGCCGATGTCGTTGGGCCGGGTCACCCTCTCAGACGGGACCGAGGTGGTCGGTTTCGGCTGCGCGCTCGACGCGTGGCGGGCCGGCGATGACATCTCCCACCACGGCGACTGGCCCACCTACCTGCGGTACGTGGCGTCCGCGTCCGCGGATGCGACGCGGGTGTAGCGCTGGACTTCCTGTCTAGTGCGGTCCCGCAGGGCGGGTGTCTCCCCGTCGGGAACGCCGAGCACGCGTATGCAGGCGTCGGCCACGTGGACCGGCAACTCGGAACGCTCAGGTCCAGGGGGCACGGACCACATGTTCACCAACGACTCGACCAGCCGGAACGGCAGATCGGCCGCCGCCTCGTTGACCCCGGTCTGATCGAGGACGGCCTGGCTGAGTGCGAGATAGTGCAGCCGCAGCCGTTCACGATCCGACCAGAACGGTTCGAGCCGGGCGTCGCGGAGCTCGGGCAGCAGGTAGAGGGCGCCGAGGTTCCATCGGCCGGTGAGGAGCTGTTCGCCGTCGAACGCGGCGAGGACGTGCAGGTGCTCGGCCGCGCTCAAGGCCGGCTCGGCGCCGAGCAGGTTCGGGATGAGCGACAGCGTCGGGCTCACGGTCTGGCCCAGCAGCGTGCACAGGATGTCGTCCTTGGTCTTGAAGTAGTGGTACAGCGACGCCTGACGGATGCCGACCGACTCCGCGATGGACCTCGTGGACGTGCCCGCGTAACCGAGGGTGGTGAACAGTTCGCCTGCGGCGTCCAGGATTTCGTCACGCGCGGTGACGCCGGGGCGCCGCTGGTCGTGGTGGCGGGGTCGTCCGGCCCGTGCGAGCGGCATGACCCCATCGTGGACCATGACCGGCAGGAAATGGTCACGTCCGCCTGTTTCTGTCACACGACAGAAACGTGCGATACGCATCGGTTACGTGCGCGGTCAATTGGTTACGCCAGCGACACCCATCGGGTCGGCGGGGCCGGAAAACTGTCAACTGACAGGCCAATCGCACACGGGCGTGCCCGGCCTCGCTGACCTCGACATACTCCGGGAGCGTTCCGATGGGCTTCGCTTTTTCAGAAGGCGCGGTGGTTTCAGAGGACGCTGCTGTTTCCGAAGACACAGCCGTATCCGAGGCCGACGCATCGTCGGGGACCGCCGCGGCGCGCTCGGCCCAGGATGCCGTCGCGACCGTCGACGACCTGCGCGTGACGTTCCGGCGCAACGGACATGACGTGCAGGCGCTCCGCGGAGTGTCCCTCGCCATCGCACCGGGAGAGATCCTTGGTCTCGTCGGTGAATCCGGTTCCGGCAAGAGCGTTCTCGGGTTCAGCCTGTTGGGCCTGCTGCCCGAGCACGCCAAGATCGAGGGCACGGTGACCGTGGCCGGCTCCGACATGGTCGGCGGTGACGCCAAGGCTCTGCGAAGAGTCCGCCGCCTCGACCTCGGCGCCGTGTTCCAGGATCCGATGACCTCGCTCAATCCCACCATGCGGATCGGCAAGCAGGTCGAGGAGGCGGCGGGCAGTGACGCCGAGGCACTGCGCCTTCTCACCGCGGTCGGGATCCCCGAACCCAAGCGGCGAATGCGCGCCTTCCCCCACGAACTCTCCGGAGGCCTTCGGCAACGCGTGATGATCGCGATCGCGATCGCGGGCGATCCCGACCTCATCATCGCCGACGAACCGACGACGGCCCTCGACGTCACCGTCCAGGCTCAGGTGCTGCGTCTGCTCGGCCGACTGCGTGACGAGATCGGCTGCAGCATCGTCTTCATCACCCACGACCTCGGCGTCGCCGCGCAGATCTCGGATCGCATCGCGGTGCTCTACGCGGGCCGGATCGCCGAAGTCGGCCCAACCGGTGCTGTTCTCGGCACGCCCGCGCATCCGTACACCCACGGCCTGTTGCGGTCGCGGCTCACGCTGCACACCGCGCGGGACCGCAGGCTGGCCGCGCTCGCCGGGTCGGTGCCCAGCGCGGTGTCGCCGCTGCCGGGATGTGCGTTCGTTCCGAGGTGTGCGCTCGCAGGAGACGACTGTGCGACGGCGCCACCGGAGCCGGTTGCGGTCGCGGTCGATCGCACGAGTGCGTGCATCCTGCCATTGGGGGAGGTCGCCAACGGCCTCGGCGCCAAGTCGACGAACACCGAGGAGCCCTTCCCGGAATCGGTCGACGACGCGCAAGAACTGCCGCCGTCGGTGGTCCTGCGCGACGTCACCAAGACGTTCACGGTGGCCAGGCGCTGGCTGGACCGGTCGGCGGGCAGCGACGGCAAACTTCAAGCGCTGCGCGGGGTTTCGCTGCGTGTCGGGCACGGCGAGTCGGTGGCGCTGGTCGGTGAGAGCGGCTCCGGCAAGTCGACGCTGTTGCGCACGATCGCCGGCCTGGAGAAGCCGACCTCCGGAGCGGTGCAACTCGTCGACGGCCAGCGTCCTCAGATGGTGTTCCAGGATGCCGGCGCCTCGCTGACGCCGTGGCTGTCGGTCGGTGAGCTGATCACCGAACGACTTCGGAGCACGGCCATGTCGCGCGCCCAGCGTCGCGATGCCGTGGCAGAGGTTCTGCTGAGAGTCGGTCTGCCGGCGGACGTCGCGAAGTCGCGCGCCGGGCAACTGTCGGGTGGGCAGCGGCAACGGGTCTCGCTGGCACGCGCCACCGTGGTGCCGCCGTCGGTACTTCTCTGCGACGAACCCACCAGTGCGCTCGACGTCTCTCTGGCCGCCTCGGTGCTCAACCTGATCGGGGATCTGCGACGCACCCTCGACATGTCGGTCGTCTTCGTGACGCACGACCTCTCGGTGGCCCGCGTGGTCGCCGACCGGGTCGCCGTGATGTACCTGGGGCGCATCGTCGAGGTCGGTCCCGCCGAGCAGGTCATCGGGAACCCGGCGCATCCCTACACCCAGGCACTCGTCGACTCGATCCCCGATCTGGGCCGCGAATCCCGGCCGCTGCCAGGCGAACCCGCGAGCCCACTATCGCCCCCGACGGGGTGCGCGTTCCATCCCCGCTGCGAGATCGCCGTCGACACCTGCGGCGGAACCCAACTGGACGTGCGCCTGGAGGGATTCCCAGGAAACCCACACCAGGTGGCGTGCATCGAGAGGCGGGCAGGCTGATGGCGATCGCGGTATCCGCACCTTCACTGGTCCGCGGCCGTGGACGACGCGTGTTGTCGCTGCCGCAGTCACGCTCGGCGGTGCTCAACTGGGTCGGATTCTCGCTGGTGTTCGTGGTGACCGCGATCGCGATCGCGGTGCCGCTGCTGGCGCCACACGATCCGCTGATTCCCGTCGGCATGCCGCTGCAGGCGCCCGGTACGAACGGATTCCTGCTCGGAAGTGACAGCATCGGCCGCGACATCTTCTCGCGCGTGCTCTACGGCGTGCGTTCCAGCTGGTTCGCGGCCCTGGCGGTGGTCGCGATCGGCCTGCTGATCGGTGGACTGGTCGGCCTGATCGCCGGCGCGACGGGCGGTTGGGTCGACTCGGTGCTCAAGCGGATCACCGACGCGTTCCTGTCACTGCCCGCACCGGTGCTGGCCATCGCGGTGGTCGCTGCCCTTGGGCCCGGCTTCGTGCACACCCTCGTCGCCGTGTCGATCGTCTGGTGGCCCTTCTACGCGCGGTTGGTGCGTGGGGAGGTGGCCCGGCTCGCGGCACGACCACACGTCGAAGCGGCGAAACTCGCAGGGGTGAGCCGTATTCGGCTCGCGGGCCGCCATCTGCTGCCCGGCGCGGTGCCGAATGCGTTGGTGGCCGCGAGCCTCGACGTCGGCACGCTGATCCTGACCCTGGCGGCGCTGTCGTTCCTCGGCCTCGGACAGTCGGCCCCGGCCGCGGAGCTGGGCGCCGACTCCGCCCGCAACCTGAGTTACTTCCTGCAGCAGTGGTGGATCCCGGTCATGCCCGGTCTCGGTGTCCTGGTGCTGGCGCTGATCGGAAACATCGCAGGGGACAGCCTGCGCAACCTGATGAAGACGAGTTAGTGGTCGCGCTCGGAATCTCGCGTCGCGCCGAGCGTGAGCCCACTGCGACTTTCAGCCCGGATCTTCGCAGTGGCCTCACGTTGGGCGCGGCACCGATACGCCGCGCGCCCCACTCCACGGCGAACATTCGGCAGTGCCGACCTTGGAGGGTTCGATGAAGACGTATGTGGCGTCCAGGGTGGGTGCGATGGCCGCGATCCTGATCGCACTGACCGGCGTGATGTTCCTGCTGCAACACATTTCGCCGTTGGATCCCGTCAAGGCGCAGCTCGGAGCGCAGGCCTCGGCGTCGGCGGTTGCCGCCCGGCGCGAGGCGCTCGGGCTGAACGAGCCCGTGCTCGTTCAGTTCTGGCACTACCTCTCCGGCGCCGTCACCGGCGACCTCGGAACGTCCTACCGCACCCGTCATGGCGTGGCCTCTGATCTCGGCACGTTCTTTCCAGCCACCCTGGAACTCGCACTGTACGGACTGGCGATCGCGCTGGTGCTGGCCGTCGTGCTGGCATTCAGCACGACCCTGAAATGGCGTGGCGCAAGCGTTCTGCGGGCGATTCTGTTCACCGGTTCGTCGGCGCCGATGTTCCTGCTCGGCATCCTCGGGTTGATCGTCTTCTACCAGCAGCTGGGCTGGGTCCCGGCCAACGGTCGCATCTCCATCAGCAACCCACCGACCGGGCCGACGGGGCTGCTGACCGTCGATGGGTTGCTCCATGGACGCTTCGACGTGGTGGGCGATGCCCTGCACCACCTGATCCTGCCCGCGCTCGTCATCGCCATCGGCCCGGCCGTCGCGATCGGCCGCGTGCTCCGGAGCAGCCTGCTGGGTGACATCGACAGCGACTACGCGCGGACGGCGCGTGCCAAGGGGTTGTCGGAGGGCAGGATCCTGGCAGGTCACGTCCTGCGTAATTCCGTGGGCTCGTCGCTGTCGATGACGGGTTTGCAAGTGGGCCTGATGTTCTCGGGCGTGCTGGTGGTCGAGCAGGTGTTCGGTTGGCCCGGAATCGGGCAGTACATCGCCCAGAGCATCCCCGTTGCCGACTTCCCCGCGATCGCCGGCGTCACGCTGATGCTCGGCGCTCTCTACGTCTTCATCAACATGGCAGTGGACCTACTGCAGGCCGCCGCCGATCCGCGCATCGCGACAACAGGAGGTTAGGTGCCGAAACAGCCACTCATCGTGGGCAATCCGGTGTTCGTCGTCGTCGACATGCAAGAGGGTGGCGCCATGTCGGCGGACGACGCGGGAATTCCCGTCATGCCGGGGCACGCGGAACGCGTCGAACGAGCCGAGCGACTGCTCGCCGCAGCAAGAGGCGCGGGGATACCGGTGGTGTTCTTCCAGGAAGTGCACCGCCCGAGCGGGATCGACTTCGGCCGCGAGCTCGACGGCACGGAGGGCGTGCACTGCGTGGAAGGGCGGCCAGGCACGGATCTCGAGCCGTCGCTGCGTCCCGTCCTCGACGGAACACGGCCCGAGTTCCACATCGTCAAACGGCGCTATTCCGGTTTCATCGGCACCGAGTTCGACATCGTCCTGCGGGGTCTGAACGCATCGACGCTGATCCTCGTCGGCGGCCTCACCGACGTGTGCGTGCACTACACGTTCGCCGACGCCCACCAGCGCGACTTCTACGTCCGGGTGGTCACCGACTGCGTGGGAGGTTCGTCGCAGTACCGCCACGACGCGGCCCTTGACGCGATGGAGTACCTGCAGACCGGCGCATCGCGCACCACCGACGAGATCCTCGACGCCTTCGATGAATGTCGTCGCCGGGGCGACTCCGGCGACGAATTCGCATCCACTTCCGATCTCGAAGGAGCAGCACGATGAGCAAGAGACTTCGCGCCATGTCCGCCATCGCCGCAGCGGCCGTACTGGCGCTCAGCGCCTGCGGCGGCTCCGACTCCGGCAGCAGCACACCCAACGCCGCGCCGACCGACAAGGTGCTGCACCTGTCCTTCCTGCAGGACCCGGGGCAGCCGCCGGACCCGGACATCTTCTACGCCGGACAGGGTCTGCTGCTGACCACCAACACCTACGAGGGTCTGCTGCAGTACAAGGCGGGCACCGAAAAGCCCGAGCTGGAGCCGCTCCTGGCGACCGAGTGGACGGCGTCGCCGGACAACAAGGTGTTCACTTTCAAGCTCCGCGAGGGCGTCAAGTTTCACGACGGGACGCCGTTCACCTCGGCAGCGGTGAAGGCGTCGTTCGATCGCAGGGTCGCCGTCAACCAGGGACCCGCCTACATGGTCACGGACGTCGATTCGGTCACCACCCAGGGTGACTACGGCGTCACCATCACGCTGAAGGCGCCGAACTCGGCATTCCTCGACTACCTGGCGTGCCCGTACGGACCGCGGATGCTCAGCCCCGAGGGCCTGAAGAAGAACGCGGGCACCGACAACGCGCAGGGGTACCTGACCAACCACGATCTGGGTACCGGACCGTTCACGCTGACGGCCGCCGAGGTCGGATCCCGTTATGCGCTGGACGCATTCGGCGACTACTGGGGTCCGAAGCCGTACTTCCAGAAGGTCGAGATCCCGGTCATCACCGACGTCTCGGCCCAGCAGCTGCAGTTCAACAACGGTCAGGTCGCCGCGATCCTGCACGACCTGCCGTCCTCGGCGGTGCAGTCGTATCTGGACAACAAGTCCTTCGCGAACTACTCGCTGCCGACGATGATGTCGAACTACCTCTACATCAACTCGCACAAGGGGATGATGACCGACGCCAAGAACCGGAACGCCGTCATGCAGGCCATCGACGTCGACGAGCTGGTCAAGCAGACGTACTTCGGGCGCGGCAAAGCCGGAGCACAGATCTACCCGCCCAACATGATGGCAGCGGAGTTCGGGAAACAGTCCGTGCCGCATGACCCTTCGGTCCTCACCGCGCTCGCAGGCAGCCTGCCCGCGGATCAGAAGGCAGTCACCATCGGATACGACTCGAGCAATCCCGACAACCAGTTGGTGAGCAACCTGATCCAGACTCAGCTCGCCGCGGCGGGCCTGACCGCCAAGGTGCAGGCGTACCCGACGTCGGAGACCTTCGCCTGGATCGGCACCGACGGGCAGTCCGCGCCGGACATCTTCGCCGCCCTGGCGTGGCCGGATGCCCCGTCGCCCTACACGTGGGGACACATATCCTGGGATCCCAGCGGTGGCCTGAACTACCTGGGCTGCTCCGCGCCACCGGTCACCGATGCGCTGGCAAGGGGTCTGCCCAACGGTTCGCCGGAGGCGTTCTCGCAGGCGGGGGAGGAGGCGGTGAAGACGGGTTGCTGGCTGAACATCGCCGACGTCAATGACTTCGTGGTCGCGCAGCCGTGGCTCAAGGGCGTCGAGCAGGCGCACGTCGTGACCAATCCGAACTCGCTGCGGCTGGCCGCGCTCTCGGTCGGCTGATGACGGGGCTGGTGCGCAAGAGCGGCGTCCGCAGGATCGTCCTGCTCACGCTCGGGTGGGAGGATTTGCCGAAAGCTGTTTCAGTGCATGGTAGTTCACCGGAGTTGCGGATGCGTGAACCGGTGCCGGGCATCCTGCTGCAGACCGACGGCGGCTGGGTGCTGCTCGACACCGGGTTCAACACGGCGCTGATCCGTGATCCCGCGCTGCGCAGGCGGTACCACCCCTCGGTGGAGTACCAGCCGTTGCTGCCGGGTCCTGGCGAGCCGATCGAGGAGTCGCTGTTCGACATCGGGATCGACGTCGACGACATCCACCTCGTCGCGGTGTCACACTTGCACACCGACCATGCCGGCGGGCTGAAGCTGTTCGCGGGCAAGATCCCGGTGCACGCGCAGCGGCGCGAGCTCGAGTACGGGCTGTCGAATCACCCCGAGCCGGAACGGCATTCGATCTTCCGGGTCGACTTCGACGATCCCAGCATCGACTGGCGCCTCGCCGACGGAGACGCCGAGATCGCGCCTGGAATCACGGCCGTGCCGACGTACGGGCACACGCCGGGGCACCAGAGCTTCGTGGTCGAACTCGACGAGTCCGTCACAGGTGGGGAGGGCGCGGAAGGGTACATCTTCGCCTTCGATGCGGCCGACCTGACCGAGAACATCGACGGTGAATTGGCGATCGGCGGCTTCATCGACGTCGAGCCGGAGGACACCATCGAACCGATCCGCCGGCTCAAGAAACTCGCACGGGACAAGGGATATCCTCTGATACCCGGCCATGATCCGCACGTCTGGCCCGAGATGACCCGGCACTTCCACGAACGCTTCGGACCGGTGTCGACCTAGATGCCCGCACCCGAGATCGCCGGCTGCGCCGGTCTGTGGCGGCGCAGTCTGCTGATCGACGCCGACGGATCGCGGGACACCGGTGCCGGTGTGCTGTGGCTGCAGGGCATCACCGCCTACGTCGACTCCCGCGGCTTCGCCGGGCGCCTCCAGCAGAGCGGCGACGTCTTCGAATGGCATCGCGACGTCGACCTCGAACCACCGGGGCCGTTCCCGGACGCCGGGACGATGCACTGGGACGGCGAGGTACTCGTCGAGACGGGTTTGCACGCGGACTACGCCGAGCACTGGGTCCGCGACGAGGGTCCGACGGGACCGAGCGGTGCGCTCTTCCTGCGCGCACCAGATGGCGGCAACGGGCTTCTGCTGCGCGTCGGAGCCCTGTTCGGGTGGGCGGGCGGCTCCGCCGTGCTGATCGGTGCGGTCGGCGGGCCGCAGTGGAACGCAATCGAAATCAAGCTGTCCGACAACGAAGTTCAGACCACCGGCGTGCGCTGGAGAGTCGAAGGAAGCGAAGGGAATGTGAATCCATGAGCAGTGCAACGTCGTTCACCTCGGTACCGATCGTCGACATCAGCGGGCTGCGATCCGCCGATCCGGCCGAGCGCGAGCGGGTCGCCGGCCAGATCGGTCGGGCCGCCCGCGAGGTCGGCTTCCTCTACGTCACCGGATCCGGCGTCGACGAGTCGCGCTTCGAGCGCATGCTGACGGCGACCAAGGAGTTCTTCGCCCTGCCGGTCGAGGAGAAGATGCGCAGTTACATCGGGCTGTCCCGCTGCCACCGCGGCTACGTGCCGGTGGGGGAGGAGGGGGTGGAGAACGGAACTCCCGACCGCAAGGAAGCGTTCGACACCGCGCTCGACCTGCCCGCGGACGATCCCGATTACCTGGCGGGCAACCCGATGCTCGGGCCGAACTCCTGGCCGGACCTGCCCGACTTCGCCGAGGCGGTGACCGACTACTACGACGCGGTACTCGAGGTCGGGCACCTGCTGCTGCGGGCGTTCGCGGTCGCACTGGACGAGGATCCCGACGTCTTCTCCCGGCACGCCACCAAGACTCCGAGCCAATTGCGGCTGGTCCACTATCCCTACAACCCGGACGCCAGGGACGGGCTGGGCATCGGTGCGCACACCGACTACGAGTGCTTTACGCTGCTCAAGCCGACGGCGCCGGGTCTGGAGGTCCTCAACGGCGCGGGCCGATGGATCGACGTCCCGCCCGTCGAGGGCACCTTCGTCGTCAACATCGGCGACCTGCTCGAACTGTGGACGAACGGCGCATTCGTCGCCACCAGCCACCGCGTACGCCGGGTCGTCGAGGAGCGGTACTCGTTCCCGTTGTTCTTCAACGTCGACTACGACACCGAGGTGAAGCCGCTGCCGCAGTTCGCCGCGGCCGACGGCAGGACACGGCCCACCCTGCGGGCCGGCGAGCATCTCTTCGCCCAGACCGCACAGAGCTTCGCCTACCTGCGCAACCGTCTCGACAGCGGTGAACTGGTGCTGCCCGACGGATCGCTGCAGCTGAACCAGTTCGGTCAGCAGGCATTGCAGGGAGTGGAATAGGAGGGGCCGTCAGTTGATCGGCGCGTTGACGTAGCGAAGGTCGTCGAGCACGCCGCGCGCCGCAACGATGCCCTCGCCCGTCTGCCATACCTCGTCGTTCACCACGAACACGCGGTTGTCACGGGTGGCCGACAGCTTCTTCCAGGCGTCGCTCTCGAGCACGTCGCCGGCTCGCGCCTTGGCGGCGGCCGAGTCGAACGACAGGTACACGATGTCACCGTCGGCCGCCGAGAAGTCCGTCGACTTCGTCACCTCAGACGTGCTCACCTCTACGTAGGGCTTGTCCTTGAACCGCTGGGTGGCGGGGCGGTCCACGTGGGCCGCGGCGAGAACGCTGGCCGGGAAGTCGTCGGTCCCGAAGATCCGCAGGGTGTTCTCCGTCAGCTGCACCACCGATGCCTGAAAGTGGACGCCGTCGTTCTGGATGCCCGTCTTGTCGGCGTCGGAATTGAACCCGTCGATCAGTCCGTCGGCGGCGCTCGCGCGGCCAGTGGCATCGCCGACGGTCCGCAGTGTGTCCTGCCAGCCCGGCCCTGGGGGCCCGGTGAACACGGTCGGGGCGATCCCCGACAGTTCGCCGTACGCCTCCGGAGTCAGAGCCTGCGAACCGAGGATCAGGTCGGGATTGGCGGCCTTGATGGCGGCCACGTCGGGCTTGGTGCGGGTACCTGCCGGGGCGACGTCGTGCACGACGGTGCCCAGATACGACGGCTGCGACCCAGGATGGTCGGGGGTTCCGTCCGGCAGCGCCGCGGCCACGATGCGCGACTGCAGACCCAGCGCGCACAGCGCGTCGAGCTGGTCACCCGAGAGCACCACGATGCGCTGAGGATCCGCGGGGACCTCGGTGCTGCCCGCTGCGTGGCGCACCTCGCGCGTCGGCGGGCCCTCGTCGAGCTGCGCCGGTTCCGGTGCGCAGGACTCGTCGGGGCGCCGCTCATTGCCCAGCACACCCGCGCCCGCGACCTTCGTGGTGCTGGTCACCACCGACTTCTCGGCATCCGGATTGCTGGACTGTTGGTTCGACCCGCCGCATCCGGTGGCCAACGTCACCGAAAGCGCGGTGGCCACGGCCGCGGCCGCGGCCACCGGACCCATCCGCGAGCTGAGGAACGGCACGTCGCCGACGGTACCAACATCCCGGGTCGCTGCGCTCTCCCCCGCAAGCGGGGGGACCCCCAGCCCTCCGGCACATTTCCCGGGTCGCTGCGCTCTCCCCCGCAAGCGGGGGGACCCCCAGCCCTTCGGCACATTTCCCGGGTCGCTGCGCTCCTGCCCTCCGGCAGCATCCAGGCCGTCCAGGCTGGTCAGGCGCCGTCAGCTGAAAGGTTGCCACCAATTACGACGGTTTGTAGGACCCATGGCGCTTCAGGCCTCGCCGGGGGATAAGATTCAGGGCGTGCCCGCGGGTACGCCCCCCGTCGAACCCCGGCCAGAAACAACCCAGGGAGGACCTGTTGGTAGCCGAAGCGCCCCCAATCGGAGAACTTGAGGCACGCCGCCCGTTTCCGAAGCGGCTAGGCCCCAAGGGCAACCTGATCTACAACCTGGTGACCACCACCGATCACAAGTTGATCGGCATCATGTACTGCGTCGCCTGCTTCATCATGTTCTTCATCGGCGGGTTGATGGCGTTGTTCATGCGCGCCGAGTTGGCCATGCCCGGCCTGCAGTTCCTGAGCAATGAGCAGTACAACCAGCTATTCACCATGCACGGCACGGTGATGCTGCTGTTCTACGCGACCCCGATCGTGTTCGGCTTCGCCAACCTGGTGCTTCCGCTGCAGATCGGTGCGCCCGACGTGGCGTTCCCGCGACTCAACGCGTTCTCCTTCTGGCTGTTCCTGTTTGGCGCGATGATCGCCATCGCCGGTTTCATCACCCCGGGTGGCGCGGCTGACTTCGGCTGGACCGCGTACTCCCCGCTGACCGACGCCATCCACTCACCCGGCGCGGGTGGTGACCTGTGGATCATGGGTCTGGCCGTTGCCGGGTTGGGCACCATCCTCGGCGGCGTGAACATGGTGACGACGGTGGTCTGCATGCGGGCCCCCGGCATGACGATGTTCCGGATGCCGATCTTCACCTGGAACATCCTGGTGACGTCGATTCTGGTGCTGCTGGCCTTCCCACTGCTGACCGCGGCGCTGTTCGGCCTTGCCGCCGACCGCCACCTCGGCGCGCACATCTACGACCCGGCCAACGGTGGTGTGCTGTTGTGGCAACACCTCTTCTGGTTCTTCGGTCACCCCGAGGTGTACATCATCGCGCTGCCGTTCTTCGGCATCGTGACGGAGATCTTCCCGGTGTTCAGCCGCAAGCCGATCTTCGGTTACACCACCCTGATCTACGCGACGCTGTCCATCGCCGCACTGTCGGTCGCCGTGTGGGCGCACCACATGTACGCCACCGGCGCGGTGCTGCTCCCGTTCTTCTCGTTCATGACGTTCTTGATCGCCGTCCCGACGGGAATCAAGTTCTTCAACTGGATCGGGACGATGTGGAAGGGGCAGTTGACCTTCGAGACCCCCATGCTGTTCTCGGTGGGCTTCCTCGTCACGTTTCTGCTCGGTGGCCTGTCCGGCGTCCTGCTTGCCAGCCCGCCGATCGACTTCCACGTCACCGACTCGTACTTCGTGATCGCGCACTTCCACTACGTGCTCTTCGGCACGATCGTGTTCGCCACCTACGCGGGCATCTACTTCTGGTTCCCGAAGATGACGGGCCGTCTGCTCGACGAGCGGCTGGGCAAGCTGCACTTCTGGCTGACGTTCATCGGCTTCCACACCACCTTCCTGGTGCAGCACTGGGTCGGCGACGAGGGCATGCCTCGGCGCTACGCCGACTACCTGCCGTCCGACGGCTTCACCACGCTCAACGTCGTCTCGACCATTGGTGCGTTCATCCTCGGCATCTCGACGATCCCGTTCGTGTGGAACGTGTTCAAGTCCTGGCGCTACGGCGAGCCCGTCGTGGTGGACGACCCCTGGGGCTACGGCAACTCCCTGGAGTGGGCGACCAGCTGCCCGCCGCCGCGGCACAACTTCACCGAGCTGCCCCGGATTCGTTCCGAGCGACCGGCTTTCGAGCTGCACTACCCGCACATGGTCGGGCGGATGCGGGCCGAGGCCCACATCGGCGGAGGGCCGCACCCATCCGACGGTGACGTCACCGAACTCGATGACGCGCAAGTTCGCACCTGACCCGGTCGTAGAAGGCTGCTCGCAAGGGTGAACACGTCAAGGGTGTCGGCTCGTGCTTGATGACTCTTCGCGCAAGCGCTCATCGATTCTGATCACCGTGTCAGGTGTCGACCAGCCAGGTGTGACGTCGGCGCTCTTCGAAGTGTTGGCCCGCCACGAGGTCGAGCTCCTCAACGTCGAACAGGTCGTCGTCCGCGGCCGCCTGACCCTGGCCGTGCTGGTGGCCGGGGCCGGCGAGGTAGCCGGCCCCGGATTGCGTGACGAGGTCACCGACGCGATCCGCGGCGTCGGGCTGGACGTCACCATCGAGCGCAGCGACGACATGCCAGTTCTGCGCGAGCCGTCCACGCACACGATCGTCGTTCTCGGCCGCCCCATCACTGCCGACGCATTCGGGGTGGTGGCACGGGAGGTGGCCACACTCGGCGTGAACATCGACACCATCCGGGGCGTCTCGGACTACCCGGTGACGGGCCTGGAGCTGCGCGTCTCCGTTCCGCCGGGGTCTGCCTACGGCCAGCTGCAGACGGCACTGGCCCGGGTGGCCGTCGCCGAGAGCGTCGACATCGCGCTGGAGGACTACAGCCTGTCCCGACGGGCCAAGCGGCTCATCGTGTTCGACGTCGACTCGACGCTCATCCAGGGTGAGGTCATCGAGATGCTGGCCGCTCGCGTCGGCGCCGAGGCGGCGGTCGCCGAGGTGACCGAGGCGGCCATGCGCGGAGAGCTAGATTTCGCCGAGTCGCTGCACCGTCGCGTCGCGACGCTCGCCGGCCTGCCCGCCGAGGTGCTCGACGACGTCGCCGACCAGATCGAGCTGACGCCTGGGGCGCGGACCACGATTCGGACCCTGCGCCGCTTGGGCTATCACTGCGGGATCGTCTCGGGCGGCTTCCGCCAGGTGATCGAGCCGCTGGCGCACGAATTGATGATGGACTTCGTCGCCGCCAACGAGCTCGAGATCGTCGACGGCAAGCTGACCGGCCGGGTCATCGGCAACGTCATCGACCGCCCAGGAAAGGCCAAGGCGCTGAGGGACTTCGCGCAACAGGCCGGCGTGCCGATGGAGCAGACCGTCGCCGTCGGTGACGGCGCCAACGACATCGACATGCTCGCCGCCGCCGGGCTGGGCGTGGCGTTCAATGCCAAGCCTGCCCTGCGTGAAGTGGCCGACGCGTCCCTGAGTCATCCGTACCTCGACACGGTGCTGTTCCTCCTCGGCGTGACGCGCGGCGAGATCGAGGCCGCCGACGCCGTCGACGGCACACTGCGGCGCGTCGACATCCCCGAGGCGTAAGCCTCCCCTCCGCCGAGCAGCCGCAAATGTGCACGAAACACCGGTGTGTCGCGCACATTTGCGGCTGCTCGCGCTAGACGACGACGGCTTGCGCCTCCGTGCCCCCGGTGTTGGCGCCGGTGATGCTGCGCCACGCGCGCGCAAGTAGCTCGATCGCCTCGGTCAACTGCTCGTCGGGCAGCGTGTAGGGCACCCGGATGAAACGCTCCAGCGTGCCGTCCACCCCGAACCGTGGCCCAGGCGGAATCTCCAGACCCATCCGCGAGGCAGCCGCCGAGAGCGCGGAACTCATGGGCGCGGGCAGCCGCACCCACAGCGACATCCCACCCTTGCCAGGATCGGGTCGCCAGTCGGGCAGGTGCTCGTCGAGCAGGGCCAGAAGCAGCGCCCGCCGTGCGCGCAGTATTTCGCGGCGCTCGGGAAGCAGCTCGTCGGCAAGACCGAGAAGCCTTGCGGCGGCCAGCTGTTCGACGATCGGCGTGCCCATGTCGATCGCGGGTCGCAGCGCTCCGATAGTCGTCAAGGCGCTGCGCTCGGCGCGGATCCAACCGATGCGCAGACCGCCCCAGCACGACTTGGACATCGATCCGACGGTCAGCATCAGGTCGCTTCTGCTGGTCATCGAGGCGGCGAGTGGCGGCGGGACCGCCTCGTCGAGCCACATGTCGGTGATCGTCTCGTCGACGATGGTGCGGGTGCGGGTTTCGGCGATGATGTGCGCCAACCGTCTCCTGCCTTCCGGTGGCAACGTCATGCCAGTCGGGTTGTGGTTGTCCGGAATCAGGTAGGCCAGGCTCGGCGACAGCTGACGTACGGCGGCGTCGACGGCGTCGAGCTCCCAGCCGTCATGCGTCATCGCCACCGGAACCGGCAGGACGCCGCGGCTCGCCATCGCGGCGAGCGCGCCGTGATAGGTGGGTTGCTCGACTAGCACGCGGTCACCGGGTTGGGTGTATGTCGCGAGGATGAGGCCGAGGGCGTGGAGTGCGCCGGTGGTCACCACGATCTCGTCCGGTTCAGTGGGAAGCCCGCGCGCACAATATCTTTCGGCGATCGCCTCACGCAGTGGCGGCACCCCGACCAGCTCGATCCCGATGTCGTGAAGGTACGGGGCGACCTCTTGGGCGGCCTCGGTGAACGCCTTTGAGACGGCGGCGGCGGGGGCGGCGAGCGTGGCGGCCGCGAGGTTGGCCGGCGCGCTTCCGGTAAGAGCCGTTCCGCCTGCGATCGGGACGGCGGTCGGTAGGACGAGGGGCAGTGCCGTGGTGCTGCGCGCTCCACGGCGTCCGTTGAGGTAGCCGTCGTCGCGCATCTGGCTGTACGCCGCGGTGACGGTGGTCCGTGAGACGCGCAGGGCGTCGGCGAGCGCCCGTTCGCTCGGTAGTTGGGCGCCGACGGGTAGTCGGCCGTCGACGATCAGCATGCGCAGGCCGTCTGCGAGTCCTTGGTAGGCCGGCCCGCTGGCATTGGACGTACGCCAGTTGCCCAGTTCGCGCGCGAGAAGGTCCACATCGAGCCGTCGCCACGCCAGTTCGTCGATCATCGAGGCCAGTTTGCCCTAACTGGATATTGATGGCAAGGCCAGTTCGAGGCCATCATCGACACATGGCACAACACTGGACCTCTCCTATGACTCGCACCGCGCTCAAGTTCGGGCGCGTCTTCCGCGCGCAGTCCCGTCCCGGCGGCGGCTTCGAGATTGCCGAAGCAGACTCGGACGCCCGCCGGATGCGCATCGAACTCGACGCCATCCGCGCCCGATTTGCCGACCACGCGTGAAGGCGGCGAGCGCACGGAGGTGGGTTCGCCCCCTGATCGCTTCGCTCCCGCCCACCGGCGCGCTGCTGGTGGGCCTGATGGGCTACGGCTTCTCGATGGCCGTGATGGTGCGCGCCGGCCTCGGGCTCGACCCCTGGGACGTATTCCACCAGGGCCTCGCCGGACGCACGGGTGTGACCATCGGCATCGCCTCGGCCGTGGTGGGCGTCGCGGTCCTGTTGGCCTGGATCCCGCTGCGGAACCGGCCTGGTATCGGCACGGTGGCCAACGTCGTCGTCATCGCCGTCACGGTGGACGCCGGGATGGCGCTGCTGCCTTCGCCGTCGGAACTGCCGGTGCGGGTCGCGATGATGCTCGGCGCCGTCCTGCTCAATGCCCTCAGCACGGTGCTCTACATCGGCGCGGGCCTTGGTCCCGGTCCGCGCGATGGTCTGATGACCGGCCTGGTGGCGCGGACCGGACTGTCCGTCCGGTTGGTGCGCACGTCCATCGAGGCGAGCGTGCTGACGGTTGGTTGGTTGCTCGGCGGAACCGTCGGTGTCGGCACTCTCGTCTACGCATTCGGCATCGGCCCGCTGGTGCAGCTGATCCTGCGGGTGACCCCGCAACGGTGGCTGGCCGTCAGTGGGTGGGCGTTCACCGATACCCGCCTGACTACGATGGGCGAGTGCCCGCCGGCCCCAACGATCACGACGACCGAGACGACTTGCCCACGAACGGGGTCGACCCAGACCTGCTGATCGACTTCGCGAAGATCACGCTGCGGCGTGGCGGCAAGGTCCTCGTCGGCCCCGTCACCTGGGCGGTGGAACTCGACGAGCGCTGGGTCGTCATCGGCCCGAACGGCGCGGGGAAGACGTCGCTACTGCGCATCGCCGCCGCCATGGAACACCCGTCGTCGGGGACCGCGTACGTGCTCGGCGAACGCCTCGGCCGGACCGACATGTCGGAGCTGCGGGCGCGGGTCGGATTGAGCTCGTCGGCGCTGAGTCAGCGCGTTCCCGATGACGAGGTGGTGCGCGATCTGGTGGTGTCGGCCGGCTACGCCGTCCTGGGCCGCTGGCGCGAGAAGTACGAGGACGTCGACTACGAGCAGGCCGTCGACATGCTGGAAGGCCTTGGCGCAGAACACCTCGCAGAACGCACCTACGGCACCCTGTCGGAGGGGGAACGCAAGCGGGTCCTGATCGCCCGTTCGCTGATGACCGACCCCGAACTGCTGTTGCTCGACGAACCGGCCGCAGGCCTCGACCTTGGCGGGCGCGAAGAACTGGTGGCCCGGCTGGCCGATCTGGCGGCCGACCCGGACGCCCCGGCGATCGTGCTCGTCACTCACCACGTCGAGGAGATCCCGCAGGGATTCAGCCACTGCCTGCTGCTCTCGGAGGGCAAGGTCGTCGCCTCCGGGCTGCTGGCCGACGTGCTCACCTCGGAGAATCTGTCGACGGCGTTCGGCCAGTCGATCGCCCTTGACGTCACCGACGGGCGCTACTTCGCGCGTCGCACCCGTAGCCGCGCGGCGCACAGGAGGGCCAAGTGAGCGAAGCAGTCGAAGCACCCCTGACCCCGCGGCCGGCCGCAACGGTCATGTTGGTCCGGGACGCCCGCCCAGGCCTCGCCACTGGCATTGAGGTCTTCCTCATGCACCGACACTCGGCGATGGACTTCGTGGCGGGCGTCATGGTGTTCCCGGGAGGGGGGGTCGACGACCGTGACCGCGGAGCATTCACCCCCCGGCGCTCCGCTCCTGTCCCCGAGGAGGCCCCCGTCGCCTGGTTCGGGCCGGAGCCGTCCTGGTGGGCCGACAAGCTCGGCGTCGACGAAGAGCTCGCCGAGGCGCTCGTCTGTGCTGCCGCACGCGAGACGTTCGAGGAGTCCGGGGTGTTGTTCGCGGGTCCGGCCAGTTCGCCGGACGGCGGGAACAAGATCGTGCGGGACGCATCGGTCTACGGCGAGGCGCGAGCCGCCCTGGCCAACCACTCGCTGTCCTTCGCCGACTTCCTGCGCGCCGAGAAGCTGGTGCTGCGAGCGGATCTGCTGCGGCCATGGGCGAACTGGGTGACGCCCAAGGAGGAACGCACCAGGCGCTACGACACCTACTTCTTCGTCGGGGCGCTTCCCGAGGGCCAGCGCGCCGACGGTGAGAACACCGAGACCGACCAGGCGTTCTGGAGCACGCCGCAGGCAGGCCTCGACGAGTTCGCCGAGGGTCGGTCCTTCCTACTGCCACCGACCTGGACTCAACTCGATTCGCTCAACGGCCGCACCGTCGCCGAGGTGCTCGCGGTCGATCGCAAGATCGTCGCCGTCGAACCCCATCTGGCCGCCGACAAGAACACCGGCAACTGGGAGATCGAGTTCTTCAACAGCGAGCGGTACAACGAGGCGCGCAACCGGCGTGGACCAGACGGTTACTGACGTGCACGAGTTCGTCAGCGCACACGTCAGGGACGGCATCGGCACCCTGCTGTTGTCACGGCCGCCGACGAACAAGCTGACCCGGCAGATGTGCCGCGAGATCATCGCGACCGCCGCGGAGCTCGGCGAGCGCACGGACGCCGCCGCCGTGGTCGTGTTCGGCGGGCACGAGATCTTCTCCGCGGGGGACGACGTGCCCGAGCTGCGCACCCTCGACGCCGAGGGCCTAGCCGTCGCCGGTCGCGTGTGCCAGCACGCCGTCGACGCCGTGGCAGCGATCCCCAAGCCGACGGTCGCCGCGGTCACCGGCTACGCGCTCGGCAGCGGCCTCACCCTCGCGTTGGCCGCGGACTGGCGCATCGGTGGCGACAACGTCAAGTGGGGCGTGACGCAGATCCTCGACGGGCTGGCGCCTGCCCAGGGTGCGGCGGAGCGGCTGGCCCGCGCGATCGGGGAGAGCAAGGCCAGGGAGTTGGCGTTCAGCGGACGCTTCGCCGCGGCCGAGGAGGCGCTCGCGTTGGGTCTGGTCGACGAGATGGTGGCGCCCGACCACGTGTACGACTCGGCCGTAGCGTGGGCGCAGCGTTTCGTGGGCGTCCCCGCGCAGGTCCTGGCCTCCGCCAAGGCCGCGTTCCGTCGATGAGCGCTTGCGCGAAGAGCATTTGGCGTGCCCCGACGACCCGCTAGCGCGAACCGCGCCAGCCCCGGCCATTAGGCTGCCCTACATGACGAGTACCGATCGAGAGCCCCATGTCGCCGCCGGGGCGGCTCCGGCGGCGAACCCGCACGCCACCGCGGAGGAGGTCGAGGCTGCCCGCCACGACACGAAGTTGGCGCAGGTGCTCTACCACGACTGGGAGGCAGAGTCCTACGACGACAAGTGGTCGATCTCCTACGACCAGCGCTGCATCGACTACGCCCGCGGACGGTTCGACGCGATCGTCCCGGACGAAGTCCAGCGCGAGCTGCCGTACGACCGCGCCCTCGAGCTGGGTTGCGGCACCGGGTTCTTCCTGCTCAATCTGATTCAGGCCGGGGTGGCGCGGCGCGGTTCGGTCACCGATCTGTCGCCGGGCATGGTCAAGGTGGCCACCCGCAACGGCCTGTCGTTGGGGTTGGACGTCGACGGCAGAATCGCCGACGCCGAGGGCATCCCGTACGAGGACGACACCTTCGATCTGGTCGTCGGTCACGCCGTGCTGCATCACATCCCCGACGTCGAGCTGTCGTTGCGCGAAGTGGTCCGGGTGCTCAAGCCCGGCGGGCGCTTCGTGTTCGCCGGTGAGCCGACCAAGGTCGGTAACACCTATGCCCGCGCGCTGGCCGATCTGACCTGGAAGACAACCGTCCGTGCGATGAAGTTGCCAGGGCTTTCCAGCTGGCGTCGGCCGCAGGAAGAACTCGACGAGAACTCACGCGCGGCCGCGTTGGAGTGGATCGTCGACCTGCACACCTTCGACCCAGGTGTCCTCGAGCGGATGGCCGCCAACGCCGGTGCCGTGCAGGTTCAGACCTCCAGCGAGGAGTTCACCGCGGCGATGCTGGGTTGGCCGGTCCGGACGTTCGAATCGACCGTTCCCGCAGGCAAGCTGGGCTGGGGCTGGGCGAAGTTCGCCTTCAACGGTTGGACGACGCTGAGCTGGGTGGATTCGAATGTCTGGCGGCACGTCGTCCCGAAGGGCTGGTTCTACAACGTGATGATCACCGGGGTCAAACCGTCCTGAACGGTGCCGGGCTGCGTTTCACTCTCGACGACGTCGCGTACCTGAG
Source organism: Mycobacterium sp. (assembly GCF_032162605.1). GTDB lineage: Bacteria > Actinomycetota > Actinomycetes > Mycobacteriales > Mycobacteriaceae > Mycobacterium. The sequence continues at coordinate 18,361 of NZ_JAVROT010000171.1, read as the reverse complement.
CGGTGCCGAGGGCCGGGATGCGCTGGCCGACCTGGAGAGCTTGGCGCTGACCGACGCCAGCCGGATTTCGGACATCGCCTCGGCGCGTGGTCGTTTCGGCGACCGCGCGCCCGTACTGATCGAGACGACCTTGCTGCGGCGCAGGGCCGCGGCCAAGTTCGTCGACGCGTCGGGTTGGCTCTTCACCGGGGAGTCGTTGGAGCAGGCCACGGCCTCAGCGGTGGCGGCGCACCGTGCCGACCGATTGTCGGGCAGGGCCGTGCACGACGTGACCTGTTCCATCGGAACCGAACTCGCGGCTCTGCGACACTCAGCCGACTACGTCGTCGGCAGCGACCTCGATGAGGTCCGCCTGGCGATGGCGAGGCACAACCTGGCGGACGACGGGGCCGATGTCTCGTTGTGCCGGGCCGACGCTCTTCGGCCCGTCACGCGGGACACCGCAGTGATCGCCGATCCGGCGCGGCGCAGCGTGGGTCGTCGACGGTTCCACCCGCGCGACCACACGCCTGCCCTCGACGAGTTGCTCGCGGTGTACTCCGACCGGGATCTCGTCGTGAAGTGCGCTCCCGGAATCGATTTCGACCAGGCCCGACGGCTCGGCTTCGACGGAGAGATCGAGGTGACGTCGTTGGCGGGCGGCGTTCGGGAAGCGTGCCTTTGGTCACCGGGGCTGTCCTCGCCGACGGTGACCCGACGGGCAACCGTCCTGGACCGCGCCGAGGAGATCACCGACGCCGAGTCCGACGACTGCGCCGTCGCCCCGGTGGGCCGCTGGATCGTCGACCCCGATGGCGCGGTGGTCAGAGCGGGCCTGGTGCGCCACTACGGTGCGCGGCACGGCCTGTGGCAGCTGGACGCGGCGATCGCCTATCTGACTGGCGACGAATTGCCGGACGGGGTGCGGGGCTTCGAGGTGATCGCCGAGCTCGGATTCTCCGAACGCGCGTTGCGGCAGGAACTTTCGGCGCGTGACGTCGGTGCGTGCGAGATCCTCGTCCGAGGTGTCGCCGTCGATCCCGACGTCCTGCGGGCTCGGCTGCGACTGCGGGGCTCGGTACGGCTGTCGGTGGTGATCACCCGAATCGGTGCGGGAAGTGCGAGCAGGGCAGTGGCCTACGTTTGCCGACCCTCCCGATGAGGCCACGGGTACTGTGGCGTCGGCGGCGCCGGTGCCGCACCATCGGCGGAGGTTATTGGACGGATGCGCATTTCCACGCTCGCCTTGGCCGCCTCGGCGGTGGCGGTGTTCGGTTGGTCGGGCACTGGGGCCGTGTCCGCGGCGCCTCCCAAGTGTGCCGATCTCGGTGGCGTCGTCGACAGCACTCAGACGTGCCAGATCCAGGCAACGGATCCCGGGTATTCGCTGAACATCAGCTACCCGGTCGACTATCCGGACGTGCAGCCGGTCTTCGACTACGTCACGCAGACCCGCGACGGATTCCTCAACGTGGCCAAGATGCCGGACGGGCGCGCGACGCCCTACGAGTTGGACACCACGGCCACCCAGTACAGCTCTGACGTTCCGCCGCGGGGCACGCAGACCGTGGTGTTCAAGACGTATCAGAGCGTCGGCGGCGCGCACCCACAGACGTTCTACAAGTCGTTCAACTGGGACCAGGGGCTGCGCAAGCCCATCACGATCGACAACCTGTTCCGCGAGGGCACTGCGCCGTTCCCCGTCCTCTTCCCGCTGGTGCAGGCCGACGTGGACAAGCAGTTGGGCCAGCCGGTGACGATTGCGCCTGAGGTCGGTCTCGACCCGACGAAGTACCAGAACTTCGCCATCACCAACGACTCACTGATCTTCTTCTTCAGCCAGGGCGATCTGCTGCCGGAAGCGGCGGGGGCGTTGCAGGTGACGGTTCCGCGCGGGCCCGTCGACGCCATGATCACCTGACGGGGGCGTCAGGCGGGGGCGAAGCCGAACACCCGACCGTCACTGGTCGCGGCCACAACGCGGCGGTCGTGGCCGATCGACACCCCGACGGGGTAACCCGTGGCGCCCGGTAGGGGATAGCTGTTGAGCGTGTGACCGTCGGCCGGATCGAACACCAGCAGTGCCATCCCCGCGGTGTCGCCGTCGGCGCCCGTGCGCGTCACGGTGTACGCGGCGGACTCCCCAGCCAGGCTGGACGTCGCCAGCGGCTCGACGTCGTCGCGCGTCCACGTCACCTCCCCGTGACCGCCGTCGTCCTTGATCCCGATCAGCTTGGTGTCTGGGCCGCCGCCGGACACGATCAACCCGTCCGGTGACACCGATGGGGGCGTCTGTGGCTGAAAGTTCAACGGCACCGACCACTTCGGCTTGCCGTCGGCGGTGTTGAGCGCCCACAGGTGCCCATCGCGGCCGTTGACGTAGACGGAGTTGCCGTCGGCGGACACGACGGGGGCCGCGAGCGGTCCGCCGCCCACGGCCGTGCTCGTCCAGTTACGCGCCAGCAGGGGGGTCTGGCCAGGCCGGTAGCGCAGCCCCACGACCTCTGGGGCTGCGGCGTTCGGCTCCCACAACGTCGTCACGACGATTCCCGTCGCCGGCGAGAACGCCGGGGCCGCTGCCACTGGGCATCTCGACCGACCCTGCTGGCAGTCGGCGAGCCCGCGCTGCGAATCGGTGGGGTCGATGCCCTCCACCAGGTCCAGCGCCGTTCCGTCGACGGTGCCGCGGTGCGCGTCGTAGACCAGTACCTGCCCGAGGTGCGTCACCACCAGAAGCTCGCCCGCGGACAGCAGGCGCGGCGTCATCGGCAGGCCGATCACCGGACTGCGCCAACGGATCCACTGCGTCGGCGGAAACGACATCATCGCGCCCGGTTGCCCGACGTAGAGGTTGTCGAACCCGTCGAACAGCGGACTCGACAGCCCGCCGCCCTGCCACAGCCTGGAGCACCAGCGCTGGCGTGCCCTGTTGTCGGTCTCCCACACCATCAGCGAGCATCCGCCCGCGGTCTGGGCGTTGACGGCCAGGTAGTCACCGGAGCCGAGCGCCACCTGCGATTGGACCTCGCCCTTGACGGAGCGGATCCAGTCCAGCCGCAGGGCGGTCGCCCCATCGACCTTCGCGGAGCTGCTGTTCGCCGCGTCGCCGTACTGCGCGGACCAGCCGTCGGCCGGATGGGCGTCCACCCAGGTGTCGGTGTTGCCGCATCCGCCGGTGATCAGCGTCATGAACGCCGCGAGCGCCACCACTGCCACGCGGCGCGCGGTCGTTCCAGGAGCAGGCATCGAGTCCCGAGACTATCCCGACCCCGTTCGGTAAGGCAGGAGCGGAGCAACCCGGAATGTCGCCCGAAGTCCTCTTGTAGGCTCATCCGCCATGACCACGATGTGGGGCGCCCCGATTCACCAGCGTTGGCGCGGCTCGCGACTCCGTGACCCGCGGCAGGCCAAGTTCCTCACGCTGGCGTCGCTGAAGTGGGTGCTCGCGAACAAGGCGTACACACCGTGGTACCTGGTTCGCTACTACCGGCTGCTGAAGTTCAAGCTCGCCAACCCGCACGTCATCACCCGCGGCATGGTGTTCCTCGGCAAGGGCGTGGAGATCCAGGCCACCCCCGAGATGTCCCAGCTGGAGATCGGACGCTGGGTTCACATCGGCGACAAGAACACCATCCGCTGCCACGAGGGTTCGCTCCGCATCGGCGACAAGGTGGTCCTCGGCCGTGACAACGTCATCAACACCTACCTCGACATCGAAATCGGGGACTCCGTGCTGATGGCCGACTGGTGCTACATCTGCGACTTCGACCACAAGATGGACAGCATCGAGCTGCCGATCAAGGACCAGGGCATCGTCAAGAGTCCGGTTCGGATCGGCCCCGACACCTGGGTCGCGACCAAGGTGACGGTGCTCCGGGGTACCTCCGTCGGGCGCGGCTGCGTGCTCGGCTCGCACGCCGTGGTCAAGGGCGAGGTGCCCGACTTCTCGATCGCGGTGGGCGCTCCCGCGAAGGTCGTCAAGAACCGCAAGCTGGCGTGGGAGACATCGGCTGCCGAGCGCGCCGAGCTGGCCGCGGCGCTGGCCGACATCGAGCGCAAGAAGGCGTCTCGGTAGACACCCAACGGCATGTTCGGCCGCGGCATCTCTGCCGTAGTGCCACGATATTGTCGTGAACGACGGTGGGGGACCGGCGGCTCCGTGCAGTTGCCAGACCCGCGGGTACGAAAGTGCGTGCCGATGCGCGATTCTGCGACGGCTGCGGTGCGCGGATCTTGCCGGAGTGCGCGCGGGCCGAATACAAGCAGGTGACGGTCCTGTTCGCCGACGTGGTGCACTCGATGGACCTCGCGGCCGCGGTGGGTGCGGAACGACTGCGCGAGATCATGGCCGAGTTGTTCAACCGCTCGTCGGCGGTGGTGCAACGCCTCGGCGGTACGGTGGACAAGTTCACCGGCGACGGTGTGATGGCCGTGCTCGGCGCGCCAATTGCGCTGGAGGATCCTGCCTTGCGGGCCTGCCTGGCGGCACTCGACATCCAGCGGTAGGCGCAGCACATCGTTACGGATGTAGACCGGCGCGACCACGGTCTGTCACCGCAAGTGCGAGTCGGATTGAACTCCGGAGAAGTGATCGCTGGTGAAATCGGCTCTGGACCAATGATTTACACCGCCATCGGAGAGCAGGTGGGGTTGGCGCAGCGGATGGAGTCGGTCGCACCGCCAGGCGGAGTGATGCTGAGTGATTCCACTGTGCGACTTGTCCGCGACGCGGTCGTGCTGAGCGAGCCGGAAAGCATTCACATCAAGGGTTCGCCGTCACTCGTGACCGCCCGCCGCTTGCTCGCTGTCGCCCGTACGGGCGGCCCCGTGGCCCGAAATGTATCGATCCTGGTGGGCCGCGACTGGGAGGTGAGCACCTTCGAGGCCATGCTCAACCAGTCGATCAACGGCAAGGGTCGCATCGTCGGCCTGGTTGGGCCGCCAGGAATTGGCAAGAGCCGCTTGGCAGGTGAGATCACGTCGCTCGCCGCGAACCGGTCCTTCCAGGTGTTCTCGACGCAATGCGAATCGCACACGAGCGCTTGGACCGCTCGATGTTTTGGAATCGACGGCATCGGCAGCCGAGCTCTCGGGCCTGACGACTCGGTCGCCGGGCTGGTCGCGCAGGTCGCTGAACGGCCGCAGGCAACCCGTTCTTCGCGGAAGAACTCGTCCGGGATCTCGCCGAAAGAGGCGTACTAACAGGGAAACCAGGCGGCTACGTGTGTCACGGTGACACCACGGTGCGAGTGCCGGCATCGCTGCAAGCCACCATCGCCGCCCGTATCGACCGGCTCGGACCCACTGCCAAGCGCACGTTGAACGCCGCTGCGGTGATCGGTTCGCAATTCGACGCGGGCTCACTGGCCTGCCTGGTGGATGCCATCAACGTCGCCGAGGCGACGACCGCCGAGCGATCGATCAGGTGACGTTTGCCACCAACGCCGAGTACGCGTTCCGTCACCCCTTGATTCGGACGGTGGCCTACGAATCGCAGCTGAGATCCGATCGGGCGGACTTGCACCGCAGGCTCGCAGCGGCGATCGAAGAACGGGATGGAGACGCGGGCGATGCGAACGCGGCATCGATCGCCCAGCACCTCGACGCGGCAGGCGACCTGCAGGCCGCATACGGATGGCACATGCGCGGGGGGACGTGGGCGCTGTACCGCGGCGTGAGGGCGGCTCGCACGAATTGGCAACGGGCAAGCGAGGTTGCCGACCACCTCGACGCCGATGACCCGAACAGAACCGCGATGCGCATCGCACCGCGCATGGCGCTGTGTGTCAGCGCGTTCAGATTCAGCGGGAGCGTCGAGGATCTCGGCTTCGACGAGCTGCGGGAGCTCTGCACCTCCGCTGGCGACAGCATCTCGCTGGCTTTCGGCATGGTGGGAATGCTGACCGGGCTGATCTTTCACAGTCGGTATCGTGACGCTGCACGTGTCGCATCGGAGTGCAGCACGCTGCTGGAGTCGATGGCCGATCACTCGCTGCCGCTCTCGCTGTTTGCAGCCACGAGCAATGCCCTGGTCCAAGCAGGGGAGATGACCGAGGGTTTGCGTTTGGCTCAGCGTGCGATCGAGCTGGCCGACGGAGATCCCGCGGGGACAGCACGATCGTCGGCTCGCCGCTGGCGATCGCCTATGGGTTGAGTGGTATCAGCCGCCTTGCGTTGGGCATGCCGAAGTGGCGCGACGACCTCGACCGCGCAACGACGATCGCCAAATCCGTCGATCTGACGTCGCACGTCGCGGGGATCTTGTTGAAGTACGTCATCGCCGTGGACGTCGGCGGATTGCGATCCGACGCGACCGCGCTGGCCGAGACGGCGGAAGCGCTGGAAGCTGCGGAGCGGTGTGGCGACGACTTCTCGCTCGATTCGGCCCGGCTGGTTCGTGGACTGGTGCTCGTCAACTCAGACGGTGCCCACCGCTCCACGGATCTGCACCTCGTGAACCAGTATCGGGACGCGTGCATGCGCCGCGGCCACGCCACGAATGCGGTGCGATGGGTGGACGTCGAGAATGCCAGGGAGAGCGCCGAAGTCGGGGATCTCGACGGTGCCATCGAAACGGCCGGACGGCGGTCGACTTCCTCTACGGATCAGGTGACATGACGACGCTCCGGTCTGCCGTGACAGTCCTGGTCGAGTTGCTCATCCGACGTGGCGGCGGGCGCGATCTGGCAGAGGCCAGGGCCGTAATCGAGCGACTCGCCGCGGTACCCACGGACGCTGGCTTCGTCCGTAACGAATTGCCGCTGCACCGATTGCGCGCACTGCTGGCTCGGGCCGACGGCGACGAGGTGGTTTACCGCCACCACCTCGACCAGTACCGAAGCATGGCAACGACACTCGGGTTCGAGGGGCATATGGCCATCGCAGCGGCGATGGACTGAATCAGTTCGGCCAGTCCACTCCGAAGCAATTGGCGAGCGTCGTCCGGCCACGGTCGGTCACCGCGACGGCGCGCCCGCGCGGAGCCCGCTTCACCCACCCGGCCGACAGAAAGCGATCGAGTACGGCGCGGCCGAGACCACCGGACAGGTGGTGGCTCTGCTCGGTCCAGTCGATGCAGTAGCGGATGAGTGGCCTCGAGCCCGACGGCAGTTCGACGCCGACGTCGGCGAGGAACGCGCTCCCCGCGGCCGAGAGTCGGTAGTCGACGTCGTGGCCGTGGTTGCTCAACGTGTCGTGGCGGTGCCGCTGCGGGTCGTAGTGACCGTCGCCGCCGACCAGTACGTCACGGTCCAGCAGGCTGCCCATGAGGGCGACGCCCAGTTTGCCCGCGAAGTGGTCGTAGCAGGTGCGGGCCGACCGCAGACGCGCGGCGCTGGTGCCCTCCCGCAGTGACCGGACGGGCCGGGACGGCGCCAGCTGCCCCAGCCGTTCCAGGAGTTCGGCGACCTCGACGCCCGCGAGCCGGTAGTACCGGTGCCTGCCGTGGGACTGCACCGTCAGCAACCCGGCATCGGTCAGCTTGCCGAGGTGGCTGCTGGCGGTCGACCGGCTCACTCCCGCTTCGTCGGCGAGCACGCTGGCGGGAAGGGCTCTGCCGTCGTCCAGCGCGAGCAGCACCTTGCACCGGGCCGGATCGGCCAGCAGCGACGCTAGAGCGGCGATATCGGCGTCACCGGTTGCTGGCAGATCGGCGGGTTCACGCATGACAATCCTCCTTCGTCGGCACGGCGGCCCGTCGCGCCGCCCTCGCGTACCGCAGAACCAGAACGGCGCCGACGGTCTCGACGATGCCACCCGTCAGCACGGCCGCGCGCGCACCCTCGGTGAACGCGGCGCCGGAGTCCGAATCCCCGCTCACGATCGCCAGCACCGTGCCCATCACGGCGATGCCAACGGTGATACCCACCAACCGGGCGAGGTTCACCACACCGGAGGCCAGCCCCGCCCGGTCGGACGTGACGGCCGACAACGCAAAGCCCACCGCGGGACCGGTGTTGAACGCCAGGCCCGCGCCGGCCAGGACGAACGCCGTCTGCAGCATCGGCAGGTCGGCGTCCGGACCCACACCCGCATACAGGAACATGCCCGCGCCCATGGCCAGCAGGCCGACCGTCATCGGCAGGCGGGGTCCCGCGCGGCGCGCGATGGCGTTCACCACGGGGACCAACGCCAGGTAGACCAGCGGCATCGGCAGGAACTGAATCGCCGTCGCCAGTGCGCTGGCGCCCCGCTGTTGTTGGAACGCAAGGCTGTTGACGAACAACATGCCGTAGGTGCCGAACGTCATCGCGAAGGTCGCCACGAGGGCAACCTTCAACTGCCGGTTGCCGAAGAACTCGGGTGGGACCATCGCGTCGGTGACCCGGCGTTGCGACCACACGAACGCGGCGCAGGAAGTCACGACGAGAACGGCCAGCAACGCTGCCCACACGGGCCCCAGCGTGCGGCCCTCCACCAGGACGAAGGTCAGACTGCCGAGCGCCATGACGGCCAACGCCTGGCCGCGCAGATCGGTCCCGGCCGGCCGGGGGTTGCGCGATTCCGGCAGGTAGCGCAGCGACATCGCCAACGCGAGAAGGCAGACGGGCCCGTTGAGCCAGAAGATGAACCGCCAGCCCGCCGTGTCGGTGAGGACGCCGCCGATGACCGGCCCGAGCGCTGCACTCGACGCGGCAGTGGCCGCCCACGCCGCGGTCGCCCGCGAGCGCCCGGCCGCCCCGGGGAACGCAGCCGAGGCAATGGCGAGACCCTGCGGCAGCATGACGGCGGCGGCAACGCCCTGGGCCGCGCGGGCGGCCAGCAGGATGCCGAGGCTGGGCGCCAGCGCGCAGGCCACCGACGTGCCGATGAATGCGATCAGGCCGAGGCGCAGCATCCGGCGTCGGCCGAACCGGTCGCCAAGCGAGCCTGCGGTCAGCAGCACGGCCGCGAACGTGACGTTGTAGGCGTCGGTGGTCCATTGGACGCCGGACACGCCGCCACCGAGGTCGGCTCGGATGGCGGGCAGCGCCAGGTTGACGGCGTTGCTGTCGATGAGCCCGGCGAAGAGTCCCAGGTATGCCGCGGCAAGGGTGGCGACGGTGGATCGCTCGGAAGCACGAATGGCCATGTCCGCACGCTATGGCCGGAATGATTCGACGCCGGACGAACTATTCGTGGGCGGTCAGGTCACGTCACGGATCAGCAGGTCATCCCAGGTGTCACGACGGACGATCAGGCGTGCGGTCCCGCCGGTCACGAACACCACGGGGATGCGGCGGGCACCGTTGTACTGGTTGGACATGGTGTAGCAGTAGGCGCCGGTGACCGGCACGGCCACCAGGTCGCCGACCACCGGATCCGCCAACGCGACACCGTCGATCAGCTGGTCGCCGGACTCGCAGTGCCGCCCGACCAGGTTGACCGCAGTGCCGCCACCCACGCGGTCGACGATCGTGGCTTCGAAGCGCTGTCCGTACAGCGACACCTCCATGTTGTCGCCCATTCCGCCGTCGACGGCGACGTGGGTGAGCTCACCGCGCTTCACGGTCGTCACGCGGTAGACGGTGCACGCCGCGCTCGCCACCATGCTGCGGCCCGGCTCGACGATGACACGGCTGCCGGCAGGGAGCAGCGCGTCGGCCGCGGCGACCATCGCCTCGGCGTACTGCGCCAGCGTGGGCGGCCGCTCGTCGTAGGTGTAGCGCACCCCGAGGCCGCCACCCAGGTCGTAGACGTCGAACGTGCCCATTGTGGCGAGCGGCGCGACGGCTGCCGCCAGCTGATCGACGTTGAGCAGTTGCGAACCGACGTGGGTGTGCAGGCCGTCGCAGCGCAGCCCGCCGATGCGTCCGATGCGGGCGATCGCGGCCCGGGCGTCGTCGGGCATCAGGCCGAACTTGGAGCCGACGTGACCGGTCGCGACGGACGCATGCGTGGTGGCTTCGACACCGGGGATCACCCGGACCAGGCACGGCTGCACGTGTCCGGGCGGCACGATGCGCTCCAACCGGTCGATGTCGTCGAAGTTGTCGACGACGATGAGCCCGACGCCGTGGCGTACCGCGAGTTCGAGTTCCTCGTCGGTCTTGGCGTTGCCATGCAGCACCAGTCGCGCCGGGTCGGCCCCGGCGGCGAGCGCGGTGACGATCTCACCGCCGCCCGCGACGTCGAGGTGCAGGTGTTCCTCGGCCATCAGTCGCTGAACGGCGGTGCAGGGGAAGGACTTCGACGCGAAGGCCACGTCGGATCGCGGTCGGCGGCTTCGGAACTCGTGCAGATACTCGCGGGCCCTGCTGCGCAGCGCGCCCTCGTCGACCACCAGAACCGGGGTGCCGAATTCTGCCGCCAGGTCGTCGAGACGGCAGCCGCCGACGACCAGGGTGCCGTCGCCGTCGGTGTGGGTTCCCGGCGGGAACAGGTCCAGGACGTCGTCGCTCATCGGTGTCAGCCCCGGTCCGGGAGCGCGTGCTCGACGATCACGCGTCGGCGGTGGGGTTCACGCTCGCGGCGCTTCGCGGTGAGATAGACCTGAGCGGTTTCGGCGGCCACCGTATGCCAGTCGAAGTCGGAGTTCAGGCGTTGACGCGCGGTCGTGGCGCGACGCTGAGCGGCGGCCGGATCGTCGAGCGTCGCCCGCACCGCGGTGGCCAGGGCAGCGATGTCGTGGGGCGGGAACGACATTCCCGTCTCGCCGTCGATCACGGCTTCACCGAGGCCGCCGACGTTGGAGGTGACCAGCGGCGCGCCGGTCGCCGCGGCTTCGAGTGCGACGATGCCGAACGGTTCGTAGTGGCTGGGCAGGACGGCGGCGTCGCAGTCGTGCAGCAGAGCGACCAACTGTTCGTGGTCGACCCGTCCGACGAACGTGATCGCCTTGAGCACCTTGTGCTTTCGGGCGTGTTCGAGCAGCCAGTCCAGCTGGGTGCCGTCCCCTGCGATGGTGAGGGTGGTGCCGGGGTGGGTGCGCCGGATGCGGGGTAGTGCTGCAATTGCGTCGTGCACGCCCTTCTCGTACTCCAAGCGGCCCAGGTAAAGCAGCCGTGCCGGACCCTCGTGCGTCTTGCGTCGCGCGAACGGCCATAGGTCCGCGTCGATGCCGTTGCGGATGACACGTGACTCCGACAGGCCTGGCCCGAACAGTTCGGAGATTTCCCCGCCCATCGATGCCGAACACGTGATGAGTGAATCGGATTCGCGCACCAGCCACGCCTCCACGGCGTGCACCTGCCTGCTGATCTTGCCGGACACCCAGCCCGAGTGCCGGCCGGCCTCGGTTGCGTGAATCGTGGAAACCAGTGGCACGTCGAAGTGTTCGGCAAGTGTGATGGCCGGTTGCGCCACCAGCCAGTCGTGCGCGTGCACGACGTCGGGGCACCACGGCTCGGTGGCATACCCGCCCGGGGACCGCAAGCCCAGTCCGGCGCGGACCAGCGAGTGCCCCATCGCCAGCGTCCACGCCATCATGTCGGTGCTGAACTCGAACTCGTGGGGGTCCTCCGCCGCGGCGATCACCCGCACGCCCTCGCTCACGTCGTCGCTCGAGGGGTGTGTGCTCGGGTCGGTGCCCGATGGTCGTCGACTGAGAACCACGACCTCGTGATCGGCCTCGGCGAGTGCGGTGGCGAGGTGATGGACGTGGCGTCCGAGACCGCCGATCACCACCGGCGGGTACTCCCACGACACCATCAGCACCTTCACGACGCGCTCACCAGAGCCCGCGAACGTGCGCGAAGTGCCAACCACGCGCGGCGTGTCGGGTACAGACACGCACGCTCGCGGCAGAAGGAAGGAGGGGGGTCATCGTGGGAGCCGCCTGGCATCGAGGGCGCCGAAGAGACCGTCGGCGCGGTTCCAGGTGGCGGCGAGGAGGTCGGCGTGCTCGCGGCGGCCCGCCGCCAATGCTCCGGCGATCTCCCGCGTGGCGTGCGCGTGCAGGTGAGCGCGGTAGCGCGCGTACTCGGCCGCGGTGTCCTTGCTGACCATGAACGGCCAGTCGCTCGACACGGTGAGCAGCGCTTCCCGCAGGATCTGGTCGGCGACGGTGTCGCGGGGGGTGGGCGCGCCGACCGCCGCGTGCTGCTCGAGGGCCTTGTCCACGGTCGACAGCGCGGTGTCGACCACTTCGGTGTTCAGCGCCACGATGTCGGCAACCTGATCGCCCGACCACACCTGCCAGTCCTTGCCCGAACCCCAAGAGCTGGGCGGCAATTCGACGGGCGCGCCGACGAATCCATCGGCGATCGCGTCGGAGAGCGTGCCGACGCGCACGCCGGCTTCCGGTAGCGCGCGCAGCACCCGCTCGAGCCAGGCCGGCCCCTCGTGCCACCAATGGCCGAACAGTTCGGTGTCGAATGCCGCGACGACGTGAGCGGGTCTGCCGAGCCGCTCGGACTCCGTGCAGAGCCTGCGGCGCACCGTGTCGACGAAGTCGGCCACGTGGACGTCGACGGCGTGATCGGCGCGGTCGGGAACGTAGGGCGCCTTCTCCTCCGACGGCACCGCGCGGCCGGTGACCCTGGCCGGCTTGAGACCCGTGAGGTGGTCGTAGGTGTAGAAGTCGCGGTAGGCGGCATGTCCGGGATAGCCGGACTTCGGTGACCACACCCGGTAACTGACCTGCAGGTCGCGGCCGAAGGCGATGACGCCGGAGTCTCCGACGGGACGACCGAGCGCGGTGTCGCCGTGCAGCGTCGGACCGTCCACCATGAAGTGCGTCACACCGGCTGCGGCGTACTCGCGCTCCAGGCCCGGCGAATAAGCGCACTCCGGCGCCCAGATGCCGCCGGGAACGTGCGCGAATCGCTGCCCGGCGTCGGCAAGGCCCTCGCGCAGTGCGAACTCCCGCAACCGCGGGTGCAGCAACGGCTGGAAGGGATGTGCCAGCGGTCCCCCCAGCAGTTCGATCGCCTCGGCGTCGATGAGCTCGCGAAGCAGAGGGCTCCCTCCGTGGCGCCACTGCGTCGAGAAGTCTTCGAGCGCCTGGCTCGCCTCGTCGTACTCGCGGATGCCGAACGCGCGCAACGCCTCCGGGGCTGCGTAGCCGGTACCGCTGCCACCTCGCCGAACGGCGGCCTCCTGCCCGCGCAGCTGCCAGTTGGCCAACCAGTGGTGCATACCCGTCAGCGAGTACGGGTCGTCGAGTTGGGCGGTGACGACCGGCGTCATCCCGAGGGTGAGAAGGTGGCTGCGGCCCTCTGCGGACAACCTGCGTAGCAGCCCCATCAACGGGAGGTACGCCGCTGCCCAGGACTGATAGAGCCATTCCTCACCGACGGGCCAGCGGCCGTGATGAGCCAGCCACGGTAGGTGGGTGTGCAGGACGAGGGTGAAGAGGCCGGGTACCGGAACCCCGCCCTCCGTCACGGTCGCACCGCGATGGCCACCAGATCCAGGCTCTCATCGATGTCGGGGCTGTTGCGTCCGCCAGTTGCGATCAGGTCGAAGTCCGAGGTGGCGATCGACTCGACGTCGGCCAGCAGGTCGGCGGGCCACGGCGCGTTGGCCAGCGCGCGGGTGATCTGGGCGTCGATGATCGAGCCGCCGTGCTTGGCATCGAGTTCCACCAGTCCGGCGCCGTGGAACACGCCGAGCATCGATTCGACGACGAGACCCGCATCGGTGAGCAGTTCGGTGAGTTCGGCGGCGTTGAGTTCGCGGGTGTGGAACGGGTTGATCGGGGTGTCGCGGCCGGGGGAGAACGTGATGCGGTTGGGCGTCGACATCAGCAGCACGCCGGACGGCCGCAGGACGCGGGCGCACTCGTCGACGAATTGTGCTTGGTCCCAGAGGTGTTCGATCACCTGAAAGTTCACGACGACGTCAACGGCGCCGTCGGGCAACGGCAGCTCGGCGAGGTTTCCGTGCCGCATGTCGACGCGAGGATAACGGGCCCTGACATGGGCCACGGCGGACTCGTCGTAGTCCAGGCCGATGACCCGTCGCGCCACGTTCGCGATCAGGTCGGCGCCATAGCCCTCACCGGAGCCGGCCTCGAGCACGTCGCGCCCTCTGCAGCGATCGGTGAACCGCCGGTACACCACCTCGTGGCGGCGGAACCAGTAGTTCTCCTCTGCCAGGCCGGGGACGGTGCGCTCCCCGGTCAGGGGGAGGACGTCCTCGGACGGCTCGGGACAAGAAAATGCGCTCATTGCCAACGCAGGCTAACGCAGCTATGGCGATTGTCACTGCCTGACCAACGGTTATTCCGTGCAGGGGCAGGGCAGAAGGTTAGACAACACCGGTTATGGTGTTCCTGCGCGCCCCCTGAAGTTACTGGCTAGTAACATGGGGGTCATTGCATGAATCGTGATATGGGCAGGCCGGCTGCGGCCTCATCGAGGAGGACGAACCACACTCATGACGAACATCGTGGTCCTGATCAAACAGGTTCCTGATTACGAGGATCGCCATCTCAACGACGGTGACTGGACACTGGATCGTGCAGGTAGCGACCCGGTCCTGGACGAGATCAACGAGAAGGCCGTCGAGGTCGCGCTCCAGCTCAAGGAGAAGCACGCCGACGCCGACTACAAGGTCGTCGTCCTCACCGCCGGGCCCACGAGCGCCGAGACGGCCATCCGCCGGGCGCTGTCCATGGGGGCCGATTCCGCCTACCACCTGGTCGATGCCGGTCTGGCTGGCTCCGACGTCGTGCAGACGTCCTGGGCGCTCGCCCGGTCGCTCGGCCAGATCGAGGACGTCGGCGTGGTCATCGCGGGAAACGAGACCAGCGACGGTGTCGCCGGTGCGGTCCCGGCCATCCTGGCGCAGTTCCTCGGTCTGCCGCAGTTGACCCACATGCGCTCGTTCGACATCGCCGACGGCAAGGTCACCGGTGAGCGTGAGACCGATGACGGTGTCTTCGGGCTCGAGGCGACGCTGCCTGCGATCATCAGCATCAGCGAGAAGATCGTCGAGGACGCCCGGTTCCCTTCGTTCAAGGGCATCATGGCGGCGAAGAAGAAGCCCGTGGAGAGCCTCACGCTCGCCGGGATCGGCGTCGAGAGCGACGAGGTCGGCGGTGCCACTGCCAGCTCGACCGTGGTGTCGGCCACCCCGAAGCCGCCCAAGACGGCTGGCGAGAAGATCGCCGACGAAGGCGAGGGCGGTAAGCGCATCGCCGAGTACCTCGTGGCGCAGAAGCTTCTTTGACATCCCTGATCTGACCCTGACCCGACCCCACACTTCGTAGAGAGCGACTAAGAGGCAATGGCAGAAGTACTCGTGCTCGCTGAGCACGCTGAAGGCAATTTGAAGAACTCCACCGCGGAGCTCATCACCGCAGCCCGCGCGCTCGGCGAGCCGTCCGCCGTGGTGATCGGCGCCCCCGGCACGGCCGAGAAGCTCGTCGAGGATCTGAAGGCCGCCGGCGCGGCCAAGATCTACGCGGCAGAGTCCGACGTCGTCGAGCAGTACCTGGTCACCCCCAAGGTGGACGTGCTGAACGCGCTGGTCGAGTCGGCGTCGCCGGTGGCTGTGCTGGTCAGCGCCACCGCTGAGGGCAAGGAGATCGCCGGTCGGGTGGCCGCCGAGACCGGCTCCGGTCTTCTGGTCGACGTCATCGGTGTCAAGGAAGGCCCCATCGGCATCCACTCGATCTTCGGTGGTGCGTACACCACCGAGGCGAAGGCCGATGGCGATGCCCCCGCCATCTCGGTGCGCCCGGGCGCGATCGAGGCCGAGCCGGCCCCAGGCGCAGGTGAACTGGTCACCGTCGAGGTGCCCGCTCCCGCCGACAACGCCACCAAGATCACGTCGCGTAAGCCCGCCCAGAAGAGTGCGCGTCCTGAACTGACCGAGGCCAAGATCGTGGTCGCGGGCGGTCGCGGTGTCGGCAGCAAGGAGAACTTCAGCGTCGTCGAGGATCTCGCGGATGCGTTCGGTGCCGCGGTCGGCGCCTCACGCGCCGCCGTCGATTCCGGCTTCTACGAGGGCCAGTTCCAGGTCGGCCAGACCGGTAAGACGGTGTCGCCGCAGCTGTACATCGCCCTCGGCATCTCTGGTGCCATCCAGCACCGCGCGGGCATGCAGACCTCGAAGACGATCGTCGCCGTGAACAAGGACGAAGAAGCGCCGATCTTCGAGATCGCCGACTACGGCATCGTGGGCGACCTGTTCAAGGTCACCCCGCAGCTCACCGAGGCGGTCAAGGCCCGCAAGGGCTGATCGCCCGCCTCAGGATCGACGTGAAACCCCGGCGCACACCTCGTGCGTCGGGGTTTTGCATGGGAGGTGGGTGAGCTGACGAGCAGCGACGACTCCGTGGCTCCGATGCTGCGTGGTAGGGATGCCGAACGACGCGCCCTTGACCAACTCGTCCCGACGGCCCGCTCGGGCGAGAGTCAGGTGCTGGCCCTGCGCGGTGAGGCGGGCATCGGCCACCACCCCTGGAACTAGGGACTACGGACTCTCCAGGGTTCGACGACGCACCCCGCGGTGTGAAGCTCGACGAGTGAGCGAACACACCCTCGAACCGGCGGCCCGGGCGTCCGCCGGTGGGCGCCGAGGCTGGTATGCACACCATCAGGGTTCGGTTTCAACTGCGTTATCCACGATTTCATGATGCTCAACCAGGTCCGCGAGACCGCCGCGGCGGATGCGGCGATCGAGCTGGCCATCAACACACTGAGAATGGCATTCGCACAATGAAAATCACAGTCATCGGGGCAACCGGTCAGGTCGGCTCCACAGTCGTCGAGTTGCTCAGGGCCGAGGGGCACGACGTCGTTGCCGCATCCCGTGGCACGGGCGCCGACGTGCTGACGGGCGCGGGGCTGGCCGAGGCCCTGGCCGGAGCGCAGGTTCTGGTCGACGTGGTCAACTCACCGTCCTTCGAGGACGAGCCGGTGCTGAAGTTCTTCACCGCATCGGCGGCCAACCTCACCGCCGCGGCAAGGGCGGCGGGCGTCGGCCACTACGTCGCCCTCTCGATCGTCGGCGTAGATGGCCTGCCCGACAGTGGCTACATGCGCGCAAAGGTGGTGCAGGAGAGGACGATCACCGACTCGGGACTGCCCTACACGATCGTGCGCGCCACCCAGTTCCAGGAGTTCGCGGAGGCCATCACCGGGTCGCTGGTCGTCGGAGACGAGGTCCGGGCGCCGGACGCCTTGATCCAGCCGGTCGCCGCCGACGACGTCGCGGCCGAGGTTGCCCGCGCGGCGGTCACCGCCCCCGTCAACGGCATCATCGACATCGGTGGCCCGCAGAAGATCTCGTTCGCCGACATGGCCCGTGCGGTGCTCGCCAAACAGAGTGACGACAAGCTCGTCGTCGTCGACCCGGACGCCACCTACTTCGGGACGGCAGTGGCGCAGACCAGCCTCGTCACCGCGGAGGGCGCCACCCTGGCCCCCACGCGCTTCGCCGACTGGCTCGCGGCACGTTAGCCGCCGGGGGTCCGACGATTGACTTGGATCGCCGACCGCAGCCGCCGCACCGGACGTAGGGTTGCGCCGTGGACCTGCTTCTCGGAATCGACATCGGCACCGGGAGCACCAAGGGCGTACTGGTGGACACCGCAGGCGTGGTGCTGGCGTCCGCGACGATCCCGCACGCGATGAGCCTGCCCCGACCCGGTTGGGCGGAGGTCGACGCCCAGTCGACGTGGTGGGGCGAGGTGTGCGAGATCAGTCGCCGCCTGACCGCCGAGATACCGCTCGGGTCCAACCTCGCCGCGGTGTGCGTGAGCGGGGTTGGGCCGTGCCTGGTGCTCTGCGACGACGCGCTGACGCCTCTGCGGCCGGCCATCCTCTACGGTGTCGACACCAGGGCCACCGCCGAAATCCAGTCGCTGACCGATGAATTCGGCGCTGCGGCGATCCTCGAGCGGGCCGGTACGTTGCTGTCTAGTCAAGCCGTCGGGCCCAAGCTGGAATGGGTGCGACGTCACGAGCCCGAAGTGTTCGGGCGCGCGACCGGGTGGTACGGGTCGAACTCCTACATCGCCGCCAAGCTCACCGGGGAGTACGTGCTGGACCACCACACCGCGAGTCAGTGCGATCCGCTGTACGTGACCAGTGAATTCGACTGGAACGTCGAATGGGTGGAGCGAATCTGCGGGCATCTGCCGTTGCCGCGGCTGGTCTGGCCCAGCGAGGTCGTCGGCACCGTCCACGCCGAGGCCGCGGCCGCCACCGGCATCCCGGGGGGCACACCTCTGGTGGCGGGTACGGTCGACGCCTACTCCGAGGCGTTCTCGGTGGGAGTCCGCAACCCCGGTGATCAGATGCTGATGTACGGCTCGACGATGTTCCTGATCCAGGTCATCGACGGGTATTATAGCGACCCGGCCCTGTGGACGACGGCTGGCATCGAACGCGGGACGCTGGCACTGGCGGCGGGTACCTCGACCGCGGGCAGCATGATCGGTTGGCTGCAGACCGTCACCGGCGGTGTGCCGTTCGACGTCCTGATGGCCGAGGCGTCGGCGGTTCCCGCG
>NZ_JAVROT010000170.1:0-4200 GCF_032162605.1 Mycobacterium sp. | reverse complement strand
AGGAGCCGGTTACCAACCGCTGCCCATGCTACTTCTGTCGAGCCGGCCACGACCCGGTCCTGTCAGCACATCAGCGCACGGGACTATCAATATTTTGCTGCGCACCGTCATTGAGCGTGATCCGGTATTGGCCGATCCGAAGGTTCGCAAATCCGTTGAGGCCGAGCTCAGTGCCGGACTACCGGAGACAGCCGTCGTGCGGACCCGCGCGCCACCGGACTGACCTCGTAGACAACGGCATTGCTGCTGCTACGTAGCATAAGCCCCAATTCACCTACTGTGACGAAGATGCCCACAACAGGGCCTTAGGGCCCCGCACGAGGTGAGCCTTTAGCTAAGGAATCGCCGGGTGCACGCTGGGCAATGGGTGGTAGTGATTCCACAGCCGTTCACCCTCAACAGACTGGAACACCGGCTGGCATGTGCACGTGGCGGCGAACGCAGACGCGGCGTCGCGCCCGTGCGACATCCGGGCGCCGGGGTCGACGTGTGTGCAGTGTCACGGCGGTCATCGCGCTTCTCAGCGCCAGCGTCGGCGGCGCACAGGTTTCAGCAATGTCGTGTGCGCAGCATGGTGGTCATGACGGGAATACCCGTCAACGCCGAGCACTCGGGGCCACGGCCGTCTCCGTTCCAGGTGGGGGCTCGCGAGAACACGAAGGGAACTTTGGTCCGACCATGACACGCATCACGTTGCAAGACAGCGCGTTCAACCTGCCAACAGAAGACGGAGAAGAGCACGGTCGGTTGCACTCGCCACGTGGGGGGTTGGGTTCGAAGGTGCCCGAGATCACGGCGGGGTTCTGGGGTCTCAAGCTGCTGACGACCGCGATGGGAGAGGCGGCGTCGGATTACCTGCTTGGTGCGCTCAGCTATCTGGGTCTGGGCATCGGCATCGTCGGGTTCACCGTCACCGTGTGGCTGCAGTTCCGAACTCGCCGCTACCAGCCGGTGCCGTACTGGGCGGCGGTCTCGATGGTGGCAGTGGCCGGCACGATGGCAGCCGACATGATTCACGGCGAATTGGGCGTGCCGCTGACGATGTCGGCCCTGGTATGCGCCGGAGCGCTGGCGTTGACCTTCATCGTGTGGCGGCGCACCGAGGGCACGCTGTCCATCCACAGCATCACCACCAGACGGCGCGAGGTGTTCTATTGGCTGACGGTGTCGTTCACCTTCGCGCTGGGCACCGCGGCCGGCGATCTCACCGCCGACCAACTGGGCCTGGGGTTCCTGGGATCGATCGCGCTGTTCGCCGCGGCCATGGCGGCTGTTGCGCTGGGTTGTTGGCGCTTTCATCTCAACGGTGTCGCTGGCTTCTGGTTCGCCTACATCCTGACTCGGCCCCTTGGCGCTTCGGTCGCGGATTGGTTGAGCAAACCTGCTACACACGGGGGTGTGGGATTCGGAGACGGCCCGCTGGCTGCGGCGCTGCTCACCGCAATTGTCGTTGCCGTCGCCGGTGCGTTCGTCCGCCGTGTCACCACGTCACGGACACCCCTTGCGGCCGTCGATCAGACAGAATGCCCGGCATGAGCACGATTTCCGGCATCCCGGCGCACGCCCTGTGGGTGCACCTCATCGTTGTCCTCATGCCGGCAACGGCGCTGCTGGAGATCGTGTGTGCACTGTGGTCGGCGGTGCGGCGCCGACTGGTGTGGCTGGTGCTCGTGATGGCGGCGCTCCTGATGGTTACGACGCCGATCACGATCAACGCCGGCGAGTGGCTCTACGGGCAGAAAAAACACCACACCGCCGTGCTGCAGACACACGTCGACCGTGGCGAACAGTTGACCTACTATGCGGTCGCGCTGCTGGCCGTGGCCGCCGCCTTGGCGGTCGTGCACTGGTGGCAGAGCAGATCCGACCCTATCCCGTCCCTGGTCACCATCGCGGTCGCGGTGCTGGCCGTGGTCGTCGGTGTGGCGTCGACCGTGGCCGTGGTACGAACCGGTGATCCCGGAGCCCGTTCGGTGTGGCACGCGAGCTCGATTATGCCAACGCCTGCCGCCTAAACTGTTGGGCGCTGTGAGTGCCATCGTTGCCCACACTCACCGTGGTTGTGCGCCCCAGAGTGCTTGTCCGCCATGCTGAATCGACGGTAGCGAGGTGCTCGACATGGGACAGGGCGCGACCGGTGGTTCCTTCGCAGACCTACTGGCGACCGATGCGCTATGTCGCGAAAGCCGCTGAAGGTACGGGCTGTTCAATGACCACACCGTACGCCGTCATTCCGTTGTGTTTATCGGAGCCTTCGCTTTCTTGGCCGGAGCCGCGTCCGCCGTCTCCGTGATGGTGACCACCTTCACCGCCTTCGACGGCGCCCAGTATGAAACCGCTCCAGAAGATCACCGGGATGATGAACACAACGCCAGCGAGCGTGACGACCAATGCCGCGACCCGGAAGGGACCCGCGCCGCGCCGACGAGATTTGTCCCAACGCCCGTCCCGTCGCTCCGGTTCGACGGTTGCAGTTGTCTCGCACGACCTCGCCATATTCTGGTCGGACACTGAATCCGAGCGGCCTGCTGGTCGTGTGCCGACCGGTGCAGATGACATCGAGGTGCTGCCAGGACGTGGGGGTGTTGGAAGATCCCGCACGCCTAGCGACCGGCGATGTCCAGCAGGTCGCGGAAGTCGGTGATCCGGTGGTCGGGTACGCAGTCCTCGTAGTACTTGGTGCCCTGATCGGAGTCGAACATGACGGTGCCCATCCCGATCTCGCCTGCGCCGTAGATGTCGCGGTGCATGTCGTTGCCGACGTAGAGGGCCTTCTCGGCCGGTATCCCGATCCCGTCGAGCGCGAGCTGAAACAGCCGTGGATCGGGTTTACGGAAGCCGTGGTCACCGGAGACGACGATGGGGTCGAAGTACTCCGTTAGCCCGACCTTGTGCAATTCGCCGCGGGCATAGCTGCTCTGTCCGTCACTGACGATCGCAAGCGGAATGCGCTCACGCAGGATGCGCAGCGTCGACCGGACATGGGGGTACAGCTTGAGTTGCCGGCGCGTCACACCGCGGTAGATCTCGGCCAATGTCAGCGGCAGCTGCGCGAGCCGCTCGGGCGCCGTGGCCCTGGTGTAGTCGCTGGCGTGGTCCTCGATGATGGATCGCCAGATCCGTACCGCATCGAATTCCGGGTACTGTTCAGCGCTTTCGCGCTGTTGGGCCTTGAGGCGCGCAAAGTAGAGGTCGCGGATCTGGTGGCGGCGCAGGTCGATGCCCTGGTAGGTCAGGAAATGCCCGACCGCGCGAAAGGCGTCGTCGCGATCGTCCTCGGTGCGGATGTCGATCAGCGTGCCGTTGACATCGAAGGCGATCCCGGCGACATCCATGATGCGGTGCACTCTCTCGTGTCGCGAAGCGTTAGCAGGCGTGGAGCAGCCGCTTGGCCTTGCGGATCAGCTTCGCCCCGTACTCCGGGGAAATGTAGTCGTTGCGGGCGACGCGCAGCAGATTCATGGCCATGTAGTAGGGCAACCGCGTAGTGATCGACGCGAATGCGCTATCCCGGTCCGGGAAGTGGCTGCTGTACTCCCACAGGAAGTGCCCGATGAACGGCTCGGCACGCCGGCTGTCGCCCGTGGCGGCCATGAACGCGTGTTGCAGCTCACCGCAAACCCGGCCGACGTCGAACATCCGGTCGCCGCGCTTCATCCGCTCCAGGTCGATCGCGGCCACGTCCAGGCCGTGTCCGAAGAGAAAGTTGGCCGGTGTGGCGTCCCCGTGCAGCCACACCTGCCGGTCCTGCCACATCGCGGGCCGGTCGCGCCACAGGTCCTGCAGCCACAGCAGCTCGTCAGCGTCCCATGCCCCGATGCGCTGTCTGCGTTGCAGACGGGCGACGAGCTGCTCGAAATAGACGCAGTCAGCGTCGAAGTCGACGGATCTGCCGTTGGCGGTCCGATTGTGTTGCGTGGCAAGGAAGTAGCCCAGAGCCTTGAGTCGCCAGAAGAGATGGGCGTCGTCGAGGCGGTGAATGGACCGCGAGATCGCCTGGCTGAACTGCTCGCCGGCGTAGAACTCCAGGGCCAGAACACAGTTGATGTCGGGATCGACAGCGAGTGGGCGGATCACATGGTGTGGTGAGCCGACCAGGTCGTAGCTGCGCAGCCGCCGCAGGCCCTCATACTCACGGTAGGCCACTGCGGCGGCACGGTCGTGGTCCCAGCCGAATCTCGGGCCGTAGAACTTGCAGAT
>NZ_JAVROT010000169.1:0-10052 GCF_032162605.1 Mycobacterium sp. | reverse complement strand
GTCTCCGTAGGCCAGCGAGGTGGCGTCACCGTTGACGACCTCGACCGACGGCGCGTCGGCGAAGCGGTCCCGCAACATCGCGGCGAGCTCGTCGTCGAACTCGACCGACGTCAGGCGCGGTGCCTTCTCGCTGAGGGCCTCGGTGGTGGCGCCGTAGCCGGGACCGACCTCGAGCACGTCGTCGCCGAGGTCGGTTTCACCGAGTGCCCAAGGCAGGATGACCTCGCGGATGGCTTGGCGCCACTCGTCGCTGCCGCACATCTGATGTGCCTCGTTCATGGCGGCAGCCTACGCCGGGCCGCCACGCGGGACCGCTCGTCCAGGGCCGCGAGCGTGCGTGGAATGTCAGATGTCCCGGCGTGTCTCGGCACAGACACGCACGCTCGCGCGAGAAGTTGGGTCGCGCAGTTGGGGCCCCGCGGGGAGGTGAGCCGTTACTGCACCTGGGCGCGTCCGCGTTCCAGCACCGCCGACCGGTTCGCGGCGATGTCGTCGCCCGTCGTGTCGCGCATCCACTGGGTCGCCGAAGTCGCCTCGATCCACAGGCCCGGGCTGGTCTGCTGCTCGTCGATGCGGTGATAGGACCCCAACAGTGCCCGCACCGCCTTCTGGTTGTTGCCCACGATCGATCCGGCGACCCGTCGCGCGGCGGGCAGCAGGTCGCCGTGGGCGACGATCTCGGTGACCAGTCCGGCCCGCAGTGCGTCGCCAGCGGAGAGGTAGTCACCGGTAAGGCTCATCCGCCGGGCCATGCCGATACCGACCTTCTGCGGTAGCCGTACGCTCAGCCCCCACGTCGGCAACAGCCCGACGCGGGCGTGGGTGTCGGCGAAGCGAGCGTGTTCCGAGGCGATCAGGATGTCGCAGTACAGAGCGAGTTCGAGTCCACCCGTGACCGCGGCGCCGTTGATGGCCCCGATCACCGGCTTGTTCATGGCGGGCCACTTGGGGGAGATGTCCGGCAGGTCGGTGGCGTCGCCGAGTTCCTTGAGATCTAGTCCTGCGCAGAACACCGGGTCGGCGCCGGTGAGGATCACGGCGTCGACGTCGTCGTCGGCCTGAGCCGCGCGCAGCGCCGCATAGAACTGGGTGCGCAGTTCGGTCGACAGCGCGTTGCGCGCCTGGGGCCGATTCAAGGTCAGCGTGCGGACGCGGTCGGTGGTGTCGATCGACAGGACGGAGTTGTGTTCGGCGCTCGGCATGCCCTCACCGTATCGAGCCATCGACCTATGGTGGAGGCATGTGCAGGAACATCACCGAGTTGCGCGGCCTTGAGCCCGCAGCGACCGCCGAGGAGATCGAGGCGGCGTCACGCCAATACGTCCGCAAGGTCAGTGGTCTCACCCGCCCGACCGCCGCCAACGCCGATGCCTTCGAGGCCGCGGTCGCGGAGGTCACCGCGACCACCACGCGACTGCTGTCCCAGCTGCCGCCGCGGCGACAGCCGCCGAAGACGATTCCGCCGCTGCGTCGCCCTGAGGTCCGAGCCCGGCTCGCGGCGCAGTGAGCACGCCCGCGCTCAAGGAGTGGAGCGCGGCGGTGCACGCGATGCTCGACGGCCGTCAGACCGTGCTGTTGCGCAAGGGTGGCATCCACGAGAAGCGGTTCGATCTCGCCGCCGGTGAGTTCGTATTCTTTCCCACCGTGGCGCACGGGCATGCCGAGCGCGTCCGCACCGAGCATCGCGACCTGCTCGATGCGGCGGGCCGCGACAGTACCGACGACCAAATCGTCCTCAGGGCCGGCGCGAAAGTGGTTGCGGCCGTGCCGGTCAACCGTCCAGAAGGTCTCGACGACCTTGAGGACACCCATATCTGGACGGCGGCGTCGGTGCGCTCCGACCGGCTGGACTTCAGGCCCAAACACCGGCTGACCGTTCTGGTGGTGCAGGCGCGACCGCTGGCTCAGCCGCAGCGTCTGCCGAGGGATCCCGCGTACGCGGGATGCAAGAGCTGGGTCGACCTGCCGGTCTCGCCCGACTGGGCCGACCCCATTCACGACGACGCGACGCTGGCGGCGATCGCCGAGCGCGTCCGGGCGTCAGTCGGCTGACGGCGGGGTGGACCCTGCTGGGAGCACCAGGCGTGACTGCCCGCCTGCGCCGTGATGGACGTTGTGCTTGGCGCGTGTAACCGTGGTTCCGGAGATCGGCGGCTCGTCAGTGCCCAGGTTGCGGACGAAGCGGGGGTGTGAACCGCCCGCCACCATCACCCGGAGTCTGGAGCCGGCCGGGAATCGATGTGCCACCGCGTCGAGCTCGAGCCGGACGGTGCCGGAATCGGTTGTGAGTCTGATGAATCCGTCGCTCACATTGGTCGACTTCCCCAACGCGTCAACCTCGCTGAGCCGGACGAAGACGTCGTTGTGGGGGTTGCCGCACGAGTGCGACAGTTCGACCACCGGGTGGCCAAACACGTAGAGATCGTGGGGGAGGGGGTCGCCGGTGAAGTCCACGACGTCGGGACGCAGGGAGAGTCGCGTGTCGTCGCGGTAGCCAGCGCCAGACAACCCGGAGGTGCGGGATTCCGTGAGCTTCTGGGTGTTCGACGACCGCGGCGAGCTCGGTCTGCCCCGCGTCGGCATCGAGGCGCTGTCGTCGAGCTGGGAGGCGCACGCGATCCAGGTCAACGTGGCGTTCCCCGACGGCGGGGTGTTCCGGGTGCGTCAAGACGCGCCAAGTTGGCCTGCGGAGGGTCCGGACGGACGGCCGACGGTGCTGGGCGCGGGCCCCCTGGGCTTCACTTGCATACGCGAATTCGACACCTGGCGAATGACTTTCGATGGGCAGCCGATGCAGACGTCATCGGCTGACCTGGTGGCGGCCCGCACGACCGGCCCATTGGTCGACGTGCACTTCGACGTCGAAGCCACCTTGGCGGTACCACCCTGGATCCAGGGCGCCCTCGACGAGAAGTCGGCGACTCAACTCGCGAAATCGGTCGAAGGCGACCTCATGGGCGGGCCCGGTACGAGCAGCTGTTCAGGGCAAGGGGAGCGCTGCGCGTCGACGGCGACGAGGCCACGTTCACTTCTCCGGCGACGGGGACCTGACTCCTGCTCACGTGGTCGAAGCGCCGTGGTTGCGTCGGCTGCAAACCGCTAGAGGACGTCTCCGTCGTGTTGGAGACGGAGGACGGCACCGTGCGCATAAGTGGCGAGACCGTGCTCTCCACTCACGACATCACCGATCCCGGCGAGGTTCCCGCCGAACAACTCGCCATGATGGCGAACTGGACCTTCCCCGCACTGCAGCAGGCCGGCGTGCGGTACACATGGGACGGGAAGCAGAGCTACGGGATGATCGAACGGTCGATCCCGATGGATCGGCTCGAGAAGGCTTCAATTAGAACTTGTAGAACGACACCAGTTGCTGTGCGCGCTGAAGATTGGTCTGCATGCAGTCCACGTCATCGGCGCTGTAGACCGGAGTGTAGAACAGCGACTGCTGGAGCACCCCGTAGCTGGTGTCGAACGCGATCATGCAGCTGAACCAGAAGCGGTTGTTGCGGTCCGACGGCTTCAGGATCCAGTACTGCGCAGCGCGGTGGCCAGCGATGTCGAGTTCGACGGCGTCCGCGGGAAGCGTCTGTGCGTAGGTCCGCCAGACGAAGGCCTCGACGGCCATCTGGTAATTGCCCGCGTCGTAGTGGCACCGGAGGCCGTCCTCGTGCTCCGGCGGTGTGAAGCCCAGTCCGAGTTGGTTGATGACGTCGATCGGGATGTCCTCGCAGGGATCGAACGGCCGTGGATCGACGGTTTCAATGACCGGCCACTTGATGCTGCTCGAGACCCCGGTCATCGGCGCTGACGTGGACCTCAGCTCGACGGACCCGGGGCCGCGTCCGACGAGCGGATTGGCCTGCCAGACGACGACCACCGCCGCGATCAGGGCACACATCGCCGACAGCAGGCGCATCTTGGCGAGAATGGGACCCCTCTTGCGCTCGTTGTCCATTGCCGGGAGTGTACAAGTCGCGAACCGCCGCCAGGACCGGAAAGGAGAACATGTTCTAGTTGCCGGGCGACCGGGCGCCGGTGGCGCAAGTAGGCTGGCTGGTTGTGTCTTCCAATGTTTCGGGGCCGTCTCAGGATCATCGGCATCCAACCCTCTGGGCGATCAGCGATCTTCACATCGGTCATACCGGTAACAAGCCCGTCACCGAATCGCTCTACCCGTCGTCGCCGGACGACTGGCTGATCGTCGCGGGTGACGTCGCCGAACGTACCGATGAGATCCGGTGGTCGCTGGACCTGCTGCGCAAGCGGTTCGCCAAGGTGATCTGGGTGCCTGGTAACCACGAGCTGTGGACCACCACCAAGGACCCGATGCAGATCTTCGGCAGGGCCCGGTACGACTACCTGGTCAACATGTGCGACGAGATGGGCATCCTCACTCCGGAGCATCCCTTTCCGGTGTGGACCGACGAAGGTGGACCGGCGACCATCGTGCCGATGTTCCTGCTCTACGACTATTCATTCCTGCCGGAGGGCACCGCGACCAAGGCGGAGGGCCTCGCGGTGGCACGTGAGCGCAACGTGGTCGGCACCGACGAGTTCCTGCTGTCCGCCGAGCCGTATGCCACGCGCGACGCCTGGTGCCGCGACCGGGTGGTCCAGACCCGCAAGAAGCTCGAGGACCTCGATTGGATGACGCCGACCGTGCTGGTGAATCACTTCCCGCTGGTGCGCGATCCATGTGACGCGATGTACTACCCGGAGTTCGCGCTGTGGTGCGGTACGACCGCGACGGCCGACTGGCACACGCGGTACAACGCGGTCTGCTCGGTCTATGGCCATCTGCACATCCCTCGAACCACCTGGTACGACGGCGTGCGGTTCGAGGAAGTCTCGGTGGGCTATCCGCGGGAGTGGCGCCGCCGCAAACCGTATCGGTGGATGCGACAGATCCTGCCCGACCCGAAGTACCCACCGGGGTATCTCAACGACTTCGGTGGCCACTTCGAGGTCACGCCGGAGATGCGTGCAGGCGCGGAGAAGATGCAGGAGAAGATTCGAGCTCAGAGGTCCGGCCGATGAGCGCTTGCGGGAAGAGCAAAGGACCACGACGGTGAGACTGCTCGCGGGTGTGCTGCCCGCCGTAGTGGCGTCGGCCGAACTCTATGACGACCCGCCGGACCTGGCACCGCTGCCCGAGGAAGAGCCGCTCATCGCCCGTTCGGTGGCCAAGCGGCGCAACGAGTTCGTCACCGTGCGCTACTGCGCACGCCAGGCGCTGGGTGAGCTGGGGTTGCCGCCCGTACCGATCCTCAAGGGGGACAAGGGCGAACCGTGCTGGCCCGAGGGTGTGGTCGGCAGCCTCACGCACTGTGCGGGCTTTCGTGGCGCTGTGGTGGGGCGCGTGAGCGACGTCCGGTCCGTCGGGATCGACGCCGAACCCCACGACGTCTTGCCCGAGGGCGTGCTGGACGCGATCAGCCTGCCCGAGGAACGTCGGCAGCTCACGTCGCTCGGTGGTGACCTGCATTGGGATCGAATCCTGTTCTGCGCCAAGGAGGCGACGTACAAGGCATGGTTCCCGCTGACCCACCGCTGGCTGGGCTTCGAGGACGCGCACGTCACGTTCGAACTCGACGGGTCCGGTAGCTCGGGCACCTTCGAGTCGCGGATACTCGTCGATCCGGCGGCCGAGTCGGGGCCGCCGCTGACCGCGCTCTCCGGGCGTTGGTCGGTTGCGGACGATTTGACCCTGACGGCGATCGTGCTGTGAGTGGGCCTCCGGCGGGCAGGAGCGCAGCGACCGGGGGATCGGTCGCGGCTGGCCTCGTCGTCATCGACAAGGCTGCCGGGATGACCAGCCACGACGTGGTGGGCCGCTGCCGGAGGGTCTTCGGCACCCGCAAGGTGGGGCACGCGGGAACGCTTGACCCGATGGCCACCGGTGTCCTGGTCGTCGGGATCGAGCGCGCCACCAAGATCCTCGGCCTGCTCACCGCAACGGACAAGTCGTACGCCGCCACGATCAGACTTGGGCAGACCACTTCCACCGAGGACGCCGAAGGCGAAGTCCTTCAAACGTTTTCGGCGGATCACGTCACCGACGGCAGCATCGAGGACACTGTCGCAGGACTGCGCGGCGAGATCTATCAAATCCCCTCGGCGGTGAGCGCCATCAAGGTGGACGGACAACGGGCCTACAAGCTGGCGCGAGAGGGCAAGACCGTCGAACTGGCCGCGCGCCGGGTGCGGATCTCGCGGTTCGACGTAGGAGCCGTCCGACGTGCCGACGGTTTCGTCGACGTCGACGTCGAGGTCGATTGCTCGTCGGGCACCTACATTCGCGCGTTGGCCCGCGATGTCGGGGCAGCCCTCCGCGTCGGCGGTCATCTCACCGCGCTGCGGCGCACCAGGGTCGGCCGGTACGGGCTGGGCGAGGCGCACACCTTGGAACAGCTGGCCGACGAGCCACGGCTGAGCTACTCCCTCGACGAGGCCTGCCTGCTTGGCTTTCCACGACGCGACCTCACCGCAGAGGAGTCGGAGTCGGCATCGAACGGAAGATCCTTGGCATCGGCCGGGTTTGACGGCGTGTACGCCGCGACTGCCACGGACGGCCGGGTCATCGCACTGCTGGCCGACGACGGCGCGCGCACGAAGTCGGTCGTCGTGATCCGCCCGTCCACCCTCTAGTTCGCCCGTTGGGGCGATGACATACTGGCTGGTATTCATATCAGAGTGGCAAGGGGAGGAGCGGTGTCGACCAAGGACGCAGGCACCGTGCGGCGTACTCAGGCCGAGCGCAGCACGGGGATGCCGACCCGGCTCCTCGACGCCACCGTGGAATGCGATCGAGCATCTCGCCCAACAGCGCCCTCACCGCCGCCATCGGCGAGTTGATGCCGGACCACCTGGCGCCCAAGGAATTGCATGACATCGCGTACACCGCGATCGACGCGCTGCCGGGGGATCCTCGTCGCGAGCTTCGTCGACCAGGATGCGGCGCGGGCCAGGCGGCGGTGGGATCGCGTGTGCACTCGGATGCACGGACCTGGCAGCTGCGCGGCGCCGCCGTCGTGACGGCCTACCAACGCGCCGAACGCTCGCTCGCGAGGGAACGCAACCAGGAACAAGTAGTAGGAAAGATGGGACACATCGAGCGACCGAGAAGTGTCCCATCACCGGAAAGGCGTTCGCGTGCGAACACATAGAGGAGTCAACGATGTTCGAGTGGTCTGACACCGACGTCATCATGCGCGACACCATGCGCGCGTTCATCGAGAAGGAGATCCGTCCGCACCTGGACGCGCTGGAGAGCGGCGAACTCTCGCCGTATCCGATCGCCCGCAAGCTCTTCAGCGAGTTCGGCCTCGACGTGATGGCCGCGGAGGCCGTCAAGGGCATGCTCGAAAGGGAGCGGGCCTGGGCTGAGTCCGGATCCGGGCAGGACGCCGAGAAGAAGGGCGGGGGGCTGGGGGACATCGCTGCACAGGCCTCGATGGCGGTCGCCATGGTGTCCGAGCTCGCGGGGGTCAGCATCGGGTTGCTCAGCACCGTCGGCGTCAGCCTCGGCCTGGGCGCGGCCACCATCACGAGCCGCGGCACGCTGGCGCAGAAGGAACGTTGGCTGCCCGATTTGATGACGCTGGCGAAGATCGCCGCGTGGGCCATCACGGAACCCGACGCGGGATCGGATGCCTTCGGAGGCATGAAGACCTACGTGCGTCGTGACGGGGCGGACTACCTCCTCAACGGGCAGAAGACGTTCATCACCAACGGCCCGGACGCCGACGTGCTCGTCGTCTACGCCAAGTTGGACGAGGGCGATGCGGGAGCGGACAAACGTAACCGCAAGGTGCTGACCTTCGTGCTCGACTCGGGCATGCCAGGCCTGACGCAGGGCAAGGCCTTCAAGAAGATGGGCATGATGTCATCGCCCACGGGCGAGTTGTTCTTCGATGACGTGCGGCTCACCCCGGATCGGCTGCTGGGCGAGACCGAGCACCACACCGGCGGCGACGGCCGGGACAGCGCGCGCGCCAACTTCGTCGCCGAGCGTGTAGGGATCGCGGCGATGTCGCTTGGCATCATCAACGAGTGTCACCGACTGTGCGTCGACTACGCGAAGACCCGCACGTTGTGGGGCAAGGAGATCGGGCAGTTCCAATTGATCCAGCTCAAGCTGGCGAAGATGGAGGTAGCTCGAATGAACGTGCAGAACATGGTGTTTCAGACCCTCGAGCGACTCAAGGCGGGCAAGCCGCCGTCGTTGGGCGAAGCGTCGGCCATCAAGTGGTACTCGTCAGAGGCTGCGACCGAGGTGGCCATGGACGCCGTTCAGCTCTTCGGCGGCAACGGCTACATGACCGAGTACCGCGTCGAGCAGCTGGCCCGTGACGCCAAGTCGCTGATGATCTACGCAGGCAGCAACGAAGTGCAGATCACCCACGTGGCCAAGGGCCTGCTTGCGTGATCACCGAATCCCGGGCCGCTGTCAACGGCGTGGGCACTCGGGTGTCGTCCGTGGAGGGGAGCGGAACGCGGTCGTGCGCCTCGTCCTGCGGTCGGTAGACCGTTTCGACGACGGAAGTGAGGCGCCCTGGCTGGCTAGACCACCCAGATCGCTTCTGCTGCAGGGTTTCCCAAGTCGATGGTGGTGGCCGGTGGCTCCGAGCCGACGTGCACGGCCGCGTCCTCTATGGCCACCGAGATCATGCCTGCGAAGTCGCGACGGGCCACCACGCGAAGTCGCGAGTCCAGTCTGATGCCGACGTTAGCGAAGTAGCGCAGCATCTCGGGGTCGGCGTCTGAGATCCGGGCGACGGTGCCTTCCTCGCCGTCCTGGCAGACCGACAGCTGGCGTGCCGCCGGGGTGGGGACCCGCCCGTCGGCGGCGGGGATCGGATCGCCATGCGGATCGCGGGTCGGATATCCGAGTTTGGCGTCGATGCGCATCAGCATCCGGTCGGACACCGCGTGCTCGAGGATCTCGGCCTCGTCGTGCACCTCATCCCAGCCGTAGCCGAGCTCGCGCACCAAAAAGGTCTCCATCAACCGGTGGCGGCGCACCATCGCGAGGGCGGCCGTGCGTCCGGACTCGGTCAGGGACACCGCGCCGTACTTCTCGTGATCGACGAGACCCTGGTCGGCGAGCTTGCGGATGGACTCCGACGCCGTGCTCGCGGAGACCCCGATGCGTTCGGCGAGCATCTTCGTGCTGACCTTGTCGACCGACCACTCCTGCGCGGTCCAGATGACCTTCAGGTAATCCTGGGCAACTGACGACAAGTCGTGAGTGCTGTCGCCGGGGTTCATATCGTCGAAGTTTAGGCAATCCTCTGCGCATCCGGGCATCTAGCGACACCGACGTCCCCGGCGCGTCGTAGGCTTGCCGTCGTGCAGCGCTGGCGGGGCCAAGACGAGATCCCCACGGACTGGGGCAGATGTGTCGTCACGATCGGTGTGTTCGACGGTGTCCACCGCGGCCACGCCGAGCTCATCAACCATGCGGTCAAGGCGGGTAGATCCCGTGAGGTGCCGACGGTTCTGATGACGTTCGACCCCCATCCGATGGAGGTCGTCTTTCCCGGCAGCCACCCCGCCCAGCTGACCACGCTCACCAGACGCGCCGAACTCGTCGAGGAGATGGGCGTCGACGTCTTCCTCGTCATGCCGTTCACCCTAGACTTCATGAAGCTGACGCCCGAGCGCTACATCCACGAACTGCTGGTGGAGCGGTTGCACGTCGTCGAGGTGGTGGTCGGCGAGAACTTCACCTTCGGAAAGAAGGCCGGCGGCAACGTCACCATGCTGCGCAAGGCCGGGGAACGATTCGGGTTCGCCGTCGAGAGCATGTCTCTGGTGTCAGAACACCACACGGACCAGACCAGGGACCAGACCGTGACCTTCTCGTCGACCTACATTCGATCCTGCGTCGACGCCGGTGACGTCGTCGTGGCGGCCGAGGCTCTCGGCAGGCCACACCGCGTGGAGGGTGTGGTGGTGCGCGGCGACGGTCGCGGCAAGGGGCTCGGATTCCCCACCGCCAACGTGGCGCCCCCGATGTACTCGGCGATCCCGGCCGACGGCGTCTACGC
>NZ_JAVROT010000168.1:0-5227 GCF_032162605.1 Mycobacterium sp. | reverse complement strand
CTCATCGTGCGCTCCTTCATGACCCCCTCGATCGCCGCCGCACTCGGACGCTGGTTCTGGTGGCCACTGAACACCTTCAAGATCGTGAAGAGAGACGGTCCTGAGCCCGCATCCGACGCGAGCACCGCGCCGATTTCAACATCGCCGACGGTGTGACTTGGTTGCGCGGATCTGCGAAGCTAAAACCAAGTCGTCATCGCCAGATCGGGACACATGACAGACAGCGAATCGAAACTGCGCCAGCGCACTGACGGACGTCTGGACCGGTCACGCGATCCCGCCATCCTCAACGCCGCCGTGGCCGCCCTCACCGAACACGGCTACGACGCCACCAACATGAACGACATCGCCGCACGCGCCGGCGTCGGCAAAGCCGCGATCTACCGCCGGTGGTCCTCGAAGGCAGCGTTGATCACCGACGCACTCGTTTACTGGCGACCCGACCTGATGAGCGACGAAGCCCCCGATACCGGCAGTCTCACAGGCGATTTCGATCTCCTCGTCGAACGCACAGCCCGAAACGACGACGACTTGGTCTCCAACGACCTGGTGCTACGGGTCGCGGTGGAGGCCGCGCACGACCCCGAACTCGCCTCGGCCCTCGACGACCTGATGCTGCACAAGGGTCGACGGGTGGTAACGGCGATACTCGAGCAGGCCGCCGTCCGCGGCGAAGTGTCCAGTGATCGCGACTGGTCGCTCATCGCCGATGCGCTCACCGCCATGGCCCTGATGCGGGTCATCGGCGGACAGACCGTCGACGCCAAGTTCATGCGACAGGTCATCGACACGTTGGTGTTGCCCGCGGTCCACGCGGGGCACTGAACCAGCTCAATTCCCAGACGGACGACTAGCTCCTATCGAGATCGCGAAACGCCAGCGCGTCGACCATTCGGGTGAGCTGGTCGACGAGCTGACCCTGGTCCATTCGGATGTCACTGGACACCCATGCGCTGATCGTCTGGCCCACTCCGCCGACCACGAAGTGCGCGACGGCCTTGACCCATTCGTGCTGCGGCAATTGGTACGCGCTCGTCACGTGCTGGCCTGACAGCAGGGCGAACACACCGCCGAGCTCGGCCCGCTTGCGGGCGAGCGCCGGGTTGGAGAGTTGCGCGTTGAACAACAGGCGGCCGATCCTCGCGTCACCCGCAATCGTGCGGACGAGGTTCGCGATGCCCGCCCGGTTCTGCTCCTCGCGGGGCGCGGCCACGACGGCGGCCTGCGTGGTCGCGGCGATGTCGGCGATAACCCAGTCGAATACCGCGGCCGCCAACGCGTCCTTGTCGGGGAAGCTCTCGTAGAAGTACCTCGCCGACGTTCTGGCCTGCCCGCAGATGGCGCGCACGGTGAGTTCGGCAGGGTTGTCCGCCCCGCCCAACAGCTGCAGGCCCGCGTCGAGCAGTCGGCGCCTGCGCTCCGCGATCCGATCGCGCGCCTCGACGCCGCCGTAGGGCCGGACCATGGACATGCCCACGATCTTGACACCCGTCTGGCATCCGGGGCAATATCAGGAAACACGCGTTCTCACATTTGGATGGGGGTTGACCGTGACGGTCGGTGACAGTCACGTCGAGCGTGCGGTGAGCGCACCAGCCATCTCGGCCGGGCGCCGCGGTCCGCTGAAGCGCCGGAGCGCTCCCACCCTCGACGAGGGGCTGCTCGGCGTGGGCCTGCTCCTTGGCCCGGCGAACGTCATCATGCAACTGGCCAGGCCGGGGGTCGGCTACGGCGTGCTGGAGAGCCGCGTCGAAAGTGGTCGCGTCGACCGTCATCCGATCAAGCGGGCGCGTACCACGTTCACGTACCTGGCCGTGGCGGGCCGCGGCAGCGACGAGCAGAAGGCCGCCTTCCGCCGTGCGGTCAACGGGGCGCACGCCCAGGTGTACTCGACCGACGAGAGCCCGGTGAAGTACAACGCCTTCGACAAGGATCTTCAGCTGTGGGTCGCCGCCTGCCTGTACAAGGGCGCCGTCGACTCCTACCGCACGTTCGTGGGTGAGATGGACGCCGAGACCGCCGACCGGCACTACGCCGACGGCATCTCGCTGGGCACCACGCTGCAGGTACCGCCGGAGATGTGGCCTCCGGATCGGGCGGCCTTCGATGCGTACTGGCAGCAGTCACTTGCGAAGGTCTACATCGACGACACCGTGCGCGATTACCTCTACCCGATCGCTGTGAGCCGGGTGCGCGGGGTGAAGCTGCCAGGGCCGCTACGACGATGGTCCGAGGGCTTTGCCCTCCTCATCACGACCGGCTTCCTGCCGCAACGCTTTCGCGACGAGATGCGGCTGCCGTGGGATGCTCGTCGTCAGCGTCGCTTCGACTGGCTGATGCGCGTGTTGCGGACCGGCACCCGGCTGTCGCCCCGCTTCGTCAGGCAGTTCCCGTTCAACGTGCTCCTCAAGGACCTCGACTGGCGGATCAGGACCGGACGTCCGCTGGTGTAGGGCTGTCAGCATCCCGGCGTACGGTCGCCGGCGTGCGAAGCGATGACGACACCTGGGACATCACGACGAGCGTCGGGTCGACGGCCCTGTTCGTCGCCGCCGCAAGGGCATTGGAGGCGCAGAAGGCCGAACCGCTGGTCCTCGACCCCTTTGCCGAGGTCTTCTGCCTGGCGGCGGGCGGCGAATGGGCCGACGTGCTCGACGGTGGCGAGGGCGATGGGGCCGGTCGGCTCCGCTCCGACTTCGGCGGGCACTTCGTATCGTTCCAAGCTGCCCGCACCAAGTACTTCGAGAGGCTGTTCATGCCGAACAGGCGCACCGACAGCCCCGTCACCCACAGTGACCCTGGGGGCTTGTCGACGGTGATGAAGTCGCGCGCGTCCAGTGATCCGAAGAACCACGCCGACCAGCTAAGCCGGTGACACTGCAAGCGGGCTGTGAACGAGGCCGAAGGCGCAGATCGACGAGCTGGCGGCTATCTAGAGCGCGAGCCCGAAGAGGCTGGCGGCGTTGTCGTGGAAGACGCCGCGCAGCCAGTCGTCATCGATGCCCTCCAGCCTGGTCAGCACCTGCATGGCCTCGAGGTAGCTGTAGGGGATGTTCGGGAAGTCGCTGCCGAATAGAATGCGGTCGCCCAGCTCTGCGAGCCGGTGCCGCTCGGACTTCGGGAACGGCATCGTCTCCTCGATGAACGGCGTGAACGCCATCGTGGTGTCCAGCCGCACGCCGTCGAACCGGTCGCACAGGTCCAAGAAGTCGCGGTACTCCGGCATGCCCATGTGGGCGATGACGAGGCGCAATCGGGGATGTCGCGCCAACACCGCCTCGATCGGCTCTGGCCCGGTGTGCCGTCCCGGTTGGGGGCCAGATCCGCAGTGGATCACGACGGGAACCCGCGCCTCCTCGATCATCCCCCACACCCCGTCGAGCAGAGGATCGGAGGGGTCGTAACCGCCGACCTGGACATGGGCCTTGAACACCCGGGCGCCGCCGTCGATGGCCGCCCTGACGTACGCGTCGGCCCCCGACTCCGGATAGAACGTGGCAGTGGACAGGCAGTCGGGCGTGGTCGAGGCGAACTGCGCGGCCCACTGATTCAGCCAGGCCGCCATCTGCGGTTTGTGTGGATAGACCAGCGAGGTGAAGGCGCGCACGCCGAAGCCGCGCAGCGTCTCGAGACGGTTGGCCTCGTCGGAGCGGTAGGCGATCGGCCAGACGCGCCCGACCAGCGCTCCGGCCTCGTCGAAGTACTTCCACACCTTGTCCAGCACGGGCTTGGGCATGAAGTGGGTGTGCACGTCCACGATGCCTGGCAGCCCCAGCGCCTCCCAGGTCGCACGCACCTTCGTTGATTCATTCATCATCAGAGAGGATGGCAGCATGTGGAATCCCGACGTGTACCTGGCCTTCGCCGACCACCGTGGACGACCGTTCTACGAACTCCTGATGCGGGTGGGCGCCGAGTCGCCCCGTCGCGTGGTCGACCTCGGCTGCGGACCCGGAAACCTGACGGTCACCCTCTCCGAGCGATGGCCGGAAGCGGTCATCGAGGCCGTTGACAGCTCGCAGGAGATGGTCGACGCGGCGCGCGCGCGTGGCCTCGACGCGAGCCTCGGGGAACTGGCGGTGTGGACGCCGAGGCCGGACACCGACGTCGTGCTGAGCAACGCGGCGTTGCAGTGGGTGCCACGACATCGGGAGCTGTTGGTCCGCTGGGCTGATCAGCTGCCCACCGGTGCGTGGATCGCCGTGCAGGTGCCCGGCAACTTCGACGCGCCGTCGCATGCCGCGGTGCGCGAGCTGGCAAGCAGTCCGAAGTGGATTGATGCCTTGAGCGACATCCCCTTCCGGGTGGGCAAGGTGGTCGACTCGGCGGCGGAGTACGCCGGGATGCTCAGCGACGCGGGCTGCGCCGTCGACACCTGGGAGACGACCTACGTCCACGAGCTCACGGGCGAACATCCGGTACTGGACTGGATCACCGGCACCGCCTTGACGCCCGTGAAAGACGCACTCCGTGAAGAGGATTGGCAACGGTTCCGCGCCGAGCTCATCCCCATGCTGGACGCCAAGTACCCGGCGCGACCCGACGGTCGCACGTTCTTCCCGTTCCGCCGGATCTTCGTGGTCGCCCAGGTCGGTTGCTCGCCGCGTTGATCAGGCCCCGTCGCGCTTGGACCTGAGTACCTCGAGGACCTTGGCCACCAGGTCGTCGATGTCGGCGCCGGTGGTATCGAGCACCAGGTCCGGGTTCTCGGGCGCCTCGTACGGAGCGTCGACGCCGGTCAGTCCCTTGAGTTCGCCCGCCCGGGCGCGTGCGTAGAGGCCCTTGGGGTCCCGCTTCTCGCACTCCTGCACCGACGTGGCGATGTAGACCTCGATGAAGGGCAGCTTGGCCGCGTCGTTGAGGGCCCTGGCGATCTCGCGGTCGGACTTCAGCGGCGACACCAGGGAGGCGAGCGCGACCACCCCGGCATCGGCGAACAGCCGGGTGAGATGTCCGACCCGCCTGATGTTCTCGGCCCGGTCACCGGCCGAGAACCCGAGGTCGTCGGACAGGCCGTGGCGGATGTTGTCACCGTCGAGCAGATAGGCGACGTCGCCGGACTCGACGAGCGCGCGCTCGACGGCGACGGCCACCGTCGACTTGCCCGACGCGGGGAGGCCGGTGAACCAGATGGTGGCGCCCCGCTGACTGGTGGCCTTCCAGCGGTGGTCACGATCCAGTGCCGAAGGATGCCAACGGATGTCGTTGCGGGTCTGCGCACCCGGCC
>NZ_JAVROT010000167.1:0-5801 GCF_032162605.1 Mycobacterium sp. | reverse complement strand
TCGATGCGCACCGGGTGCGGCGGGGCCGAGTAGGAACTGCGCAGTGCGTAGACCACACCGCCTGGTGCGGCGCACACGTCGGTGTAGCTGAGGTCGTCGACGGTCAACCGGGACACCGACAACGTTTCCGGGTCGATGACGAACACCGGCCTGCGGCCAGCCTCGTCGGCCGTGACGATGAGGTTCGAACCGTCCACCGTCCACGCAACGGAGGTGGGCCACCGGTCCCAGTCAGCCGCCACCTCGCCGAATGACTCACCGAATTCCATGCAGCACAACGTAATCCGCGGCGCCCGTTCCGGGGATGAATGCGTCTCGCGAATGAAGGCCACCGCGCGACCGTCGGGAGAGATGACCGGGCTCCCCAGATCGGCCGACGGGTCTTGCGCGATCGTCGTGTGCTCTCCCGTGGCGACGTCGACCCGCACCAGGGTCTCGCGGATGGAGGCATCGGGACCGGGCACCGCCCACGAAGTCACCACGAAGCGCCCGTCCGCGCTGACATCGACACCCGCCTCGCGCAGGCCCCCTCCGGGACTGGGCGTCAGATCGCGCACGCCGGAATCACTCCCCGAGGCGCTGCGCTCCAGTCCACCGGCAAGGGCGAGGAGGTGGGGCTGGGCAGGCCCGAGGTCGTGATCCCAATGGCGAACCGGATAGCCGGTGTGGAGCAACGCCGAGATCTTGTTGTCCTTGCGCAGCGCGCGCAGCCGCTTGTCGTCGTCGACACCGTTGGCCGACGGCAGCAGTTCCGCCGTTACCAGCGTGACGTCCGCCTCGCGCGCCGCATGTGCCGCACTCACGCCCCCGGCAAGCTCGAGTACCGAGACGGCCTCACCGCCTGCGGCGGGCAGCCGCCACAGCGATGCCTTCGGTTCGTCCTCGCCGCTGGAGCCTGGAACCTCACGTGCGGCGACGAAGAGCAGGTCACCATCCGCGGTGAACACCGGCGACGACTCCCCCTTGGCTCCACGGGTGAGTCGTCGCGCCGGTTGCTCACCTGCCGCATCGAGCTCCCACACCGAGGTGACGAACTCGGTGCGCTTCTCGTTGAGCTCGCTGATGGTGGTGACGACGCGCAATCCGTCGGGCGACACTGCCAGGCCGGACACCCGAGGCAGCGCGAGGAAGTCGTCGAGATCGTGGAAGGCCGTCATGCCCCCTGCGTAGCACAGAGGAAGACCACAAACGCGTTTCGCGAGTGCGAATCCGGCGTCTCTTGCGTTCTACGACTCGACCGCCGCGGGCGCCGACACGGCATGGATCCGATGGGATTTCCCTGCGATGGCGACGCCACCGGCGCCGATCAGCGAGATCGCGGCCGAGACCAGGATCGCGACGTTCCAACCGGCGGCCAGATCTTCGCCGACGTGCGTAGCGATGACGACGAACAACGTGATGCCCACCGCCGCGCCGAAATAGCGCGCCGTGTTGTTGGCGCCGCTGCCCATGGCCGAGCGGTCGGCCTCGACGCTGGCGACGGCCTCGCGGCCGAGCAGCGCGTTGAGCAGACCCGTGGCCACGCCCGCCACCACCAGCGACGGCACCAATCGCCACGGGCTCGACTCGGAATTCAATCCGTAGCCGAGCGCCTGGCCGACCGCCACGATCACCAGGCTCGTGGCGATCGGCGTGGGCCCCTGCATCGGATGCGGGATGTGGCGCGAGAGGTACGCCGTCGCCGTGCTGGTGCCGGACCACGCGACGACCAGAACGCTCGCGGTCCACAGCCCGGACCCGAGTCCGGCTTGGGCCAGCGTCGGGACGAACGACACGGTGGCGGTGACGCCGGAACCGAGAGCGAGCGATCCGACAGTCGCGGCACGGAACCGGTTGTGTCGAAGCAGCTTCGGATCGATGAGAGCGTCTCGAACGCGCGATTCGGCGAAGGCGAAGGCGATCAGGGCCGCCAATCCGGTGAAGCCGAGGACGACCGGCACTACCCGAATGCCGCCACGCCCGAGCGTCAGCGCGCACACCAACAGGATCATCGCCGCCGCGAACAGTCCCAGACCCACTACGTCAAGACGACGCCGATTCGCCACCTGCGAATTACCGATGCGGGAGATGCTGGGCCACAAAAGAATCAGTGCGATCACTCCGACCGCCAGATATGACTCCCGCCACCGCGCCGCCCCGAGTACGGCCGACAACAGTGCGCCCACGGAGATGCCGACCCCGACGCTGGCCCCCCACACCGCCGTCGCATGGGTGCGGCCCCGGGCATCGGGAAAGTCGTAGGCGAGGATCGCAAGACCGCAGGCCAGTACCGCCGCGCCCCCCAACCCCTCGACGACACGCCCGATGACGAACCCGACGGGCTCCTGCGCGAGGAAGCAAACGAGCGCACCAACTGCGAGCGCCACCAGCCCGCCCAGATAGACGCGTCGGCGCCCCACGTTGTCCCCGACGACGCCTGCGGTCAACAGGCCGGCTGCCAGGCCGACGGACATCGAGCTGAGGAGCCACGCCTGAGGTCCGGCCCCGGCCCGAACGCCCGCCGCCGTCGTCGCGAGAGTCGCCATCGGGGTCACGTAGGTGACCAGGACGAGCGCCGTGCCCGCCGCGACCGGCAGCAGCGACACCGCTTTTAGTTTGATATTCAAACTCACTCCTGGCAGGCTAACAGGATGTCCCTCGTTCCGCTTGCCGCCCTACCGGGGCGGCCCTGCCCGATCGCCGCGGCGATGGAGGTCGTCGGCGAAAAGTGGGCGCTCCTGGTCGTGCGCGAAATCGCCTTGGGCGCAAATCGATTCGGCGACATCGTGACCGGCACCGGCGCACCCCGCGACCGGATCGCCGCCCGCCTAAGAACCCTCGAGACCGCAGGCGTCATCGCCCGCAAGCCGTATCAGGACCGTCCGCGACGCGACGAGTACGGGCTGACTGAATCAGGCCGCGCCCTGCTTCCCGTTCTCGATGCCCTGCTGGCGTGGGGTGCAACCCATGCCGTGGCCGCCGACGACCCCCTACGTCCAGCCCGCTACCGCAACTTCGACCGACACCGGGAGACTCCGTGACCACCGAACTCATCGACACCGACACCGACAGCAAGGGGTGGGGCGAACGCCGCTCGAAGGTCGTGTCGTGGCACGACCCGGCGCCGACCACGGCCACCGGCCTGTCCATGTCGGGCATCGACTACCTGCACGCCATGATCGACGGCACGCTGCCGCCGCCGCCGATCTCCGGGCTGATGGAGTTCACGATGGTCTCTGCGGATTCCGGGCGCGTGGTGTTCACCTGCCGGCCCGACGAATCCGCATACAACCCGATCGGGATGGTTCACGGCGGACTCGTGTGCACGCTCCTCGACTCCGTCGTGGGCTGCGCACTGCACAGCACGCTTCCGCAGGGCAAGGGCTACACCTCCGTAGAGATCAAGGTGAACTACCTCAAGGCCGTTCGCGCGTCGAGCGGACTGCTGACCGCAACCGGCACAGTGGTCAAGTTGGGATCGCGCGTCGGCTTCACCGAGGGTGTCGTCACGGATGCGGCGGGCTCAGTCGTCGCCACGGCATCGAGCACGCTGCTGGTGTTCGACCTCTGATTCTCGGGGCGCTAGTTTCGACTGGTGACGCAACGCATCCCCGTCATCGGAGCGGGCATCGCCGGCCTGACGACCGCGGTTGCGCTGCAACGACGAGGTCATCAGCTCGCCATCCTCGAGGAACGCACCGACGGGTCGTCCGGGTCGGGGATCAGCATCTGGCCCAACGCTCTGGCCGCCCTCGACGAGATCGGCCTCGGTGGCGCCGTCGTCGGCGCTGACGGGGTCGGCTCGTTGGTGGCCCGCCACCTGAACGGGTCGCTGGGGTCGCCGCTATGCGGGATACGGCTTGGCGAGGAATCGCCAGGTACGCGTTGGACGTGAACTTGGCCGGTGAGACGGTCGGCAACGGAACGAGTTCGGCCGCCGCCATCCTGGCGTCGACCGATCCGACCGACGTGTTGCGCAACGACCTGAACGACCGCGAGGCGGCGCGCCAGTGGTCGCGTGGACCGGTCGTCATGGTGGGAGACGCCGCACATCCGATGCGTCCGCACCTCGGCCTGGGCGGGTGTCAGGGATTGGAGGCGGCCATGCGCGCCTCCGCGCTAGTGCCGGAGGCGCGTGCTAGCCGACGTCAGCGCGGTGCGGTGAGCGCGCCGAGCGGACTGAGCAGGGCTGAGCACATCTGCCGCGGGTTGATGAAGCCGAGCAGCCCCTTGGTCGGCA
This sequence comes from Mycobacterium sp., assembly GCF_032162605.1. Taxonomy (GTDB): domain Bacteria; phylum Actinomycetota; class Actinomycetes; order Mycobacteriales; family Mycobacteriaceae; genus Mycobacterium. The sequence goes on along the minus strand of NZ_JAVROT010000167.1, from coordinate 1,582 downwards.
TCGCCTGGCAGCCTGTCGTGGGCGGTGCCGGAGTAAGCGACGAGACATTCCAGATTGCGGGTGTGCCGCCATGCGCACCGCATGTCGGCCATGCTCCCGAACCCTGGCTGGCCAGGACGTTCTCGGCAACCCGGATCTGCTCTTCCCGAGACGCGCTGGCAGGAGACCCGACGCCTCCGTTGGAGCTCCAGGTCGCCGGCTTGAACTGCAGGCCGCCGTAGTTGCCGTTTCCGGTGTTGGCGGCCCAATTGCCACCGGACTCGCACTGTGCGACGGCGTCCCAGTTCATCGAGTCCGCGTGGGCGGTGCCCGCGGACACGCCGGTCGAGAGAGCGAACGCGACGATGCCGAAGGTGCCGGCGAGCGCGATGAGCTTCAGGCTGCTGGTGAGTGCCCTCAGAATGCCGTCGATCTTCATGTTGCGGTCCTTCCGCGACCGTTTGACACGAGGACCGCTGCAAAGGTGTGCGTTATTGACGCGGCCATACGGTAATTCGTGGGTCCGATCTCACGCGTTACACAAGCGACGGAAGTTCTTTATCGGGACGTGACGGAATACAGAGAACAGTGAGGTAGAAGGGGTGAAAGTGAAGAGCGGCCTCGGGCGTGTCGCCCGGGCCGCTCCTCAATCAAGGTTTGGGTGCTAGCCCCGCCTACCGCACACCGGCCACGCGTGGATGCCCTGGGTCTTGAGCACGTTGTCGGCGACCCGAATCTGCTCCTCACGACTGGCCTGGTGGGGCGAACCGCTGCCGCCGTTGGCGCGCCAGGTGCTCATCGTGAACTGCAGGCCACCGTAGTAGCCGTTCCCGGTGGCGGTGTGCCAGTTGCCGCCGGACTCGCACGATGCGACGGCGTCCCAGTTCACGCCGTCCGCATTCGCGGTGCCGGTTCCCAGCGCCATCGGGGCCACGATCAATGCCCCGGCGATGGTGCCTAGCCCGAACGTATTGCGGATGTTCCTCAACTTCGATCCTTTCGCCAAGCGCGCGCCAAGGACACCCGCGTAAACGTGGGCGTTGGTTGCCTGCTGAGCAGGCGGCAGAGTTGTGGTTCGCGCCGTCTCGGTCGGGCACGACAGTGGGGTGGCCAGACATGCCACGCCGGGCATCAGGCCCGGCGGCTGCCGTAGCACCGGGCATCTCCCGGGCTAGGCGGTCCCACTCACACGCAGGTTCGTGGTTTGAAATTATTCGCTCCGGTTATGGAGACATATGGAACGTACAAACGTTTTCGAGCGAAGTCATGTTCGTCGGAGGGCATGTCACCGTTTGATAACGGACAGATCACGATCACGCTGCGTGGAGTATCCGCAGGTCAATTCGGCATTTGACTCGGATGCCAAATGATGGCGCCACAAGGCGATCGTGACTCGAATCACGGCCATTTTGTGACCTGGCACACTGCTGCGTGAACAACATCCGCCACAGCTTCCTCACCGAGAACATTTCTGGCGCAATCTGATTGACCATTTATCGTTAGATGAACTCACAAATGCCGGCAGGGCGACAGTGGTCGGCACTGGTCCAGCGGCGTTGCTGCTCAGCATTTTCCGCCGGTTTTCAATTCCGCATCACGCGGG
>NZ_JAVROT010000166.1:0-14770 GCF_032162605.1 Mycobacterium sp. | reverse complement strand
GGATATGCAACGGCTTTCAAGTTCTGTGCGAAGCGGGCCTGTTGCCGGGTGCGTTGACCCGTAACGCCGGTCTGCACTTCGTGTGCCGTGACGTATGGCTTGAGGTGGCGTCGACGTCGTCGGCGTGGACCACACGCTACGAGAGTGGCGCCGACCTGCTGGTGCCGTTGAAGTCGGGCGAGGGGCGATTCGTCGCGTCCGACGCCGTTCTCGACGAGCTCGAGGGCGAGGGCCGTGTCGTCTTCCGCTACCGCGAGAACCCGAACGGCTCGCTGCGGAACATCGCCGGAATCAGTTCGGCCAACGGCCGCGTGGTCGGGTTGATGCCGCATCCCGAGCACGCGACCGAGGCGCTGACCGGCCCGTCCGACGATGGACTGGGGCTGTTCTATTCGGCGCTGGACGCGGTGCTCGCGGCTTAGTTCCAACGCGCTCGCGGAGTTAGGCGGCGGGCTTGATGGCCTGCGCGCCACCACCGACGGTCAGGATCGCGCCGTTGACGTAGCTCGCGGCCGGGGAGGCGACGAACGTCACGACGTTGGCGATCTCGTCGGCCTCGGCCGTGCGGCCCAGCGCCGTGGTGCGGCCCAGACCCTCGATGAGGTCTGACTCGAATGCTGCGGTGCCCTGCGTCTGCGTCGGCCCGGGGGCGACGGCGTTGACCCGCACGCCCTGAGTGCCGAACTCGTCGGCCCACAGCTTCGTCAGCAGTTCGAGGGCCGCCTTGCTGGCGCCGTAGATGCCGGCGCCTGCGGCAGGCGTGCTCGCCGCCACGGTCGTCACGTTGATCACCGAACCGCCACCACGCTCGATCATTCCGGGGACCAGCTTCTGCACCAGCACGTAGGGCGCGCGCAGGTTCGTGTTGATCTGGTCGTCGAAGTCGGCGTCAGTGGTGTTGAAGGTGGGTGCGAAGCGATAGATGCCCGCATTGTTGACCAGGATGTCGACGTTGCCCGCCTCGTCGGCCAGGCGACGCACGTCGTCGGCGTTCGATACGTCAGCGGCGACGAAACGTGCCTTGCCACCGGCATTTTCGATGTCCTGAACCGTCTTCGCGCCGCGCTCGGCGTTACGGCCGTGCACGACGACCTCGGCGCCTTCCGCGGCCAGCTGGATGGCTACCGCGTAGCCGATGCCTGCTGTGGCACCGGTTACTAGTGCAGTCTTTCCGGTCAGAGAGTTGTTGGTCATGGGACCCGCCTCCTGGGCGTTGAAGTTGTGGTGTAGCCACACACCACAAGCCCCATTGCCGACCGTTTATTCCATAACGCCGAACGGCGCAACGAGCGTGCACAGTGTGCCAAAAGGCTCCGGCGTGTTGCGTACAGACACGCTCGCTCGCGCCAGGAGCTAGCGGGTGAGGGCGACCGAGGCCTCTGCGGTGTAGCAAAGGAACGTCAGCGTCTCCTGCAGGTAAAGCTGCACGTTCTCGGCATCGTGGGACAGATAGCCGATCGACACGTCGGTGCCCAGCTGCAGGTCGAAGTCGCCGCCGCGGGTGGACAGCACGAACGCACCGTCGATGGCAGGCGCCCAGATGATGTCGCCGTCTACCAGCCGGTTGAGATGCTCGCGGATGGGATAGCCACCCGCGGTCGTTTCGCTGACCTGGGTGTAGACGTCGGCGGACAACAGCACCGAATAGGGCCCGTCCACGCCGGCCAGCCGCAGCTCCGACAGCGCTTGGGAGATCACGTCGGGGATCTCGCGAGAATCCTCGGGCAGGGCCAGCCCCGGATTGGAACTGCACTTGCGGATGCCGTCGATCTCCGCCGCCGTGTAACCCTCGAAGATCGCCCGGTCCTCGGCGAACGCCAGATGCTTGGCGGCCTCCTTGACCGGATCCCAGTCGGAATCCTGCGAGCCGCGCTCCACGTCGTCGATTTCAGTCCGCGCGATGGTGAACGGCACCCGCAGCCGCACCAGAGGCTTGCTCTCCCGCAGGTGGGCTACGACGCCCTCACCGGGCGCGGCCACGTCCGCGAGGTGGCCGGTGCTGATGGCCGCCGTCGTGGGACCACTCGGCTCGCTGACGTCGACCACGCGCCGTCCGGCGATGTGGCGCTTGAACGTACGGGTCGCCTCTTGTTCGATCTCGCCCCAGGCCTCTTCTGTGATCGGTGCCAGTTCGCGGTAGAGATTGTTCATTGGGGTTGTCCTTTCAAACTGCCGATCGACAGGAAGCCATTGGAGCGGGAGATCGAGGCCGGAGCCGGAGCAGCTTCGGTGTCGCCATCGGGTAGTGCTGGCGGGTCGTCGAGGAAGTCCGCGGTGGGCACGAAGAACATGGTGCCGGTCACCGCGGTCGAAAAGTCGAGAATGCGATCGGTGTTGCCAGGCGGATCGCCGATGAACATGTTCCGCAGCATCCGCTCGGTGACGCCGGGGTCGGCCGCATAGGCGATGTAGTACGTGCCGGATTCGCCGTTGCCCAGCGTGCCGAACGGCATGTTGGCCCTGACGATCTGGAGCTCGTTGCCGTCCTCGTCGGTGATGACGTTGAGCGCAAGATGCGAGTTGGCCGGCTTGACCGCGTCGTCCATCTCGATGTCCTCCAACTTGGTGCGCCCGATCACCAGCTCCTGCTCGTCGACGCTCAGGGCGTTCCATGCGGCCATGTCGTGGGTGTACTTCTGGATGTGGACGTAGCTCGCGCCCGCGAAGTCGGGATCCTCGGCGCCGATCTGGACGGCCTCGACGGCCTCGGGTCCATCGGGGTTCTCAGTGCCGTCGACGAAGCCGAGCAGGTCGCGCTGCTCGAAGAACCGGAAGCCGTGCACCTCGTCGACGACGCCGACCGCACCCGTCATCGAGGCCAGCACGCGGCCGCCGAGCTCGAAGCAGACGTCCATGGACTCGCCGCGGATGTGGAACAGCAGATCGCCTTCGGTGGCCGGGGCGACGTGGTGTGACCCCACGAGTTCGGGGAACGGGTGCAGGTCCGCGGGCCGCGGGCCCGCGAACAGCCGGTCCCAGGCGGCGGAGCCGATGCCCGTGACGAGGCTCAGATGCGCTGCGGGATTGCGGAATCCGACCGCGCGCACCAGACCCGAGAGATCGGCGAAGGCGTCGTGAACCGTCTCCTCGCCGCCATCGTCGATGGTGACCACTAGGAAGATCGCTGCCGGCGTGAGCGGAGTGAGAATCGACTGCGGACGACGAGTCACGATCAGACCCTATCGCCACTTCCAGCGGGTTATCCGGTAAGGATGGACTACATGATCTCAGGAAAGCCCAGCCCTTCCCTGAACGCCTCCGCCGAGGGCCTCTGCGAATTCATCGACGCCTCGCCCTCGCCGTTCCACGTCTGTGCGACGGTGGCGGGGCGGTTGCGCGTCGCGGGCTTCGCCGAACTGTCGGAGGGTGACGCGTGGCCGGCCAGCTCCGAGGGCCCCGGCTACTTCACGTTGCGGGCCGGTTCGCTGGTGGCATGGAGGTCACCCGCCGCAGGCGCGCCGTTCCGCATCGTCGGCGGACACACCGACAGCCCCAACCTGCGGGTCAAGCAGCATCCCGATCGGCTCGTCGCCGGATGGCAGGTCGTCGCGCTCGAGCCGTACGGCGGCGCCTGGCTGAACTCGTGGCTGGATCGCGACCTGGGCGTCAGCGGGCGGTTGTCGCTGAAGGCGGGCACGTCCGGCGCTGGGGGTCCCCCCGCTCGCGGGGGAGAGCGCAGCGACCGGGGGACGGACACCGGCGGGCAGGAGCGCAGCGACCGGGGGTTTGACACCGTCGAGGACGTGCTCGTCCGCATCGACGATCCGATCCTGCGGGTGCCACAACTGGCGATCCACCTCTCCGACGACCGCAAGGGCGTGGCACTGGATCCGCAGCGCCACGTCAACGCCGTCTGGGGCGCCGGAGACCGAGCCAGGTCATTCGTCGACTTCGTGGCCGAGCGCGCGGGCGTGGACCCGAGGGCCGTCCTGGCGGCCGACCTGATGACGCATGACCTGACGGGGTCGACGCTCGTCGGCGCCGACCGCGACCTGGTCAGCGCACCGCGGCTGGACAACCAGGGCACGTGTTACGCCGGGCTGGAGGCGTTCCTCGCCGCCGAGCCAGGGGGATACGTGCCCGTGCTGGCGCTGTTCGACCACGAGGAGGTCGGATCGACGTCGGACCACGGCGCGCAGTCCGACCTGCTCCCCACGGTGCTGGAACGCATCACTCTGACCAGCGGGGGCACGCGGGAGGACTTCCTGCGCCGCCTGTCCGGCTCGATGGTGGCCTCGGGGGACATGGCGCACGCGACCCACCCCAACTATCCCGAGCGGCACGAGCCCAGCCACTTCATCGAGGTCAACGCGGGCCCGGTGCTCAAGGTGCAGCCGAATCTGCGGTACGCCACCGACGGCCGCACCGCCGCGGCCTTCGCGCTGGCCTGCGCCAAGGCCGGGGTGCCGCTACAGCGGTATGAACACCGTGCCGACCTGCCGTGCGGCTCCACGATCGGACCGATGACCGCAGCACGCACGGGCATCCCGACGGTCGACGTCGGCGCCGCCCAGCTCGCGATGCACTCGGCCCGCGAACTGATGGGTGCTGCCGACGTGCACGCGTACGCCGCGGCGTTGCAGGCGTTTCTGTCACCGGGCTGACGTCGACGGCGAGGAGTCGCGGCTGACTCAGATCTGTTGGGCGAGTGGCTGATCGGCTCCGCCAGCACGGCCGCGGGCGCGGCTCTGAGTTACCCCTTGCCTCCGCTATGGATGACGCTCTGCCACAGGTCGGACCAGTCCGAGTACTGCTTGGAGATCGCCTCGACATCGCTCTTGATCGGATCGATGCTGATGCCTCCAAAGCTTTTCGCAGCCATCGCTTCGTTGCTCGGGGTGCGGCTGTCGTCGACGAACGCCTGCTGACCTTGCGGCCCGAGGATGAAGTCCTCCAGCAGCAGCGCGCCGGCGGGGTTGGCCGAGCTGCACGTCACCGCGATGCCCGTCACCTCGGCGACCACCGGCACGTTGACCGGTTTGAACTCCAGCGGCGCACCCTTGGCCTGGAGTTCGCGGGTGCGGGACAGATAGTTGTCGGCAACGATGCCGTATTGGCCCGCCACGACCAGGTCGGCGGTTGAGGTGTGGCCGTCGGTGATCGCGGAGTTGGCCGCAATGTCCTTGAACAGCTGCACGGCCTGGTCCTTGGTCATGCCCTTGGTCTGGAAGTAGTTCACCAGTGAGGCGAACCAGAACACGTCGCTGCCCTCCATGGCGAGTTTGCCCTTGAAGCGCGGATCCTTGAGGTCCTCGAACGTTTTTGGTGCCTGGTCGGCCGGGATGATCGTGGTGTTCCACGCGGGGAGGATGTAGCTGAGCCGGTCGCCGGTGAAGTTGTCGAACTTCGCACTGGCGGTCACGCCGTCCAGGAACGGCGAGGCGGCGGGGATCAGCAGCTTGTTCTGATCCAGGATGGCCATTTCCAGGGAGTCAAGCTCGATGATGTCGGCGCCGGCGAAGTTCGCCTGGGATTCCTGCAGCACCCGCTCACGGATCTGCTCACTGCCCGCCCGGTAGACGCTGACGTGCAGGCCGTCGTACTTCTTTTCGAACGGATCGGTGAGGATCGTTGGGTCGTTGACTTCCCCATACAGGTTGATCGTGCCGTCATTGGTCTGCTTGGCCTGCGCGAGCAGGGTCTTCTCACGATCGGTGGGGGAAAGTCCCTTCAGCTTGTCCTGCAGGGCCACGGCGTTGCTGCCGGCGCACTTGTCGCCACTGGCCGCCGTGTCCGAAGCCGAGGACTCGGACCCGCCACCCGGCGCGGAACATGCCGCCAAGACGAGCGCAGCCGCCACCAGAGCGGCGAGTAATCCCCGTCGTGGGGTGTGATGGAAGGACGTCATCGGTCTGTCTCCTGATCTTGCGTATGAAAGGGCTGGACGGGGACCCGAGAAAGGCGGTGGTCAATCAGACGACGTTGGCAAGCGATGGCAACTCGTCCCAGTTCGTGTCGATGCCGAACACGTCGTTTCATGCGTGCCTGGATTGGCACCGTCGCACGGGTATTCTCCGACCGCCACGATGCGCAATCAGGCACGCTGACAATGGCTTGTCGAATAAATCATTGAGAGCGGTCTTTGAATGCAACCTTTCTGAGCCGGCGGCGAATGCCGGTCGAGCTCTTCTAACTAATTGGAGTCGCCGCCGGGAGCCTGCGGCTCCACCCAGTGGGCTGAGTCGATCGAGACGGGCTTCAGCCATCGGTACCAACGGGCAGTCCGCCCTTGATTCGACGCGGCCGGTGGTCGACACGCTGATCCTTCATGCGAGGGTCGGACGCGCCGACGTGCAGTATCTCCAAGAGGTTTTCGCCGGCGCTCTCAAACCAGTACGGCGTATCGTGCTCGATGCAGACGCCCTGCAAGGGGCCCAGATCCGCGATCACGTTGTCGTTCTGGTCGTAGAACCTCGCTCGTCCCTCGAGGACGAACCAGAAGCCGTCGTTCCCGCTATGGCTGTGGAGGTTGTTCGCTCCCTTTTTCCCCAGGACTTGGATGTCCGCGTCAAGCAGCGGCGTCCGGCAAAGCCGAAAGTGCTTCTTCGGCGCGTTGAAGGGCGGCGGTGTACCGCCATATTCGAATTGAACCGGTGCCGTCCGCGACACAGAAGCTTCTTCTTCCATCGTGACTCCGTTCTCAAGCCTGTAAGTAGCGCAACGTTGCATTCGCGAAACCCCTGGTGCCGGCGTAATCGAGCGTTCGGCGGCCGAATCCTCTCTCCATGTAAGCAACAGCTAAATTTTGTCTTACAGATCGAAGATATTGGATACAAATGCTAGGCGTGGTGGTTTTGGTGGTCAAGGTTTGCGGCGGAGAATTAATGCGTTGGTGATCCACCGCGAGGCCCGTCCGCGGGCGACGTCTCGAGCCAAGGCCGCACTGGGTCGCTGGTCGTCTCAAGTCGGGTCGGCCCGATGGCCGCGTGAACTGATGGGCGCCGACGACGTGCGCGCGTATTCGGCTGCGTTGCAGGCGTTTCTGCCACCGGCCTGAGATAGGGTCTGCGGCATGCCTCTTGCCGTGGAGACGATCACGTTCGATTGCGCCGATCCCGACACGCTGGCCCAGTGGTGGGCACAGGCGGTCGACGGACAGGTCAAAGCCGTGGTGCCGGGGGAATTCGTTCTCGTCAGCCGGTCCGACGGGCCTCAGCTGGGGTTCCAGAGAGTGCCCGACCCGACGCCGGGCAAGAACCGGGTGCATGTCGACTTCAGCGCCGCCGACATTGAGTCGGAGGTGCAGCGGCTGCTGAAACTGGGCGCCCGCGAGACCGCCAGGCACAGCTTCGGCGACGACTTCCACTGGGTGGTGCTCGCCGACCCCGCCGGCAACGCTTTCTGCGTCGCTGCCGGGAGCTGATCCGTCGCCCTGAAAATGCCGGTGGACGTGGCAAGATCACGCCGGTGTTGCTGTCGCTGATCGCGGTCTCGGTCGTCTTGGCGGGGTGGGCCCTCTCGGCCCGGCGGCTGGAACGGTGGCGCATCACTTCACCGCTCTTCCTGGTGGTCGCCGGCGCGGCAGTCGAGTACACGACGCACGGCTCGCTGGCCGACACCCTCAATTCTGAAATCGCCGAGCACATCGCCGAGATCATCCTGGCGGTGCTGCTCTTCGTCGACGCGACCGCCGTGCGCGGGGGCCTGTTCGGTGGTCAGCCGCGCTCGACCATGCGGCTACTCTTCATCGCCCTGCCGCTGAGCCTGGGACTGTCGGTGCTGCTTGGCTTCTGGCTGCTACCCAGCACCTCGTGGGGGACCCTGCTCGTCATTGCCTGCATCGTGGTGCTGATCGACTTCTCCCCGGCCCCATCGATCGTGCGCGACGGGCGGATCCCCGGCCGGGTCCGCGATCTGCTCAACGCCGAGGCCGGCTACAACGACGGCATCATCTCACCGATCTTCATCTTTGCGTTGGCGCTCGCCGGCGGCGATCACGAGCCTGCCGACACCCCGCTGGTCGCCCTGGGCGCGGCGGTCCCACACTCGCTCAAGGGGCTGGTCCTCGGGCTGGTGGTTGGTGCGGGCCTGGCCCTGGCCGCCAACGTGGCCGAGCGGCACGGCCTGATGACCGAACAGTCGAAACGCATCATCGTGGTCGCCGCACCTGCCCTGGCGTACACGCTGAGCCTCGGAGTGCACGGCAACGGTTTCATCGCGGCCTTCGTGTGCGGTATCGCCTATCACTACTTCCGGCACTCTCGGGACGTCGAGCGCGAGCTGGAACTGCTCGATGACCTCAGCTTTCTGCTGACGGCGGCGATGTGGTTCGTCTTCGGCGGCCTCGTGTTGATCGCCTACTGGCGAGCCGGCCTGACGGTCGGTGTGGTGGTGTTCTGCCTGCTGGCGTTGACGCTGGTGCGGATGCTGCCGGTCGCCGCGGCGATGCTTGGGTCGAAGTTCTCCTGGCCGGAACGGCTGATGCTGGGCTGGCTCGGTCCGCGGGGCCGCGTCGATCGTCTTCGGCCTGGTGGCATTCAATGTGCTCGACGGTGGGGACGAGCATGCGGTCCTGCTCACCATGGTCGTGACCGTGCTGGGCAGTGTGCTGATCCACGGCATCGGCGCTCCGGCGGCCGCTCGCGCGTTTCACCGGGCCCAAGCCAATAGAATGGCCGAGTGACATCCGGGTTATCCCACGAAGTGGACACCGTCGAGCAAGCATCTACTACCCCCGACCAGCCGCAACCCTTCCATGAACTCGGCCTCAAGGACGACGAGTACCAGCGGATCCGCGGCATCCTCGGACGTCGACCGACCGACGCCGAGCTCGCGATGTACTCGGTGATGTGGAGCGAGCACTGCTCCTACAAGTCCTCGAAGGTGCATCTGCGCTATTTCGGCGAGACCACGACCGACGAGATGCGGTCCTCGATGCTCGCGGGCATCGGCGAGAACGCGGGCGTCGTCGACATCGGTGACGGCTGGGCGGTGACGTTCAAGGTCGAGTCGCACAATCACCCCTCCTACGTCGAGCCGTATCAGGGCGCCGCGACCGGCGTCGGTGGCATCGTCCGAGACATCATGGCCATGGGCGCCCGCCCGGTGGCCGTCATGGACCAGTTGCGCTTCGGCGCCGCCGATGCGCCAGACACCCGACGCGTGCTCGACGGCGTCGTCCGCGGCGTCGGCGGGTACGGAAACTCCCTGGGGTTGCCCAACATCGGCGGCGAGACGGTCTTCGACGCCTCCTACGCGGGCAACCCGCTGGTCAATGCGATGTGCATCGGCGTGCTCCGCAAGGAGGACCTGCACCTGGCCTTCGCGTCCGGCAGCGGCAACAAGATCATCCTGTTCGGCGCTCGCACCGGACTCGACGGCATCGGCGGCGTCTCGGTGCTCGCGTCGGAGACGTTCGGCGGCGACGAGTCCGGATCCGGCCGCAAGAAGCTGCCATCGGTCCAGGTCGGTGACCCGTTCATGGAGAAGGTGCTCATCGAGTGCTGTCTCGAGCTGTACGCGGCGGGCCTGGTGATCGGCATCCAGGATCTGGGCGGAGCCGGATTGTCCTGCGCCACTTCAGAACTCGCGTCGGCGGGTGACGGCGGCATGTCCATCGAGCTCGACAAGGTGCCGCTGCGGGCCAAGTTCATGACCCCCGCGGAGGTGCTGTCCAGCGAGTCGCAGGAACGCATGTGCGCCGTCGTGGCGCCCGAGAACGTCGATGCGTTCATGGCCGTGTGCCGCAAGTGGGAGGTGCTGGCGACCGTCATCGGTGAGGTCACCGACGGCGATCGCCTGCAGATCACCTGGAACGGCGACACGGTCGTCGACGTACCGCCGCGCACCGTCGCGCACGAGGGCCCCGTCTACGAGCGCCCCGTCGCCAGGCCCGACACGCAGGACGCCCTGAACGCCGACACGTCGGCATCGCTGCCGCGGCCCTCGACCGGCGACGAGTTGCGCGCGACTCTGCTTGCGCTGCTTGGTAGTCCGCATCTGTGCAGCCGTGCGTACATCACCGAACAGTACGACCGCTACGTCCGTGGCAACACGGTGCTGGCCGAACACGCCGACGGCGGCGTGCTGCGCATCGACGAGGCCACCGGCCGCGGCGTCGCCGTGTCCACCGACGCGTCCGGCCGCTACACGTTCCTCGACCCGTACACCGGTGCACAGCTGGCGCTGGCCGAGGCCTACCGCAACGTCGCGGTCACGGGCGCCACGCCCGTCGCGGTCACCAACTGTCTCAACTTCGGCTCCCCCGAGGATCCCGGCGTGATGTGGCAGTTCTCCCAGGCCGTGCGTGGCCTCGCCGATGGTTGTGCGGCACTGGGCATCCCGGTCACCGGGGGCAACGTGAGCTTCTACAACCAGACCGGCACCACCGCGATCCTGCCGACGCCGGTGGTCGGTGTGCTCGGCGTCTTGGAAGATGTGAGGCGACGTGTCCCCACAGCCTTCGGCACCGAGCCCGGCGAGACGCTGATCCTCCTGGGTGACACCCGCGACGAGTTCGACGGTTCGATCTGGGCGCAGGTCACCGCCGACCACCTCGGTGGCCTGCCGCCCAAGGTCGACCTGGCGCGCGAGCAGCTGCTCGCCGACGTCCTGACGTCCGCGTCGCGCGACGGGCTCATCTCCGCTGCGCACGATCTCTCCGAGGGCGGGCTCGTTCAAGCCGTCGTGGAAGCCGCGATGGCCGGCGAAACCGGTTGTCGCATCATCCTTCCCGAAAGGTTCCAAGAGGGCACGGCCCCGTTCACGTTCCTCTTCTCCGAATCTGCCGGCCGGGTGCTGGTCGCCGTGCCGCGCACCGAGGAGAGCCGCTTCCGTGCCATGTGCGAAGCGCGTGGTCTGCCCGCCGAGCGCATCGGGGTGGTCGACGAAGGCAGCGATTCCGTAGAGGTCCAGGGCCAGTTCACCGTGACGATCGACGAATTGCGCCGCACGTCGGAGGGCGTGCTGCCCGGGCTGTTCGGGTGAAGGCGGAGACCCGAACCGTTAGCGGCGAATCCCTCGCCGACGCCCCAGAACGCCGCCAGCCTACCCAGCGCCATCCGTTAGTGGTCTGGGCGTGGAGCCTGGTCCGGCTCGACTTCGTCGGCGTCGCCGTCGCCACCGTTTTCTTCTGCCTGTCGTTGACGGCTTCGCTGCTGCCACGCGATTGGCTCTTCCAAGGGTTGATCGGCGGCATCAACGCGTCGATCGGCTACGCCATCGGCGTCGTCGTGGCAAAGGGCTTCCACCGCTTCGCCCTACATCATCGACAGTGGTGGCCGCCACCCAAGAAGACGTTGAACGCGGTGAAGGTCGGCATCGTCGTCGTGTCGATCATCGTCTGCGTATCGATGCTGATGCCCGCGGCCGCCTGGCAGCGGCAGGTATCGGCGGAGATGGGCATCGAGGGACCCACGACCCTGGGGTACCTGCGGACGCTCATCGTCGCCGTGCTGGTCGGCGGAGCGTGCGTCGGCGCATCGCGGGTGCTCATCGACGCGGTCAAACTGCTTGCGAGAGTCTTCATCCGACGCTGGCACCTTCACCAGGAGGTCGCCATGTTCATCGGAACGGCGATCGTCGTCGTGCTGGTGGTCACCCTCGTCAACGGCGTGCTGTACCGCGGTTTCCTGGTCGGTGCCAGCCGCGTGTTCCAGCCGCAGAACACGACCACCCGCGATGGCGTCTCCAAGCCCGTCCGACCCGAGAAGTCCGGCAGCCCAACGTCGCTCGCCTCCTGGGACACGCTGGGATTCCAGGGCCGCAACTTCGTCGGAACCGGCCCGCACCTCGACGAACTCGCCAAACTCAACGGCCGCCCCGCGAAGGAGCCGATTCGCGTCTATGCGGGGTTGCAGACTGCCGACACCGACCAGGCCAGGGTGGACGTCATCATCCGGGAACTCGTACGTACCGGTGCCTTCGACCGCAAGCTCCTCGTCATCGTCCCCACCACCGGTACGGGGTGGATAAACCCGGTCGCCGCCAGGTCGATCGAGACCATGTACAACGGGGACACCGCGCTCGTCGGCCTGCAGTATTCGTATCTGCCCAGCTGGATCTCGTTCCTCGGTGACCGGGAGAAGTCAAAGGTATCGGGCCGCCTGCTCATCGACGCCGTCCACGACCGTTGGTCGAGGCTCCCACCGGAGCACCGGCCCAGGCTGGTGTTGTACGGGGAGAGCCTCGGTTCGCTGGCCGGCCAGGGCGCGTTCCCGTGGCTGCCCGACATCGCGAGGATGGACTTCTCCGCGGTGCTCTGGGTGGGCCCGCCCCACGAGAGCTCACTGTGGAGCGGGTTGGTGCAGCGGCGCGACCCCGGCACGTCCGAGGTCGATCCGCGCTATGACAACGGACGCACGGTGCGATTCTCGCAAGCGACCGGCCGTGAGGACATCGCCGACGTTGCCAAGCCGGAGTGGCAGGGCACCCGGGTCCTGTTCCTGCAGCACGCCTCGGACCCGATCGTCTGGTGGTCGCCGAATCTCGTCTTCTCCCGGCCGGACTGGCTCGTCGAACCGGCGGGCGCGGACCGCACGACATCGATGCGCTGGTATCCGATCATCAGCTTCTGGCAGGTCAGCGCCGACATGACCAATGCCTCCAGCGTGCCCGCCGGGCACGGCCACAACTACGGCGACTCCATGCTCGACGGCTGGGTCGCCGTCATTGCGCCGGACGGCTGGACCGACGCCGACACCCGACGCGTGCGCGCGGCGGTGCAGAACGCGGGGAACGAGTACTAGTGCCGCGCAACGGGATCCGGGCGCTGATCCTGGCAGCCGCGCTGATCGGATGGAGCGGGCTGGTGGCGCCCAGACTCCCCGTCCGCTGGCTGGTGCCCATCCAGGCGGCGCTCGGCGGCGTGCTCGTCTCGTCGGCCGAGGCGCCGCTCGGGTTGCGACCACCTGCCCTCTGGCGCGGCGTGCGACTGGGCTTCGCGGTCGTCGGAGCGGTGGCCGCCGCCGTGGGGTCGTCGACGGCCCTGCCGCCCGTCCGGCACGCCATGTGCGAGCGCGAGTTGCCGCGACCTGCATCCGTCTGGCTTCTGATCCGCATCCCGATCGGCACGGTCTGGTCGGAGGAGGCTGCCTTCCGAGGTGCGCTGGGAACCGTTGCGGCGCAGGCGTTCGGCCCCCGGCTGGGCCGGGTGCTGCAGGCGACTGCCTTCGGGCTGTCGCACGTCGCGGACGCCAGGGGAGCCGGTGAGTCCGTCGGCGGGACGGTGCTCGTCACCGGGGTGGCAGGCTGGGCGCTCGGGTGGCTGCACGACCGCGCGGGCAGCCTCGTCGCACCCATGCTCGCGCATCTCGCGATCAACGAGGCAGGCGCCGTGGCCGCGCTGCTCGTCAAGAATCAGACCTCGCGACTGTCCATCTCGAGCAGGTGAGGTTCGGTGTCGGTGTCGTCGATGCCGAAGCCGATGATCTTGCGCGGGGTGATCCGGATGATGGCGCGGTCGAGTTCGTCGCCTGCAGCTCCTGTCGCGGGCTGCGCGTCAGCCTGCACTGCGATGCCGCGGATCTCCAGACACCGCACCCGCCAAGGGTCTCTCGAGACGATGTCATCCACCACGAACGCCACCCTCGGATTGGCGGCGACGTTGCGGAACTTCTGACTCTTCGACATGCGGTACCCCGCGATGTCGATGGTGCCCAGCTTCTCGTTGTAGGTGAATCCGACGGGGCTGGCCTGTAGCGTGCCGTCGGGCTGAGCGGTCGCCAACCGGCCCAGTTCGGCACCGCGCAGGTATTCGATCTCGTGCGGTCTGAAAGTCATGAACCGAACCTAGGACCTCAACGGAGGTTGACGTCAAGGGTTGATCGTGTACTCCCCGATCTGGCGCCCCCACACGTGATCGACGACCACTGGCTGGCCGATCTCGAGGTGGTTGTACGGGGCGATGCTGTAACCGGTGTCCATCACCAGATACGGGTGCGGCCACAGGTCGTAGGTGACCTTCTGCCAGCACCCGGGCCGCCCTTCGGGACCGCCGTGGGCATTGACACGCGGCAGGTTGTCTGGGTAGATGTACGGGTTTCCGGCGCCCATCAGCGCTCCGTATGCCGACAGCGAGTAACCGTTGTCACCGCCGAGGGAGGCGGCGATCCTCGGCCCGACGTCGTGATAGTTGCGCAGGGTGCAGAAGATCATGTCGCGGTACTCGTCAAGCAGGCTCGTCGTCGGCACCAGATCGGCGGCGCTGCGGACCAGGTAGGGTCCGGCACGCTCGAGCAGGTCTGCGGTGGTATTGGCGAATCCGACCGCGGCCATCAGGGCGGCGTCGACGTCGCGGCTCTGGGCGTTGAGCGTGCGGGCCGTCGTCACCGCCGCGGCCAGGCCGTCGAAGAGATTCTGCGAGGCGCCTGCGTAGACGTCCGCGAGATCGGCGGTGCCCGCGACGTCCCGACGGATGCGGGGCATCAGAGGATTGAGGTCGTCGAGGATCACGTTGGCGTCGTCGAGCGATTCGCCGAACCTGCTGCCGAGCCCGGTCAACGCCTGCGCGGTCGCCGTCAAAGTCTGATTCAGCTTGATCGGGTCGACCTTGGCGGCGATGGACGTGACCGTCTCGAACAAGGTGTTGAACTCCGTCGTCACTGACCTGACCCGGATCTCGTCGCCGCGTGAAATGGGTTGCGGCGAGGGGTTTTCCGGTGAGCTGAACGACACGTACTTGTTGCCGAAGACGGTGCTGGCCTTGACGTCGGCGACGACGTTCGACGGAATCGACGCCAGGTACCGGTCGTCGACGTCGATGCTGATCCTCGCCTGTTCGGCACCACCGAACTCGGTGGTCCCGATGCGCGTGACCCTGCCGATCTCGACT
>NZ_JAVROT010000165.1:0-7288 GCF_032162605.1 Mycobacterium sp. | reverse complement strand
CGGCCTACGCCGGTGTCGCGCTGCTGCTACCGGGATCGCCGGCTTTTCGCGCCGCTGCGCTGGTGCTGGCCGTGGTCTTGGCGCTCGTTGACTCATTCGCGTTCATCGCCATGAACGCCCAACGCCGCCCGGCGCAGCGTTACCGTGCCGAGGATCAGGGAAATGCAGGCAGCGACCGTCGACACGAACACGAGAGGGAGCAGTACCAACGCAGCAGAACGATGGAAAGCGGCGCGGCACGAGCACGTCAAATCGCGAGTGGTGATTACATTGGCCGGTCACGTTGATCTGACAGAGCAGGAGTTGGACGCTATCGCATGGAAGGTTCTCGTTCTGAATTCACCGGAGAGCTCTACGCCAACTGGCCGATCGACCGGCGCGTGAACGCTTACCTCATGCATCACCGGCTGATGCACGTCGCCAACAGTGGGGCCGCCTGCGACGTACTGCACCGGGTCATGGCCAACATTGGTCGTGCGCTCCGCCGCGGCGTGCTCACGCGTGGCACACCGTCGGCCGGATGACGATTCCGGCTCGTCTGCCACCCTCGGTTCCGGCCAAACCCGGTGGCGGAATGCCCGATGTCGCGGCCCGGCAGACCGGTGAAACGGTACAGCGACGACGAGTGGTTCGTCCGCCGCGATGGGTCGATGTTCCCGATCGCGTGATGGTCGGCACCCCCAGGGTCGCTCCCCGTTCCAGCTAGCAGGTAGCGCGAGACACCGGCTGCCCCGAAACGCCAATGGCGGCTGGCCGCGATGACGCACGACCCGCCGACGGCGATCCTCAATGTGGTACCCGTCACACAAAGGGGTGAGAAATGTCGTGGGCGCAGGTCAACAGAGGGCACCAATCGGCATGGTCTGCGGTGCGCAGAAACGACGAGACATGATGTCGCCGCTCGCCCCAATCCCGGGCGCGCGCAAGCTGCTTCGGACGATTGGCCGTGCCGCGGTGGTGCAGGCATACGAAGTGGGACTGATGGCGTCGTTTGTCGCGAAGGCGCCGCTGCACCTGGCAGGTGGCGGCTTCGACCCTGCATTCGGTACGTTGCCGCCTGTCCAGGCGGACACCGCACACACGGCGCGCCCCGTGCTGCTCGTGCACGGCTTCGGGGGCACGAAGTCAAGCTGGTCCTTCCTCGCGCGAGCCCTACGTGCCCGAGGCCTGACCGTCGAAGCGATCACCTACACGCCGTTCGGAACCTCAGTGGAGCAGCTCGCCGATCGGCTCGCCGTCGAGGTTGAGAGGACGTTGTCTCAAACCGGCGCGGACAAGGTGCATCTGGTCGGACACAGCCTGGGCGGGGTCGTCATCGCGCAGGCCATCGCGGGCGGGCGTCTCACCGGGCAGGTCGACAGGGTCGTCACCCTCGCGGCACCCTTCGGGGGCTCGCCGTGGGCGAACCTGCTGCCGTTCGTGGCGGTCGTTCGGGCGCTGCGGGAAGGTTCGCCACTATTGCGCCGACTCGCCTGCGCGCCGGTACCCGACGGCGTGCGGTGGCTAGCATTCACGGCCACACTCGACATGATTGTGCCCGGCCTCCGGTCGGTGCCGGCCCACGCCGACGTGGAGACCGTAATGGTCGGCGGTGTCGGTCACCTCGGGATGCTTCTGAGCCGCCAGGTTGTCGGCCGCATAGTCGCCGCGCTGCCCGCATGAGGGTAGGCCGGAGCATGAGGAGCGATACAACCGTGGCCTCCGCGCGCCGGGGCGACATGTCCTGGCGGGCGAGGGCCATCGCCATCTATCTGCGCGGTGGCGCCTACGTCAACGAAATCCAATCCGCACACGGGAGACTCATCACCGACCTCGCCACACAACTCGGGTGCTCGGTACCGATCTACGGACTGGCTCCCAGCCACCATGCCGCTGACCGCGCTCACCCCGTCGGGACGAACGTGCGCAAGCACTACAAACGCACCTACGGGCATCGGTAAGCTGGGACCTGCCTGGCGATCTGTCAAGTGGTGTGACGCCAAGGCCGGGAGGGTGAGTTGTCATCGCCGCAAGCACTGCTGGCCAGGATCCTGGAACAGGTCCCGCAGCCAGTGTGGGTTGTCGATCACCTGGGCTTCATTGTGTTCGCCAATCCGGCCGCGAGCAGCGCCTTGGGCTACCACGATCCCGGGGAGCTGCGGGGCAAGCCCAGCCACGAGACAGTCCACTACAGGCGCCACGACGGCACCCCCTACCCGGAGGCGGAATGCCCGATGTTGCGGCCCCGGCAGACCGGTGAAACGGTGCACAGCGACGACGAGTGGTTCGTCCGCCGCGATGGGTCGATGTTCCGATCGCGTGGTGGTCGGCACCGATCGACACGCCGGGCGGGCGGGGGGCGGTCTTGGCCTTCACCGACATCACCGAGCGTCTCGCCTCCGAAAAGGCGATACGGGAGCGCGACGCAGCCGAAATTCGTGCCGTCGAGTCACGGGCGGCCCAGCAACGCAACCTCGAGCTCGCCGACCAACAAGCCGCGTTGCGGCGCGTGGCCACCTTGGTGGCGCGTGGCGCGAGCCCGTCGGAGGTATTCGCCGCAGTGTCCAACGAATTGGCACGTGTTCTGCATGTGGTCAACGCGGGCCTGCTGCGCTTCGAGCCCGACGGCACAGGGCTCGTAGTGGCCGTGCAGTACGAGGCGGGGATCACAGAAATGCCCGTCACTGGCGAGCGGATTCCGTTGGCGGGAGACGACGTCGGAGCTCGCCTGTTACACACCGGCCGACCCGCCAGGATTGACAACCACGCACGCGCCCTCGGTCCCGAAGCCGAACGCATACGTGAATCGGGCATCCACTCGATCGTCGGAGTACCGGTTATTGTCGACGGCCGCCTTTGGGGCGCGGCAATCGTCGGGTCTAGGGGCCTCGAGCCCATGCCGCCGGACACCGAGGCGCGCATCGGCGACTTCGCCGATCTGGTCGCAACCGCGATCGCCAACGCCGCCACTCGATCGGAACTGCAGGCGAGTCAAGATGAGTTGAGGATGCTCGCCGAGCAGCAGGCGGCTTTGCGGCGCGTCGCGACGCTGGTGGCGCGCGGAACATCTCCATCGGAGGTGTTCGCGGCGGTGGCAGAGGCGATGGCCCGTTGCCTGCATGCCGGCAACGCGTCGGTGAACCGCTTCGATGGTGACACGGTGACCGTTCTGGCCCTGGCTCGTATTGAGCCGGGAATGGAGCACAAGCCGGTTGTCGGCGAGCGCCACACATTGGAGGGCGACAGCATCGCATCGCGGGTGTTTCATACCGGTCGGCCCGCGCGTCTAGACAGTTCGGAGTTACAGCGCGCTCCTGGCTCCATCGCCGAACGGCTACGTGAGATGGGCCTTCGGTGCACGGTGGCAGTACCGATCATCGTCGACAAACGGGTGTGGGGGATGGCGGCCGTCGGCTCGGGGGCGCCCGACGCGCTGCCAGCAGACACGGAGGCGCGCATCGGTGATTTCGCCGACTTGGTCGCTACCGCGATCGCCAATGCCGCCACCCGCGCCGAACTCGTTGCCTCTCGCGCGCGCATCGTCACAGCGGGTGATGAAGCGCGCCGCCGTCTGGAACGCGACCTGCATGACGGGGCCCAGCAACGGCTGGTGTCATTGGGGCTGCAACTGCGCGTGGCCGAGGAGGCGGTGCCCCCCGAACTCGATAGCTGAGAGGCCAGCTTGCCGAGGTGCTGGCCGGATTGACCGGCGTCTCAGCAGATCTCCAGGAGATATCCCGCGGAATTCACCCAGCGATTCTGTCCAGGGGCGGGATTGGCCCGGCGCTGAAGACGCTAGCGCGCCGCTCGAGCGTTCCGGTGGACCTCGACCTGACCCTTGACCGCCGGTTACCCGACTCCATAGAGGTCGCCGCTTACTACCTGGTGGCCGAGGCGCTGACCAACGCCGCCAAGCACGCCGCGGCCTCGCTGGTGAACGTGTGTGCCGACACCCACGATGCGGCCCTACGACTACTGATTCGGGACGACGGCATCGGCGGCGCCGATTTCGGCAAAGGGTCTGGGCTCATCGGGCTACAGGACCGCGTTGAGGCCTTGGGCGGCCACATGGAAATCACGAGTCCCCCGGGGAGCGGAACGTCAATGCATATCAGCATCCCACTCGGCGGCAAGTGACGCCGACTGCAAAAAGACCGATGCTCAGGACCGAGGGCATGCAGCGGGCGGATCGTCGATTCTCCTCACGTCAAGGAGTGATTCATCTGATGAATCATCGGCGATGCACCTACATCTGACGTGGGCGACCTCGAAAACGGTTAGAGGCTGCGTAACTGTCACGACAGCAGCCAATATATCGGCATCTCGATCGCACACGAAAATACTTGGCGCACACCATTGTAGGGATATGCGGTCTTACCGGGTAAAGCCACATATTCGATTTCCGCGTATCCACCCGGGCGGGCGGGCTCCGACGGCGTACGCCCGCCAGGCCCTTGAAAAAGCTTGCTGCATGTCAAGAATGGGCTCACGGGCACATCAGAGTCGCCTTGAATAGGCTGCGAGACCACCCGGGTGATGCCAGGTGGCGAACTGTTCGACGGGGGCTCGAACGGCTGGTTCCCGGGTCGCGTCGAGTTGCAGCCCAGCCAGGTCTGGAAACGCGCGAGAGGTTCATCGCGTTGCGGGAGCGGACCGTTGTGCTCGAGGAGGCTGCGTAGGTGTGAGACCTGTCTGCTTTGGCCGGCGGCGTCCAGACCGTCGTGGCTGAGCGGGACGTGCCCTCCAGCTAGGCCGGTCAGCAGGGCCCGAACGGTGGCGGAGCGTTTCCACCTGAAGGAAGAAATCTTCGGTACCGACGTTGAGGTGCACCGGCGGCAGTCGACCAACGGAGCGGTCAGCAGCAGCCCTGCGGGCATTAGATCAAGTGATCAGTGTGCGGAAGGTGCGTCGCTTCCTCGCTCCTAGAGACCGGGTCCGGTGCAGCCGGGGCTTCGCTCGTTGTGAGCCGGAATCGATTGTGGGTTCAGCGCGCGCCCTTGACCTGCCGGACGGCTGCACGCCATGCGCGAGCCCGTTGGCGGCGTGTATGCCGGCGGCAATGTCAGTCAATAGTTGGAACGTGCGTTGGCGCCTGATCCGGATCCAGCGAGCTGGTCGTCTGTACAACATGTTTCAAGCATGGTCGGTGCGCCGACCGATCAACAGTGGCACTAAGGCCGATAGTCGTTAAGATAGTGACATGCATTCCGTGGCAATCCTCGCCTACGACGGCATGTCCGGTTTCGAGTCGGGTGTGGCTGCCGAGATCTTCGGGATCACCGAACTCTCCGAAAAATTCTCCGAAGGCATCCCAAGGCCCTGGTACACGGTCAAGCTCTGCTCCGAGCAACCCGAAGTCAGAATGATGGGCGGTGCCACCGTGCGCACGTCCTACGGTCTGGCTGACTTGGCGACAGCAGACACAGTGATAATCCCCAGTGTTCGAGACACTTTGGCGCCGGTGTCCCCCGAACTCGTCGACGCGATCAAGACGGCGTCCGAACGAGGATCTCGGCTGGTGTCCATCTGCTCTGGTGCATTCGCCCTAGCCGCGGCCGGAGTCCTCGACGGCCGGTCGGCCACTACCCACTGGATATACGTGGATCTACTTCAACAGCGGTATCCCGAGATCGACGTCGATCCCGTGCCCCTTTACGTCGACGAAGGAGACGTGCTCACCAGCGCGGGATGCGCCGCGGGTCTGGACCTGTGTCTCCACATCGTGCGCTCCGACCATGGCGCTCGAATCGCCAATGACGTGGCACGACGGCTGGTGATCTCACCACACCGCGCCGGGGGGCAGGCTCAGTACATCGAGACTCCGGTGCCCGAGCCCACGACCGACGGTCAGATTGCGGCCGGAATGGCATGGGCGGTTGACAACCTCGATGCACCGATCACCCTGGATGAGCTGGCCGCGCAGTCAACGCTGTCGCGGCGCAGCTACCTACGACGATTCGCCAAGGCGACCGGAACTACCCCGATCAAATGGCTGATCGCACAACGAATTCAGGCGAGTCTGGAACTACTGGAGTCGTCCTCGCTATCCATCGAGCAGGTTGCCACCCGGGTAGGCTTCGAGTCAACGGTCACCTACCGACACCACTTCGTCCGTGCATTGCGGACAACGCCCAGCGAATACCGTGGCTGCTTCACGGGGCAGCCTCCCACGCCCTCCGACAAGCCGAGTCCAGCCGAGTCCACGTCGGCTTAGCTCCGCGGCCGTACGCGCGCCCGGATCGGCGCACCGGCGACCATCGTGAACGGAACGGCGAGCGGAAAGTCGTCGTCGAGCGACTCGATTTCGGCGTTCCTGATGATGGCGGCCAGACCGAGGGTTGCTTCGAGCATGGTGAAGTGATCGCCGATGCAAGACCGCGGCCCGCCGCCGAACGGCAGATATTGCCAGCGATCCCGGTTCTTGGAGTTCTCCGGTGCGAACCGGTCGGGGTCGAACTCCAGCGGGTTCTCCCACATGTTGGGGTCGCGGTGCATGGCGTAGATCCCCACGATCACCATGGTGCCGGACGTGACGCGATAGCCGTCAACATCGAAGTCCTGCATCACCATTCGATTCGTTGCTGCCGCTGGCGGACATAGGCGCAATGATTCGTGTAGCACCCGGACGATGTATTCGAGTTGCGGGACGTCATCGGCAGTCAAGGGGCGGTCGCCAAGGGCGGCGACCTCGAATGCAGCGCGTTCCTGAAGCTCGGGACGGTGACCCAGCGCCCACAACGCGTACGCCAGCATCGTCGCGGTGGTGTCGTGTCCCGCCGCCATGAAGACGACCAGTTCGTGGCGAATGTCTTCGTCGGACAACGGCTGTCCCGTCTCGGGGTCGGTGGCCGCGATGAGGGTGCGAACCAGTGGCGCATCGCGATTCGGGTCGGCCTGACAGGCGCGCAGAACGTCGTCGGCGAGTCCATGGAGGGCAGCATTGGCGGCGCGCGCCCGGCGCCGGGCGGGGGTCGGAAGCCAGGACGGGGCCCGCACCGGTCGTGAGGCGCGATCGGTGACGTAAGTGAGGCCGGTGCGGAGCGGCTCGCCGAGCGGATCGGCCCGCCCCTCGAGGTCCAGGCCGAGCACCGACCGAGCCAACACCTCCACGGTCAACTTGCGGCACTCCCGATCGAGATCCAGTTCCGCGCCGTGGCACCACCCCTGCGAGAAGCGGTCCGCGCTCTCGGACATGTGGCCAGCGAACTGTGTCACCTGTTTCCTGGTGAACACCGGTTGCAGTGCGCGCAGACGGGGCAACCACGCTTCGTGTTTGAAGTTGAAGAGCGAACCCCCGAAGAGTCGTCGG
>NZ_JAVROT010000164.1:0-2545 GCF_032162605.1 Mycobacterium sp. | reverse complement strand
GTCGCGGTAGGCATCGAGCTGCGGCTCGACGTCCAACCCGTAGGCGACCGCCGTAAGCCCCGCCGCTTCGGCGAAGCCGATCAGGTCGGGCGGGACGGCGATGCGCACTTCGTGGCCTCTGCGCTGTAGTTCGCGGCCAAGAGCGACAGCAGGCTCGACATCTCCCCGAGATCCATAGCTCGCCATGGCAAATTTCACGACGGTTTCCGCCCCTCCCCGGTCCGTGTACACACTCTCAGTGCCGTCGTTCGTGCTCACCAACGCTCGCACTACGGACGGCCCCGTCCCAACCGGCGCACCCCTGCCACCAATTTCTGGGAAGCCAACACAGCTATGTCATGACCCCTTTTTACAGTGTCGCCGCGAATAAAATCACGGATCCGACCGATTCCGGCAATGGAGCCACGACTGAACGCAACGTCGCCAGGCCAAGCGATATCCGTATACGGGGTGAGGCGACCAAAAATTCTGCTTGTCGATTTATCGCGTGGTGCCGATTCCCGATGTCGGCTACGTCGTGCTCTTGATCGCGTCGGGCAGTCGGCCAGAACATCGATGACACCGTGTCGTGGCTCACGATTTCGTCGTCATTCGCGGCCTGCACGATAGGGTGACGCACGTGTTTCGCCAAGACTGGCTAGCAAATATCCTTGCCACCACCGGACCCGGCGAGTACCTAACCTTCATCTTTTTCCGCCAAGGGAACATATGCGCGGCATAATTCTCGCCGGCGGCTCCGGGACTCGGCTGCATCCGATCACCATGGGCGTTAGCAAGCAACTGCTGCCGGTGTACGACAAGCCGCTCGTCTACTACCCGTTGTCCACGCTGATCATGGCCGGTGTTCGCGATATCCTGGTGATCACCACACCGGCTGATGCCCCGGCGTTCGAACGGCTCCTTGGTGACGGCTCGGCATTCGGGGTGTGCTTGAGCTACGCGATCCAGCGCGAGCCCGAAGGTCTGGCGCAGGCATTCGTGATTGGCGCTGACCACATCGGGACCGACACGGTTGTGCTTGCGCTGGGTGACAACATCTTCTACGGGCCGCGATTGGGCGCGAGTTTGCGCAGATTTCAAAATGTCAGTGGGGGAGCCATTTTCGCTTACTGGGTAGCCAATCCGTCAGCGTACGGCGTGGTTGACTTCGGTCCGGACGAGACGCCGCTGTCGCTGGAGGAGAAGCCCACGACGCCGAAGTCCCATTATGCGATTCCCGGGTTGTACTTCTATGACAACAACGTCATCGAGATCGCCCGATCACTTCGGAAGTCGGACCGGGGTGAGTACGAGATCACGGAGGTCAACCAGACCTACCTGGATCGCGGTCAGCTGTCCGTCGAGGTGCTGCCGCGCGGCAC
Organism: Mycobacterium sp.; assembly: GCF_032162605.1. Classification (GTDB taxonomy): domain Bacteria; phylum Actinomycetota; class Actinomycetes; order Mycobacteriales; family Mycobacteriaceae; genus Mycobacterium. The sequence goes on along the minus strand of NZ_JAVROT010000164.1, from coordinate 1,184 downwards.
CGCATGGCTGGACACCGGCACCTTCGACTCACTACTGGACGCCAGCGATTACGTTCGCACCATCGAACGCCGTCAGGGTCTGAAGATCGGTGTACCTGAAGAGATTGCCTGGCGCGCGGGCCTCATCGACGACGATCAGCTCGCCGCCCGCGGTAAGGAACTGCTCAAGTCGGGATACGGCAGTTACCTGCTGCAGTTGGTGGCCCGCAATTAGACAACCATGGGCACTCGCGGCAACGACGCTGGTAGACGGGTCGCGGCCGCATTCTGTGGAAAAACCGCATTCCCATGGCCGAGCAGCAAATATCGAACAGCGCACAAAATGCATCCCGCTGGATTCAGGTGTAACGCCCCGAAACGCTGACCGATAGCTCTAGTGAATCTCGGTTGCCAGGTTTAGGACTGATGAATTGGTGGTAATTGAGCCAAATATTGGTAGTGCCCGCCCCGAGTTCAAGCCGGATGATTACAGTTGTGCAATCAGTGACACCAGTTACCAGAAGGGGACACATGATGAAACTGTCGATGACCAAACTTGCCGTCGCGGGTGGTGGCCTGGCGTTGTCGTTGACCGCTGGGGTCGGGTTGGCATCCGCTCAACCCGACTACGGGCCGATGGTCAATTCCACCTGTACTTACGAACAGGCGATGACTGCGGTCCACACGGAGAATCCGACGGCTGCGCAGTACTTAGATCAATCGCCGCCCAACCAGAAATTCCTGCAGGTGTTCCTCGGTTCGTCGCGGGATCAGCGAGTGAATCTGCTCAACCAGATCAAGAACAATCAGGGCGCGGATCAGGCCCTTCCCGTCTTCCAGCAGATGTTGACCAGTTGCACCAAGTACTGAGGTACGAGCGCGCGCCCTCGCCGGCGTCGCAGGCGTTCCTTGAAGCTACTGCGGCGCCCAAGACTGGACTGGTGAGCTTCGGAGGTGGACCAGCACTCGTCGTGAGGCGTACAGATCAAGATCGGCTGGGTGGGCGGTCGGCTGTCGGATGGAGAAGAAGTGGAACTGCATTCGTAGCTATCTCTGGCAGGTCAATTTGCTATGTATCCGAGGCAAGTGCGGCGGTGTTGCCAGGCCCGCGCGGTACGTTGAATCCTATGGCATTCCGAATTCTCGATAGGGGCTCAGTTGACCAGCATGGGATTTCGTGACATGCCTCCGTTCCGGCTGGCCTT
>NZ_JAVROT010000163.1:0-8640 GCF_032162605.1 Mycobacterium sp. | reverse complement strand
GCTTCGTCACCAGCCGCGTACCGCGCCACCATCTCGTCGTGCAGCGCACGCGCACGGGCGACGTCATCATCGGTCGCCACGGCGCAGGCGAGGCGACCGGCCAGTCGCTCGAGCGAGGCCATAATCGGAAAGAGCTGGTTGATCTGATCTTCGGTGATACGCGCAACGATCGCGCCGCGATGCGGCTGGATCTGCAGCACGCCCTCGGCGGCGAGCACCTTCAGCGCCTCGCGGATCGGCGTGCGCGACACGCCGAACCGCTCGCAGAGCTGCTCCTCGGGAACCTTGTCACCGGCGCGAAGCTCACCACGCACGATCATGTCCCTAAGGGGAGCGACGAGCGATTCGTGGAGGCTCTGGCGCACAATCTGCTCAGTCGCCATTCGTCACCATTCGCACACCATAATCACAGTCCGACCGAATCCATACGATAAGGCTTCGCATGCGCCGGATCCACCGCAAGGGATCGGCGGTCTACACCGCCACCAGGCACGCAGTGAACGAGACGGCATGTTCATGCGCGGCTCCGGCCCGTGGAGCTATCCCGTCGTCAACCTGATTCACATCCTCGGCGTCGCGGCGCTCTTTGGTGCCGTGCTCATTCTCGATCTGAGGCTGTTGGCGGTGTGGCGCCGCACGCCGCTCCTAGCGATTGCGATTGCGACCGCTACCGCGCCCGTGGCGATGGCAGGCTTCGCGCTCGCCGCAGCCGGCGGCGTCTGTCTGCTCGCGTCCAATGCTCTGGAGTACCAGAACAACGCGTTTCTGCTGGTGAAATTCGCGGCAATTGGACGGGACTCGTCAACGCCGTGGCGCTGGGTCGCACGGCGGCGTGGAGGGCCCACGCAACCCGTGCTCTTGACCGCCCCGAGGCGCGGCAGCTGGCGCTCATGGGTGGCGTTTCGCTCGTCAGCTGGGTGACAGCGGTCGCGGCCGGCCGGATGATCGGATACTGGTAATCAGTTACCCCGGGACCGCAGTGTCGCCATGACGCCGGCGGTCGCAAGGATCGAAAAGGCCAGCGCCAGTACCCAGTCCCCCAGCCGTTGGTACACAGTGGTGCGCGATCCGAGCGGAACCTCCACCACGATCACGCCCCGATAGGTGGACGGGCACCAGGCGAGTTCCCGGCCCCGCGAGTCGAAGGCCGCGCTGACGCCGGACAACCCGGTGTGCACCGCCGCGCGGCCCACCTCGACAGCGTGTACCGCCACCTGGCTGGCCAACTGCGGCTGCGCCCAACTTCCCTGGAACGTTGACGTGGAACTCTGGTACACCAGCAGCTGGGCGCCGAGTTGCACCTCCCTGCGCGGGAGGTCGGAGAAGGTCGCTTCGAAGCTGATCAACGGTCCGATGGCGATCGAGCGTCCGTGCAGTACCACCTGTTCGCTTCCGCGCCGCCGATCCTCGGCTGCGGCCTTGGTGGAGCGGGTGATCCAGCCGAGCAGCGGGCGTAGGGGCACGTACTCACCGAAGGGCACCAGCCGGGTTTTCTGGTAGGAGCCCAGTGATCCGTTGGGTCCGATGAGGACCGACGACTTGTAGATTCCCGCTGTCGGAGAGCGTGCGTCGACGTTGACGAGGAGGTCCGCGCCGACCCGCCGGGATAGGTCGATTAGGTCTGCCATGGCGGCCGGATGGCTGCTGAGGTCGACTCCGACGCTGCTCTCTCCCCACACGACCAGGTCCGGATGCTGGCCCGCCAGAGTGGCGGTGAGCGCTTCGCCGGCCGCCTGACGGGCTACGGAGTCGGCGATGTCGCCCGGCTGCACCAACGCCACCCGTACCGTCGAACCGATCGGAGGTGCCGGACTCAGCACGAACCACGCCGGGCCCAGTCCCACCCACGCCAGCGCTACCGCCAGTGTGATGACCCGACCGGGGACACCCCGCTGCAGAATCACCCCGACGATCGCGGTGTTGACCGCAACGAGCAGGAAACTTGTCATCCATACCCCGCCGAGGGAGGCCGAGGCGAGCATGGCCGGCTGGTTCCACTGCGACGCGCCCAGCAAAGCCCACGGCCCACCGAGATGATGCCAGGACCGCACCGCCTCGGCCATCACCCACGCGCTGGGCAATACTGCCACGGCGGCGAGCGTCCCGCGGAGTGTGACCGGGGCAGACAGCAGGCGGTGCGCGGCCCACCCCCACGGCACCCACAACGCGGCGAGTCCGACGGCCAGCACCGCTAGCAACGGACCGGCGCTGGGTAGCAGCCAATACTGCGTGGCCAGCACATACCCGGAAAGACCGCACCACGCCCGCATTCCGCCCTCCCGCGCCGTCGGCGCGGCGCGCACCACTAGCAGGAGCGGCGTCAAACCGATCCAGGCCAGCCACCACCACGACGGCGCGGGGAAAGCGAACGCGGGCAGCGCGCCGACAACCAAGGCCGCCGCGCGGCCGGGGGCACGCCGTGTACCCGATCCGTCGTGGGACTGCCGCGACCTCCCGGCGAGCATCACCGCCGCCGACGAGGACCCAGCCGAGCACGAAACGGGTCGGGATCAGCTGCAGCAAAGAACGTTTCCGGCCCATCCGGCACAGCGGGACCACGACCAGCCCGGCCCGGGGCCTGCTCGTCCGAGAGGATCTCCACCGGCACACACAGATCATCGCCCCAGAGCGATAGCGATGACGCCAACCGCTAAATCCTGCGCAGTTCTGCCGGGCTCATCGCAGTGTCGTTCAAGCTGGCGAGCCCGACGCGCCCGCCGCGGTACGACACAGTCCACTCCAGACGGGAAGGCTTTCGCCCGACGTCCTTCCGCATGTGGCCACCGGTTGGATTGCCGGCCGGTGTCGCGGCCGCTTTATGCTCGAGCACGGCCGCGGTGATTTCGACGTCTGGGATGGTGGCACGGTGCCGGAGACCCACGAGGAACGCATCCGAGCGGCGTTCACCCCGCAGGCGGCGACGTTCGAGGACGCGAGGCTCAACGTCGCCTTCACCTCGAGTGTGCCGTGGCTGCTGGACCATATGGCACCCGGAATCGACGACATCGCGCTCGACGTGGCCGGCGGGACCGGCATCGTCAGCCGGGCTCTGGCCAACGATGTCGCTCGTGTCGTCGTCGTCGACAGCACCCCGGCGATGATCGAAGAAGGCCGCCGACATGCCGCGTCCGAACGGCTCACCAACCTCGAGTTCGTGCGCGGCGCGGTCGCGAGCCTGCCCTTCGCCGATGCGGCGTTCACCCTCGTCTTCGCCCGGTTCGTCCTGCACCATCTGATCGACCCCCGGCGGGCGCTGGCCGAGATGGTGCGCGTGTGTCGTCCCGGCGGACGGGTGGTGGTGATGGACCTCGTGGCCTCGACCGATCCGCGCATCGCCGAACAGCAAGATCGGATCGAGCGGCTGCGCGACCCATCTCACCTTCGGATGCCGGCGCGGGGTGTAGTGCGTCGATGGCTGCAGGAGCAAGGACTCGTGGTCGACGACGTCGCGGAACGGGAGATCGACCGACCGGTGCTTCTGTGGTTGGAGCAGGCAGCGACGGACACGTCGGCTGCTGAACTGGTGTGCGAGGCCTTCGACACCGAACTGGCCGGGGAAGCGGGGACCGGGATGCACCCGCACCGCAATGCCGACGGTGCGGTGTGGTTCCGCCAACTGTGGGAGGTCACCACGGCGCGCAAGGAGTGATCGCTGAGATTGCCGAGGAGAAAGCGGCGATCTGGTCGGGCGTATGTAGAGACAACCTGTGGCAGAGCGGGGTTGTGGGACTTTAGCGCGCAGTCGAGACCTCGAAGCAGACCACCGAAACACGTCCGGTGCCGAGGGACTGCATCCGCTATCGTCTGGTGAATCAGATTTTCCGAGTGATGGAAGAGTGTACAGCGGTCGGGATTAAGAGGGGGCGAGGACACAGTGGGGAAATCGGCGGTAGGTGGTGTTCAATCAGTCGAACGAGTCTTCGACATCCTCGAGATCATGGCGACGGTCGGCGGCTCCATCGGGGTAAGCGAACTCGCCGAGCGCGCGGAGTTGCCGGTGCCGACCATCCACCGATTGATTCGCACGCTGGTCGGCAGGGGGTATGTGCGCCAGCTGCCCACCCGGCGCTACGCGTTGGGACCGCGACTGATCCGGCTGGGGGAAAGCGCGACGCGACTCCTCGGGGCCTCGTCACGCCCGCACCTTGCGCATCTGGTCGAGCAGATCGGTGAGACCGCGAACATGGCGGTGCTAGACGGAAGTATGGCGGCGTATGTAGCCCAGGTTCCCTCGGCGCACACGATGCGGATGTTCACCGAGGTCGGAAGGCGCGTGTATCTGCATTGCACGGGGGTGGGAAAGGCGATACTGCTGCAGATGCCGAACGACGCGGTCCGATCGCTGGTGGGGCGAACCGGAATGCCGGCCTACACCGACAATTCCATCACCGACATGGAGACGCTCATCTCCGATCTGGAGCGGAGCCGGCAGCGGGGTTACACGATCGACGAGGATGAGCAAGAGGTCGGTGTTCGATGTTTCGCAGTGCCGGTGCCCGCCATGCCGACCTTGACCGCGATCTCGGTGTCCGGTCCAGCGGCCAGGGTGACCCTCGACGCCGCCGACCGCATCGCACCGATCCTGCAGCACGTGGCCGCAGAGTTGAGTGCGGAGTTCGAACGGGACACCGCTCAGTAGCCGACGGGGGTCACCGGACCCACGACTGTGGCCGTCGGGTCGGCGGCGACCACTCCGAGCGCGGCGGGCAGGGTCCGACCGAGGCGGCCGGCCCGGCCGCAGTTGGTCGCCCCGCCCCGCTCCGATCCTGACCGGCCGCGTCGAGTTGTGGTTCGAAGACAACCTTGCCCCGTTCTCGACCGGCGAGAACGGGGCAGGGCATCAAGCGCAGAAGTCAGCCCCAGCCGGGCAGGACGAAGATCAGCCAGGTAGCGATCGGGGCTATAACAACCATTGAGAATCCCCATCTGACGAGCTGACGGAATACCTTGTCGCGCTGATCTTCCGCCGAGTTGGCCACCACAAGGGCACCGGAGGTGGAGAACGGGCTGGAGTCGACTACCGAGGCTGAAATGGAGAGCGCGATGACCATGCCCACCGCGCCGACCTGGCCGGTGAGCAGGAACGGTACGGCCATCGGGATGAGTGCACCGAGGATGCCGGTGGTGGACGCGAACGCGGACACCAGAGCGGCGATGAAGCAAATCAGGATGGCTGACACCAAAGGCGCGCCGAGGTGCGCGACACCATTGCCGAGCCAGTCGATGGTGCCGACTCGCTGCATCATCGCCACGTAGGTCACGATGCCGCAGATCAGCAGCACGGTCGGCCAGGCGATCTTGCTGATCGCGCCCTTGTTGATGCTCGGTGAGAACAGCGAGATCACGACGGCGACGAGCAGCGACGTGAAGGCGACGTCCTGGTTGAAGAACAGGACCGCGACGGCAAGTGCGGCGATGCCGATCAGGGTGATCCAGCGACTGCGGTCCAGGGCGATGTCGGTGGCCACGGCGGCGCCGCCGGGGACAGGGGTGGTCTGCACGGCGGTGGTGTCGGCACGGCTGGTGTGCGATCCGTGGGTCGCGATCAATTCCGGTTGATGGGAACCGCCACCGGCGCCGATCCCGCCGTCCGCGGGGGTGGTGCCGCCGTCTGCGGGGGTGGTGCCGCCGGTCGCGATGCCGTCGCCCTTGTCGACCTTGCCGAGCAGGCTCCGGCCGCCGAAGAGTACGAAGACGATCAGACCCAGGACGATGTTGAAGGCGGCCGAGGACACAAACAGCAGCACCGGGTTGCTAGGCAGGTTGTTGCGGGTGACCACGCCGTTGACGATGCTGCCGAAGATGCTGAGCGGCGAGAAACCCCCTGCACTGGCTCCGTTGATCACCATCAGGCCCATCAACACCGGGCGGATGTTGTAGCGTCTGGCGAACCCCATCGCGATCGGCGCGATGATCGCGACCGCTGCCGGGACGACGGCACCGACAGCGGTCAGCGCAGCAGTCACCCCGAACATCACCCAGGGGATCAGCACGATTCGGCCGCCGACCGACCGAACTGCTCGAGCCACGATCCAGTCGACAGTTCCATTATCCGTGGCCAGTGCGAACAGGTACGTGACGCCGACCAGGATCATGAAGAGGTCGGCGGGGAAACCGCCCAGGATGGTGTCCATGTCCTCCCCGAGTACGTACGTACTCACGATGTACGTCGCGACCAGGGCCAGCGCTCCCATGTGCACCGGCAGTACCGTGGCGATGAGAAACACCCCCGCGAGTACCAAAATCGATAACAGTTCGTGCGACACCTGGTCTCCTCCAAGTTTTGTGATGGGGCAGCGGGCAAGCAGCGCCCGTAACACTTTTCCGTATAGCGGAAGTTTCATTCCGAGCGACTAAGAGCGTGCACCCGTGACGCACGTCTCGTCAAGGGGTCATATGCCTTGCCGCACCCTCAGCCGTCTGCTGGGTGTGGTTGAACATCATTCGGAGTGGTGCGGCCGCACGAGGATTCCAGTCCAGGCTGGACGCCAAACCGATCGCCGGTCTAGTATCGAATTACGACAGAAAGTTTCCGCATTGTGGATAATGGCATGCGATGGTCGAGTCGCTGCGCTGCCACGCCCGAACGAAAGGAACCCCGATGGGTCGCCACTTTTTGCAGATCCCCGGCCCCACGAACTGCCCTGACGAGGTCCTTCGCGCGATATCGGCCGCGACTATCGATCACCGCGGCCCGGAGTTCCAGGCGCTGGGCGAGCACCTCCTCGAAGCGATCAAGCCTGTCTTCGGTACGACGAACCCGGTGATCATTTACCCGGCCTCTGGCACCGGAGCATGGGAGGCGGCGCTGGTAAACACCCTCAGCCCCGGTGACAAGGTGCTGTGCTTCGAGACCGGGCACTTCGCGACCCTGTGGCGCGAGATGGCCGACGCGCTCGGTCTTGTCATCGACTTCGTTCCCGGTGACTGGCGCCACGGCGTGGATCCGGGCTTGGTGGCCGAAAAGCTGGAGGCCGACACCGGCCACCAGATCAAGGCGGTGTGTTGCGTCCACAACGAAACCTCCACCGGTGTCACCAGCCGGATCGGTGAAGTTCGCCGGGCCATGGACGACGCCGGTCACCCGGCCCTCCTGCTCGTCGACACCATCTCCTCGCTCGGCTCGATCGACTACCGCCACGACGAGTGGAAGGTGGACGTGACCGTCGCCGGGTCGCAGAAGGGCTTGATGCTCCCACCGGGGCTGAGCTTCAACGCCGTGTCCGACAAGGCACTCGAAGCGCGCAAGACCTCAAAGCTGGCGAAATCCTTTTGGGACTGGGAGCCGATCCTGGCCGCGAACGCCAACGGCTTCTGGCCCTACACGCCTGCGACGAACATGCTCTACGGGCTGAAGGTGGCGCTGCGCATGCTGGACGATGAGGGGTTGCCGAACGTGTTCGCGCGCCATCAGCGCCACGCGGGCGCGACCCGCGCCGCGGTCCGCGCCTGGGGTCTGGAGGTGCTGTGCCTCGACGAGCGCGAACATTCGGGTTCACTCACCGCAGTCCTGGTGCCCGAGGACGTGAACGCTGACCAGATCCGCGCGGTGATCCTCGACAAGTTCGACATGTCGTTGGGCACCGGCCTGGCCAAGTTGGCGGGCAGGGTCTTCCGTATCGGGCATCTCGGTGACTTCAACGACCTCATGCTCGTCGGCACACTCGGCGGTGTGCAGATGGGACTGAATTTGGCCGGCGTGCCGATCAAGCAGGACGGTGTGCTCGCTGCGCTCGAAGTCCTGGAGAAGTGAACAGGGCCTGCGCGAACGGAAGGGGCTGACGATGACGCTCAGCGACGAGCGAGCTCACAGCACGGAATCCGAACTGCCGCAAGGTCTCACCCAACGTCTCGAGCGTGAACTCGACGGTGAGGTGCAGTTCGACGAGTATTCGCGACACATGTTCTCCCGCGACGCGAGCATGTATTCGATAACGCCGCTGTGCGTTGTCTTCCCGCGGCACGCTGACGACGTGGCGGCCACCGTGCGGATCGCCGCGGCCTACGGTGTCGCGGTCACCCCGCGCGGGGCGGGCACGAGCCTGGCCGGGCAGACGATCGGGGCGGGGATCGTGGTGGACTTCTCGCGGCACATGACGTCAATCCTGGAGTTGGACCCGCAGCGGCGGATCGCCCGCGTCGAGGTCGGCGTCGTGCAGGACGAACTCAACGGTGCCGCCGCACCGTTCGGCCTGATGTTCGGGCCGGACACGTCCACGAGCAACCGCGCCACGATCGGCGGCATGCTCGGCAACAACTCGGCAGGCAGCGGGTCGCTGAGATTCGGCATGACCATCGACCACGTCCGCGCGGTCGACGTCGTGCTCTCGGACGGATCCATCGCGCGTTTCGCGCCGGTCGACGGCATCGAACGCCACCGGCGGGCGAGCGTTCCGACCCTGGAAGGGTCCCTGTACCGCGAGCTACCGGCGATCGTCGACAAGAACAGGGATGCGATCGCCACCGGCTTTCCGCCGTTCTGGCGGCGCGCCTGCGGGTACCGCCTCGACCGGCTGGCCGATCCCGAGACGCCGTTCGACCTGGCGCGTTTCATAGTGGGGAGCGAGGGCACCCTCGCGATCGCCACCGCGGTCGAGGTGGATCTCGTGCCCAAACCCAAACACACCGTCTACGCAGTCG
>NZ_JAVROT010000162.1:0-9549 GCF_032162605.1 Mycobacterium sp. | reverse complement strand
TGAGCCATGAGCACCGAAGGCGATCGCGAGTGAGGATCGCAGCGAGGGACGAGCGAGGACCGGAGCGAGTGGGAGCTGAGCCATGAGCACGGCGAGCGACCTCAAGCGCCGATGGGCACGGCGGCGCGACCAACTGCGCGAGCGGCCGACGGCCGACTTGACCTACCGCATCGTCATCGGGGTCGTCGGTCTCGCGGTGCTCGGTCTCGGGATCCTCGCGATTCCGTACCCGGGACCCGGCTGGGCGATCGTCTTCGTCGGTCTGGCGATCCTGGCCACGGAATTCGAGTGGGCGCACCGGCTGCTGAAGTACACACGTGAGCGCTACGACAGGGTGATGGACTGGTTCAAGGCCCAAGGCCTGTGGGTGAAGGCACTTGGTTTCGTCCTCACCGCGGCGGTCGTGGTCGCGACGCTGTGGCTGCTGGGGGCGCTCAGCTTCGCCGCTGGCCTCGTCGGCATCGAGCAGCCGTGGTTGAAGAGTCCCATCGGCCTGGGTTCCTAGCCACCCTCACCGATAGCATGGTCGCGTTCCCCGCACCCGCACCCTCGATGAGGAGATCCACCGATGAGCGCCGCCGCCAGCCCCGCCCCCGCAGCCCCGATCCGGGTCGCTGCCGGGACCACCGCGGGCGCGGCGGTTCGTGACGCCGGACTGCCGAGCCGGGGAGCGCCGGATGCGATCGTCGTCGTGCGCGACGCCGACGGCGACCTGCGGGACCTCTCCTGGGTGCCCGACGCGGACGTCGAGGTGACCCCCGTCGCGGCCGACACCGAGGCCGGCCGCAGCGTCATCCGCCACTCGGCGGCGCACGTGCTGGCCCAGGCGGTCCAGGGCCTGTTCCCCGCGGCGAAACTCGGCATCGGCCCGCCCATCACCGACGGCTTCTACTACGACTTCGACGTGCCACGCGCATTCACACCGGAGGATCTGGCCGCGCTGGAGAAGCGGATGCGCCAGATCGTCAAGGACGGTCAGTTGTTCGACCGTCGCGTGTATGACTCCAAGGATCAGGCTCTCGAAGAGTTGGCGAACGAGCCCTACAAGCTCGAACTCGTCGACGACAAGTCAGGCGATCCTGATGTCATGGAGGTCGGACCCCCTGGCTCCAACGACGAACTGACGGCTTACGACAATCTCAATCCGCGTACGCGTGAACGGATCTGGGGTGACCTGTGTCGGGGTCCACACATTCCGACCACCCGCTACATTCCGGCCTTCAGGCTGACCCGAAGCTCGGCCGCCTATTGGCGCGGAGATCAGGACAACGCCAGTCTGCAGCGTGTCTACGGCACCGCGTGGGAGTCGCAGGAGGCACTCGACCGCCACCTCGAACTGATCGAGGAAGCGCAGCGCCGCGACCACCGCAAGCTCGGCGCCGAGCTGGACCTGTTCAGCTTCCCCGACGAAATCGGTTCGGGCCTACCGGTCTTCCACCCCAAGGGCGGCATCATCCGGCGCGAGCTGGAGGACTACTCGCGTCGCAAGCACATCGAGGCCGGCTACGAGTTCGTCAACACCCCGCACATCACCAAGGCGCAGCTGTTCCACACGTCCGGGCATCTGGACTGGTACGCCGACGGGATGTTCCCGCCAATGCACATCGACGCGGAGTACGACGAGGACGGCACGGTGCGCAAGCCCGGCCAGGATTACTACCTGAAGCCGATGAACTGTCCGATGCACTGCCTGATCTTCCGGGCACGTGGCCGGTCCTATCGCGAATTACCCTTGCGCGCATTCGAGTTCGGCTCGGTCTATCGCTACGAGAAGTCTGGCGTCGTGCACGGCCTGACCCGCGTCCGTGGCCTCACGATGGACGACGCGCACATCTTCTGCACCCGCGGCCAGATGCGCCACGAGCTGACGTCCCTGCTGCAGTTCATCCTCGAACTGCTCGGCGACTACGGGCTGGACGACTTCTACCTCGAACTGTCCACCAAGGACCCCAAGAAGTCCGTCGGCTCCGACGAACTCTGGGCGGAGGCGACCGGCACGCTCGCCGAGGTCGCAGAGGCCTCGGGTCTCGAGCTGGTGCCCGACCCGGGCGGCGCGGCGTTCTACGGGCCGAAGATCTCAGTGCAGGCCAGGGATGCACTCGGCCGCAGCTGGCAGATGTCGACGATCCAACTGGACTTCAACTTCCCCGACCGATTCAACCTCGAGTACACCGCGGCCGACGGCAGCCGTCAGCGACCGGTGATGATCCACCGCGCGCTGTTCGGGTCGATCGAGCGGTTCTTCGGCATCCTCACCGAGCACTACGCGGGGGCGTTCCCCGCGTGGCTCGCGCCGGTTCAGGTGGTCGGCATCCCGGTCGCCGAGTCGCACGTCGCGTACCTCGAGGACGTCGCCGCGCAACTGAAGGCCAGGGGCGTGCGCGTCGAAGTCGATGCCACTGACGACCGGATGGCCAAGAAGATCGTGACCCAGACCAACCAGAAGGTGCCGTTCATGCTGCTGGCGGGTGACCGTGACGTCGAAGCGGGCGCGGTCAGCTTCCGGTTCGGCGACCGCTCCCAGATCAACGGAGTCTCGCGAGACGATGCTGTCGGCGCCATCGTCGATTGGATTGCCCGGCGCGAGAATGCCGCTCCCACAGCCGAACTGGTCACGGTGTGACAGTGGACCCGGAAAACACGATCACGGACCGCGGAGTCGGCGATCCGGATCACCTGCAGAGGCTGTGGACGCCGCACCGAATGAACTACATCGCCGAGGCGGTGCCAGGTACCTCGGCGTCGTCGTCGGAGCCGTTCAGCGACATTCCGGCGATGTCGGACGAGGACGGGTTGGTGGTCGCCCGCGGTGAACTGGTCTACGCCGTGTTGAACCTGTATCCGTACAACCCCGGCCATCTGATGGTGGTGCCGTACCGCAGGGTCTCGGAGCTCGAAGACCTCACCGATGCCGAGAGCGCCGAACTGATGACCTTCGCCCAGAAGTCGATCCGCGTCATCAAGGCCATCTCCAAGCCCCACGGCTTCAACGTCGGACTAAACCTGGGGCATTCGGCAGGCGGCAGCCTCGCCGAGCACCTGCACATGCACGTCGTGCCGCGCTGGGGCGGCGACGCGAACTTCATCACCATCATCGGCGACTCGAAGGTCATCCCTCAGCTGTTGCGGGACACTCGGCAGCTGTTGGCAGACGAGTGGGCGGCGCAGGCGTGAGCGACTTCTACCTGTTGACCAGGGCGGCCTACGCAAAGCTTAGTCGACCGGTGGCCAAGGCGTCGCTGCGGATGGGACTCACGCCCGACAGCATCACCATCATCGGGACCGCGGGCACCGTCATCGCGGCACTCACGCTGTTCCCGATCGGGCAACTCTGGTGGGGCGCGTTCGCAGTGTTCGTCTTCGTCCTCGCCGACATGCTCGACGGGGCGATGGCGCGCGAACGCGGCTTCAGCACCCCCTTCGGGGGCGTGTTGGACGCCACCTGCGACCGGATAGGCGACGGCGCGATCTTCTGCGGCCTGCTGTGGTGGGCCGCGTTCGGCATCCACAGCGCCTCGCTGGCGGTGGCGACGATGATCTCGCTCGTCACTTCGCAGGTGATCTCGTACATCAAGGCCAGGGCCGAGGCCAACGGGCTCAAGGGTGACGGCGGCATCATCGAACGGCCGGAGAGGTTGATCATCGTCCTGGCCGGCGCCGGTCTGTCCGGTGTTTCGTTCCTGCACGTGCCCTGGTTGCTGCCAGTGGCGATGTGGGCGTTGGCCGTGGCGAGCCTGATCACGCTGGGTCAGCGGCTGCACTCCGTGCGCACGTCGCCGGGTGCGATCGAGCCGATGCACACCAAGCCTGCGCCACCCAACGGTTCCGAAGAGGAAGCGAGCGAGCCGTGAGCACGCCGTCGGCGGGTCTGCCGAGCGTGCAGGGGTTCCGGGTGCCCCTCGGCGGTCAGCTGAGCGACCTGGGTTACGCCGCAGGCTGGCGGGTGGTGCGTGCGATGCCAGAGTTCGCCGCCCGCAACGCCTTCGAGGCAGGCGCGCTGTACGCCTCGCGCGGTCGTGGCCCAGAGCAGCTGCGCAAGAACCTCGCGCGGGTGATCGGCGTGCCCGCCGCCGAGGTGCCGAGCAGCCTGATCCATGCTTCGCTGGCCTCTTACGCGCGATATTGGCGAGAGGCATTCCGGTTGCCGTCGATGAACCATCGGGTCCTGGCCCGCCGGCTGGACGAGACGGCACTCGGCGGCGAGCACATTGCGGCAGCGCTCGACGCAGGCCGGGGCGCGATTTTGTCGCTGCCGCACAGCGGCAATTGGGACATGTCGGGGGTGTGGCTCACCAACACCCACGGACGGTTTACCACCGTTGCCGAACGACTCAAGCCCGAGTCGTTGTACAAGCGATTCCTGGACTACCGGGAGAGTCTGGGCTTCGAGGTGCTGCCGCTCACCGGTGGCGCCCGGCCCGCATTCGAGATTCTCAAGGATCGACTCCGCGGAAACGGACTCGTTTGCCTGATGTCCGATCGCGACCTGACCACCTCCGGTGTGCGCGTTGACCTGTTCGGCGAGCCGACGATGCTGCCCGCCGGGCCCGCCAAGTTGGCGCTGGCGACCGGTGCGGTACTGCTGCCCGTGCACTCGTACTACGAACCCGACGTGGCGGCAACGCACATCAGTCCGCCTCTGGATCTCTCGTCGAGCGACGTCGGCGTGATCACGCAGGCGCTGGCCGACCGGTTTACCACGAACATCGCCGCGCATCCCGCCGACTGGCACATGCTGCAACCCCAGTGGATTGCCGACCTTTCCGACGAGCGCCGCGCCCGGATCACAGGCGCCGGGGAGACCTGATGCGCATCGGAATGGTCTGCCCCTACTCGTTCGACGTGCCCGGCGGCGTCCAGGCCCACGTACTGCAACTCGCCGAGGTGATGCGCAGCTATGGGCACCACGTCAGCGTGCTGGCGCCGACGTCACCGGAGGCGGACCTGCCCGACTACGTCGTCTCTGGCGGCAAGGCCGTGCCGATCCCGTACAACGGTTCCGTGGCGCGACTCCGGTTCGGCCCGGCCACCCATCGCAAGGTCAAGAAGTGGCTGTTCGACGGCGACTTCGACGTCCTTCACCTGCACGAGCCCAACGCCCCGAGCCTCTCGATGCTGGCGTTGATGATCGCCGAGGGGCCCATCGTGGCGACGTTTCACACGTCGACCACGAAGTCGTTGACGCTCAGTGTCTTTCAGGGCATTCTCCGGCCCTGGCACGAGAAGATCGTCGGCCGCATCGCGGTGTCCGACCTCGCCAGGCGCTGGCAGATGGAGGCGCTGGGATCCGACGCGGTGGAGATCCCCAACGGCCTCGACGTCGAGTCGTTCTCCTCGGCAGGCAAGCTCGATGGCTACCCGCGACCCGGGCGGTCGGTGTTGTTCCTCGGGCGCTTCGACGAGCCGCGCAAGGGCATGGCCGTCCTCTTGGGCGCGCTGCCCCGACTCGTCGAGGCCGTCCCCGACGTCGAGGTCCTCGTCGTCGGACGCGGTGTCGAGGAGGAGTTGCAGGAGGAGGCGGGAGACCTGGGCGGCCACCTGCGATTCCTCGGCCTGGTGAACAACGCCGAGAAGGCGTCCGCCATGAGAAGCGTCGATGTGTACTGCGCGCCCAACACCGGCGGGGAGAGCTTCGGCATCGTACTCGTGGAGGCGATGGCAGCGGGTACGGCGGTGGTGGCGAGCGATCTCGATGCGTTCCGTCGCGTGCTCGAAGACGGCTCCGCAGGGCGCCTGGTGCCGGTCGACGACTCGGCAGCACTGGCTGCCGCATTGATCGAGGTGCTCTCCGACGACGCCGCCCGGCAACGATATGTGGTGGCCGGGACCAAGGCGGTGCGCAGGTACGACTGGTCGGTGGTGGCACGGGAGATCTTGCGCGTCTACGAGACGGTCGCGGGGGCGGGCGCAAAGGTGCGGGTGGCGGGTTCGGCGGGCAGGAGCGAAGCGACCGGGGAGAGCAGGCGGGCGGGCAGGAGCGAAGCGACCGGGGAGAGCAGGCGGGCGGCCAGGAGTGAAGCGACCAGCCGGGGGTCGACGGGGGAGATGGCGTGATCACGTGGATCGTGGTCATCGCGCTCGCGCTTCTTGCGGCGGTGCTTCTGGTCGGCGGTGTCTGGGCCTTCCAGACGGCCAATCGACTGGACCGTCTGCACGTCCGCTACGACCTCTCCTGGCAGGCACTCGACGGGATACTGGCCCGCCGAGCCGTCGTCGCCCGTGCCGTCGCCACCGACGCCTACGGCAATGCTGCCGCGGGCAGACAACTGGCGAGCCTGGCCGATGCCGCCGAGCGTGCCCCGCGCAACGCGCGCGAATCCGCTGAGAACGAGTTGTCGGCGGCGCTCGCGTCGGTCGATCCCGCGTCGTTGCCCGTTGCGCTGGTCGCGGAGATGGCGGATGCCGAGGCGCGTGTGTTGCTGGGGCGGCGCTTTCACAACGACGCCGTGCGCGACACCCTCGCGCTGCGCGAGCGACCGCTGGTGCGGTGGCTCCGACTCGGCGGAACCGCGGCCATGCCAACCTATTTCGAGATTGCCGAACGGGCCGCACAGCGTTCTTCCGGCCAGGTGTACAAGCGCACGTCCGCCCGCATCGTGCTCCTCGACGAGTTGGGTTTCGTGTTGTTGTTCTGTGGCTCGGACCCGGCGACGGAGTCCGCGCCGCGGTGGTGGTTCACGGTCGGCGGCGCCGTTGAACCCGGCGAGACGCTTCCCGACGCGGCCGTCCGCGAACTCGCCGAGGAGACGGGTTTGCGTGTCAGTCCCGCCGACCTGGTGGGCCCGGTGTGGCGGCGTGACGCGGTGTTCGACTTCAACGGCTCGGTGATCCGCAGCGAGGAGATGTTCTTCGTCTACCGCACCCTGCGTTTTGAGCCGTCGACGGCCGGATACACGCCGCTGGAACGCCGGACCATCCATGGGCACCGCTGGTGTGACGAGGCGACGATCGGCGAATTGGTGGGCTGCGGTGAGATGGTGTACCCGCTGCAGCTCGGCGAGCTCCTCACCGAGGCCAACGCCATCGTCGCACCTGGGTCGAGCGGGTCGGCGCGGGCGTTGCAGTCCATTCGATGAACTGCGGATTCAAACCGATTTGGCGGGGCAACTAGACTGGTTCGGTACCAATTTGGAGGAGATAGCCGTGCAATCCGCTGATACTTCGCAGACTGGCACCGCCCGTGTGAAGCGTGGGATGGCCGAGATGCTCAAGGGCGGCGTCATCATGGACGTCGTCACACCCGAGCAGGCTCGCATCGCCGAGGGCGCCGGGGCCGTTGCGGTCATGGCACTCGAACGCGTCCCGGCGGACATCCGCGCCCAGGGTGGCGTCTCACGGATGAGCGACCCCGACATGATCGAGGGCATCATCGCCGCGGTCACGATTCCGGTGATGGCCAAGGCGCGGATCGGTCACTTCGTCGAGGCGCAGATCCTGCAGAGCCTCGGTGTCGACTACGTCGACGAGTCCGAAGTGCTCACGCCTGCCGACTACGCCAACCACATCGACAAGTGGAAGTTCACCGTGCCGTTCGTCTGCGGCGCCACCAATCTCGGTGAGGCACTGCGGCGCCTGACCGAGGGCGCGGCGATGATCCGCTCCAAGGGTGAGGCGGGCACCGGTGACGTGTCGAACGCGACCACGCACATGCGCGAGATCGGCGGCGAGATCCGTCGGCTCGGCTCGTTGTCCGAGGACGAATTGTTCGTCGCGGCAAAGGAACTGCAGGCCCCGTACGACCTGGTGGTCGAGGTGGCGCGGGCGGGCAAGCTGCCGGTCACGCTGTTCACCGCCGGTGGCATCGCCACTCCCGCCGACGCCGCGATGATGATGCAGCTCGGCGCCGAGGGCGTCTTCGTCGGTTCGGGCATCTTCAAGTCCGGCGATCCGGCGGCGCGTGCGGCGGCCATCGTGAAGGCCACCACCTTCTACGATGACCCGGACGTGCTGGCCAAGGTGTCGCGCGGGCTGGGGGAGGCCATGGTCGGCATCAACGTGGAGGACATCGCGCAGCCTCACCGGCTCGCCGAACGCGGCTGGTAGTCGGTTTCGATGAGTCGCTTGCACGAAGAGTCGAAATAACCGTATGTCGATCGAAGAGATCCTCGGACTGGAGCAGCTCGAGGTCAACATCTATCGGGGCGGTGTGTTCAGCCCGGAGTCCGGCTTTCTGCAGCGCACGTTCGGCGGTCACGTCGCAGGCCAGTCGCTGGTGTCGGCCGTTCGCACGGTGGACCCGCGCTATCAAGTGCATTCCCTGCATGGGTACTTCCTGCGGCCCGGTGACGCCAGGGCGCCGACCGTCTATCTGGTCGAACGGCTGCGCGACGGCGGATCCTTCGCCACGCGGCGGGTCAACGCGGTCCAGCACGGCGAGACCATCTTCTCCATGTCGGCGTCGTTTCAGACCGACCAGAGCGGGATCGAACACCAGGACGCCATGCCGAAGGCGCCGCCACCCGACGACCTGCCGAGCTTTCGTTCCGGTGGCGCGTTCGACGACGCCGGGTTCGCCCAGTTCGCGGAGTGGGATGTCCGCATCGTGCCCCGCGACGCGGTGGCACTGTTGCCCGGCAAGGCATCCCAACAGCAGGTGTGGTTCCGGCACACCGATCCGCTGCCCGACGACCCGGTGCTGCACATCTGCGCGCTGGCCTATCTGAGCGACTTGACGCTGCTTGGCTCTGCGCAGGTGAATCACCCCGACGAGCGCAAACACCTGATGGTCGCGTCGCTGGACCATGCGATGTGGTTCATGCGCCCGTTCCGCGCCGACGAGTGGCTGCTGTACGACCAGTCCTCGCCGTCGGCCTGTGGCGGACGATCGCTGACGGAGGGCAAGCTCTTCAACCAGTACGGCGAGATGGTCGCGGCGGTGGTGCAGGAGGGGTTGACCCGCTACCAGCGCGACTTCACCGCGCCCGCCAAGTGACCGCGCGCGTGGGAGTCCTTGCGCTGCAGGGAGACACGCGAGAACACCTGGCAGCTCTAGTGGAGGCAGGCGCCGAGGCGATCACGGTGCGGCGGCTTAGCGAGTTGGACTCCGTCGACGCCCTGGTGATACCCGGCGGGGAGTCGACGGCGATGAGCAAGCTGCTGCGCGAATTCGAACTGCTCGAGCCGCTGCGGGCCCGACTGGCCGACGGCATGCCCGCCTATGGATCGTGTGCGGGGATGATCCTGCTGGCCACCGAGATCGCCGACGCAGGCGTGCCCGGCAGGGAGGCGCTGCCGCTCGGGGGGATCGACATGACCGTGCGGCGCAATGCCTTCGGTCGCCAGGTCGACTCGTTCGAGGGCGACATCGCATTCGACGGACTCGAGGCGCCGATGCACGCAGTGTTCATCCGTGCGCCGTGGGTCGAGCGGGTGGGGCCGTCGGTCGAGGTGTTGGCGCGCGCCGCGGGACATCCCGTCGCGGTGCGGCAGGGGCGGACGTTGGCGACCGCGTTCCACCCCGAGATGACCGGTGACCGACGCGTGCACCGCCTGTTCGTCGACTCCCTCTAAGCGATTTCGGCGCGCTCCGCCGCGCTCACCGCGGCGGAG
>NZ_JAVROT010000161.1:0-36383 GCF_032162605.1 Mycobacterium sp. | reverse complement strand
TCCGGTCGTGAAGGCATCCCCATACGGAAAGTCGTAGTCCGGGACGCGCCTCGACCATCGCGGATTAAGTAGATCTGCAAGGCGTGCGTAGTCGATGGTCGTTGTTTCCCGTGCTAGTGCCGCGTGTCTAAAGTTATTTGACAATGATTCGGTGGGATAATTGTGCATGCGAATTGCACCGCTGGCATTGCGCGACGGTGATCGGGAGACGCTGATGTCGTTGACGCGGTCCTCGACGGTGATGGCGGGATCCGCGCAGCGAGCGCGGATCGTGTTGTTGGCCGCTGACGGTGTGTCCAACACTGAGATTGCCGAGCGCGCCGGGGTGTCGCGCCCGACGGTGATCGGTTGGCGAGCACGGTACGAACAGTCCGGGATGGCGGGCTTGGTCGACCGGCCGCGTTCGGGTCGGCCCCGGGATCTCGATCATCGCGAGATCGTGGCGGCCACGTTGGCTCCGCCTCCTGCCAAACTTGGTGTTACGCATTGGAGTTCGCGTCTGCTGGCCAAGCATCTGAAGATCAGCTTCTCTGCGGTTGCCAAGGCGTGGCGTGAATACGGGGTTCAGCCGTGGCGGTCGGAGACGTTCAAGTTCTCCACCGACCCGGAGTTGGTCGCCAAGGTCACCGACGTCGTCGGGCTCTACCTCGATCCGCCGGAGAACGCCATCGTGCTGTGCGTGGACGAGAAGAGCCAAATACAGGCACTCGATCGCACCCAGCCGATGTTGCCGATGCAACCCGGCCTGCCCGAGCGTCGCACCCATGACTACGTACGCCACGGCACCACCACGCTATTCGCCGCTTTGGAGGTGGCCACCGGCAAGGTCACCGGGATCTGTCAGGACCGCCACCGGCATCAGGAGTTCCTGCGCTTCCTCAAACACGTCGCGCGCGCGTATCCCGACCAGGAACTGCATCTGGTGATGGACAACTACGCCGCCCACAAACGCGTCGAAGTCCGCCAGTGGCTCGCCGACAATCCGCTCATCCAAGTGCATTTCACCCCGACGTCGGCGTCCTGGCTCAATCTCGTCGAAGTATGGTTCGGCATCATCGAACGACAGGCCATCCACCGCGGCACCTTCGGCAACGTCCGCGAACTGACGACGGCCATCCGCACCTTCATCACCGGCTGGAACAAACGCTCCCACCCGTTCGTGTGGACCAAGACCTCCGATGAAATCCTCAAGAAGGCCAACCGTCAATCAACTTCAAACACGGACCACTAGTGCGTCCAGTGCACTCCACGGGTGCGTGCGCGCTCAGACGTCCTTGACGGGATCGATGCCTAGATCGCGGTAGGTGACGAGTGCGGCGAACGGCACGTTGCGGCGGGCGAACCTTCCAGCGGCGACGTCACCTCGGTCGACCATCGGGATGACGCCGCTGACGACGGCTCCCGCCGCAACCACGCGGTCGAAGGCGATCTCGGTGGAGCCGCCGGTGCTGATCACGTCGTCGACCAGCAGGACGCGCGTGCCCTGCTGGAGGCGCGTGCCCTCGATCCACTGTTCACGGCCGCGTTGCTTCTGTTCCTTGCGGACCGAGAACCAGGCCTTGCCCGTGACCATGGCAATACCGTGCGCGAGCGGGTCGGCGCCCATGGTGAGGCCGCCGACGGCGTCGAACTCGATACCGGTCTGGGTGGCGAGGTCGGCGACGGCCCGGCTGACGACGGCGAGGCGCTCACCGGTGTCGATGGCGTACTTGCCGTCGATGTAGTCGTGACTGAGCTGACCGCTGACCAGCCTGAAGGGTTCCTCGCGGCGCTCGTGGCCGCGGGTGCGGATCAGCTCGAAGGCGGCTTGCCAGGTTTCGGGACGGTCGGACACGCAATGATCGTATTGCAGGTCAGCCCTGGCGCGCCCGTCGCGTCAGTTCCGCCGTGGCCGAGCGGAACTGGTCTTGGGAATCGATCCGCTCGGCGTAACCCACGCGGGGGTAGGCCACCCCGCGTGCCGTGGTGATCTTGAGGTCGAGCCCATAGCGGTCAGCGCCCGTACACGTAGCAGCGATGGTGTCGGGATAGCCGCCGAGTGTCTTGCTCATCGCGGTCAGTGCCTCGGCGTTGTCGGCGTTGAGGTGCTCGATGGCGCCCGCGGCGATCGGCTGGACCGGATCGGGCTCGGCGGCCGCGTAGTCGGCGCCGGTGGCCGAGTCCATGCGACCGTAGCCGCCGACCCAGCGGACCCGGTCCACGCGCAGCACCCACAGCGTGAAGTCGCTGTAGTCGACGTAGTACTTCGCAGCGGGCACGGCGTCCAGGTGCGCCTGGCGTGCGGCGGCGAGTTCGTCGCCGGTGGGCTTCTCCGCGACACCGGACAGCGTGATCCGCGAGTTGGCGAGGGGATCGCTGTCGATGGCCGCCGCGACGATCGCGATGCTGGCTCTGGGATCCCCGGTCAGGTTGCGGCCGTGCTCGGCCAGGTTGGAGACGCACAGCACGGGTGCGCCGCCCAGCAGTCCGTAGGCCACGAACGACGCCCACGGGTCGCCTGCCGTCGTCAGCGTTGCCAGGGTCCCGCTGTTGGTCGACGCGGCGATGGTGCGCGCCTCCTCGGCGGCCGAGGGCCGGGTCGTGTCGGAAGGCGGGACCAACGGCGGTGGGATCGACGGAGCGTCGCCAGGGTCACCGTGGTCGCGCAAGTCATCGGATACCACGTCCGCACCCTACCGCCGCAACAGTCGCCGATTCAGCGAGCCGCCCGCCGGGAACTTAATTCTTCTGCGTGCCTGCCGATTCCTGTGAGAGAATGGGGTAAACGTGGTTGACCAGCTGACACGTTTTGATTTTGCTGAAACGAGGGGGGGTTGTGCCGAACCCTGTCCTGCGCGTCTTGCCTTCGATCGGTGCGCTTCTTGCCGCGTTGCTGATCGCTGGCGCCGGGGCAGGCGTCGCGGTCGCCGTTCCGGGTGACACCGGCGACGGCCCGGGGACCGACGAACCCGTTGGTCCGCCGGCCGGCAGCCAACCGGGTGTCGTCGAACCCGAACCGACGACGGCGACTCCGCCGAGCATCTTCGACATCCCGAGGAACATCGCCACCCAGCTGCGCGACATGATGGGCCGACCGCTCAGCATCTTCGGCAACGGGCGGACTCCCGGGACGCGCAGCCCGCCGGACGGCACCGTCCCCGCCGGCGATTCGAGCAAGCGCAAGCGCGACAAGGACAGAACTGCCGCGGAGAAGCCGACGGTCCCCGAACAAGCGACGTCCGCGCCGGTCCAGCAGGCGCCGGCGTACAGGCACACCACGGGCTCGGTCGACGTCACGCCGCCGTCCTCCGCGCCACCGATCTCCGTCCCCGGCTACCAGGGCCAGCGGTGGACGCTCGATCTGTCCGATCCCTTCGCGGCCTTCACGGCGATGGGGAAGACCTTGAGCACCGTCAACTCGCTGCTGGCCGACGCGTATGCCCCGTACAACCCGTTCAAGCCGAAACCGCCGCCGCAGCCGGCGCCGACGTTCCGCACCATGGAGGAGGGGCCAGTCGACGCAGTCGACACGGTCGATACCACGCCGATGGCCAGCGGATCGGACCTTCCGGTCGTGCAGGTACCGGTGATCATTCCGCCGGTCCGCCTCGCACCGTCTCGCCCGATCACCGGATCGGTGCCCGCAACTGGATCCGGATCGGTGCCGGCTGGTGAAGGCCGACAGGTTCTCGGTGCGGGTCCTGCGGGAGTGCCCGCTCCGGCGGTTCGCGGATCGGTGACGCAGAACGGTTCGACGCCAACCGAGCAGTTGCCGCCGAACGGGTCCACCTCTGCCGGGTACACCTCTGCCGGGTCCACCTCTGCTGGGTCCACCTCTGCAATGGGCAACCCCGTGCTGCGGGACGGCTATCCGCAGTACCTGCGCTCGGCGCGCATGACCCAGGTGGCCACGGTGGCACTTCCGGGTCTTGCCGGCCTGATCGCCCTCACGGCCAGCGGCAGCGTGATCGGGTATCGGCAGGCCAATTCCGGCCGGTATCTGCGATCCGAGGCAGAGCGCTTCATCCAGTGAGTTCGGCCGCCGTCGACGCCGACGATCATCGAGCTCGCCGTCATGCCAATCACGTTGCTCCTGCGGCTGATTGGCCAAAGTAAGTGGCCGGTCGAGGTCGGGCGCGTCCGTCGGTGATTCAAAGTCGCAGACCGTGGGTAGGTTTGAGGACTGATGACTCAGGCGACGAAACTCCCGTTCGATCGATGGCTGCCGACGCAGAGGTGGTACGCGGGACGGGGCCGTGACCTGGCCGACGTGCGACCCGTCGAGGTGGTCGCGCTTCGCGGCGATCTCGACCTGGTGTTACTCGACGTCGAGTTCACTGACGGAACGTCGCACCGGTACCAGCTGTTGGTGCGCTGGGACGGCGGGTCCGACGCGGCTCCCGGCGCCACCATCGGCACCTCGGGCGTGCACACCGCCTATGACGCCCTGTACGACCCGTCCGCAGCGCAGTTACTGCTGTCGATGGTCGACGGCTCGGAGTCGGTCGGGCCGCTGCGCTTTTTGAAGGAACCAGGCGCCGCCCTGCCATTGGATGCGGCGGGCCGGGTGGTCGGCGCCGAGCAGAGCAACACCAGCGTGGTGTTCTCCGACGCCGCGATCTTCAAGGTGTTCCGCCGCGTAACGCCCGGCGTCAACCCCGACATCGAGCTCAACCGGGAGCTGGCGCACGCAGGCAACCCGCACGTGGCGAGGCTGCTCGGATCGTTCGAGACCACCCTCGATGGCGAGCCGTACGCACTGGGAATGGTCACCGAGTTCGCCGCCAACTCGGCGGAGGGCTGGGACATGGCGACCGCCAGCACCCGCGATCTGTCCGCCGAAGGGGCCGGCGCGGACTTCGCGGGCGAGTCGCACCAGCTCGGCCACGCGGTCGCATCGGTGCATCGGACATTGGCCACCAGTCTCGGCGCCGCACGCGAGCCGTTCCCGGTCGACACGCTCCTGCAGCGGCTCCACGCCGTGGCCTCCATGGTCCCTGCCGTCGAGCAGTACCGGCCGCTGATCGAGGAGCGCTACCACGAGCTCGCAGGTGAGCAGATCACCGTGCAGCGCGTGCACGGCGACCTTCACCTCGGCCAGGTGCTCCGGACACCCGAGCGCTGGCTGGTGATCGACTTCGAAGGCGAGCCGGGGCAGCCGCTGGAGGAGCGACGCAGACCGGACTCCCCGCTGCGGGACATTGCGGGCGTGCTGCGGTCCTACGAGTACGCGGCCTATCAGCGCCTCGTCGAGGGCAGCGGGGCTGCGCAGGAGCACCGACTGGCCGTCCGTGCCCGCGAGTGGGTGGACCGCAACTGCGCATCGTTCTGCGACGGTTACACGGCCGCGTCGGGCGACGATCCGCGAGCCTCGGCCGGTGTGCTCGCCGCTTACGAACTCGACAAGGCGGTGTACGAGGCCGGCTACGAGGCCAGGTATCGCCCGGGTTGGCTTCCCATCCCGATGGCGTCGATCGGCCGTCTGGTCGGCTGAGGGACTCGCTGCGCGTCACGAGTCCAGCGATCGGCGGGCAGACCGCCAGCACTCTCAACGCTCGTTCACAGGTTGCCCGAACGTCGCGATGCCTCACTGAGTGCTGTGACGCAAACCCTGGGAAGGTTGGCAGGATGCGCCGACACGCCCGCCGCGGAAGTGCGCCCCCATGGGTCGTCGATCGTCACCGGTGACCGGCTTCGCCTGGGCATTCTTCTGCTCGCCACCGCCGTGCTCTACCTCTGGAACATCACCATCAACGGCATGGGCAACCAGTACTACGCGGCGTCCGCCGAGGCGGGGTCCCGTGACTGGGAGGCGTTGCTGTTCGGGTCGCTGGACTGGCACAACTTCATCACGGTCGACAAGCCGCCGCTGTCGCAGTGGGTGATGGGACTCTCAGGTCAGCTGTTCGGGTTCGGCAGCGCCAGCATGCTCGTCCCGCAGGCGTTGATGGCCGTCGGCGCCGTCGCACTCCTGTACGGGGCGGTGCGCCGGATCAGCGGGCCGCGGGCCGGGTTGCTCGCCGGGGCGGCGCTCGCGCTCACGCCGGTGGCCGTGCTGATGTTCCGCTTCAACGACCCCGACGCCGCGATGGTTCTTCTGATGACGACCGCGGCGTACTGCACGGTGCGCGCCGTGCAATGGGGTTCGGCGAGGTGGCTGGCGGGTGCCGGGGCGGCGCTGGGGTTCGCCTTCCTCGCGAAGATGCTCGAGGGCGCCATGGTCATGCCCGCGCTCGCGGCGGCCTACCTCGTCGCTGCGCCGGTGCGACTGCGCGTCCGGTTGGCCCACCTGCTGGGCGCTGCCGCGGCGTTCGCGATCTCGGCGGGTTGGTTCGTGGTGCTGACGATGGTGTGGCCCGCGTCCGCGCGGCCGTATCTCGCAGGGTCGACCGACAACAACTTCATGAATCTGGTCCTCGGCTACAACGGGTTGGCGCGGCTGCTGGGTCGCGACCATTCCGACATCATGCTGCCGTCCGGTCTCGGCCCGATCACCGGTTTTGGCGGCTTCGGCAGTCGGTCGCAGGGCTGGTCGCGGCTGCTCTCCGGTGAGTTCGGCTTCGAGATCGGCTGGCTGGTGCCGGCCGCGGTGCTGGCGCTGGTCCTGACGATCGTCGCGCGCGCCAAGGCGCCGCGTACGGACCTGGTGCGCGCCGGCGCCATTCTGTTCGGTGCGTGGTTCCTGGTCGGCGGCCTGGTGTTGAGCTACATGCACGGCACGATCCACCCCTACTACAGCCTGTCGATCGCACCGCCCGTCGCGGCGATCTTCGCGATCGGCGTGCAGCAGACGTGGTCCCGCCGCGACGCCGTCTGGTGCCGGTCGGCAGTGGCGGCCATCTTGCTGACGGCGGGGGTGTGGGGTTGGTGGCTGTTGGGAGGCAGCGCCGTGGCGTGGCCGACCCTGAGGTGGTCCGTCCTGGTGCTGACGGTGTCGACGTCGACGGCGCTGCTGTGGAGTTGGACGCAGCGACGCGACGTCGCCCCGGTTCTGTTGGCCGTCGCATTGGCCGCTGCGTTGGGCGGTCCTGCGGCGTATTCGCTGGCGACCGTCGGTGCGCCGCACCAGGGAATCGGTCCTTCTGTCGGGCCGGCCAGGACGGGGCATTCGGGCGGCACCAGGGTCGGCAATCCGCGCCTCGATGCCATGCTCGAGGCGACCGCCACGCCGTGGTCGGCGGCCATCGACCGGTCGTCGTCAGCCGCAGGGCTCGAACTGTCAACGGGCACGGCGGTGATGGCGATCGGCGGCTTCTCGGGTACCGACCCGGCACCGACGCTGCAGCAGTTCAAGGACGACGTCGCCCGGCATCAGATCGCGTACTACCTGGCTCCTCGCGGCTCTTCCAAGGGCGCCGCCGCAGAGGACGAGCACGGTGAGCACGTCAGCCTCCGTGCGCACTCCGACATCCTGAGGTGGGTGCGCGGGCACTTCCACTCGACGACGATCGGCGGCGTCACGGCCTACGACCTGGCCGCGCCGAAAGTGACCGTCGCTAGCCGACCAGACGGCGTAGCAGCGTCGAGGCGGTGACGACGCCGAGCGTCGCGGCGACCAACAGGACGGCGATGTCGAGCCACGTGTTGCCCGGCGTCCCGATCAGCAGCGCCCGCAGTGCGTTGACCTCGTAGCTCAGCGGGTTGACCGCCGAGAGCCAACGCAGCCAGGGCGGCATGATGTCCACCGGGTACAGCGCGTTGGAGGCGAAGAACAGCGGCATGGTGATGGCCTGACCGATGCCCATCATCCGGTCGCGGTTGCGCACCAGACCCGCGAGCGTCATCGACAGACACGCGAAGAAGGCCGAGCCAAGCACCACGACGCCCATCGCGGCGAGAATCCGCAAGGGGTTGGCGGTCAGGTGGATGCCCATCAGATAGGAGATCACCATGACGCCGACCACCTGGGCGACCGAGCGAACCCCCGCCGCGAACGCCTTGCCCGTGATGAGCGCCGATGCGGGCGCGGGGGTGACCATCAGCTTGGCCAGGATGCCCGCGTCGCGGTCCCACACGATCTGGATGCCGTAGAAGATGGAGATGAACAGTGCCGACTGCGCGATGATGCCTGGCGCCAGGAACGAGAGGTACGGCACGCCGCCGGTGTCGATGACGTGCAGCTGGGAGAACGTCTGCCCGAAGATCAGCAGCCACAGCGCGGGCTGCACCATGCGGGTCATCAGCTCGGTGCGGTCGTGGGAGAGCTTCTGCATCTCCACCAGCGCGAAGGCGCCCATGCGGCGCAGGAGTCCGCCGACGCGCCGGATGCCGCGTGGTGCGCGGATCAACTCGACGGTGGGAGCGGCACGAGGGGAAGACGTGCTGGGGCGAGCGGAACGAGGGGACGAGGTATCGTCAACTGACACGGCGAGCCGCCTTTCTGCTGGAACCGATCTCGCGTAACCCACGCCTGGTGTTCTCCTCGGACAGGTCCGAGCCGGCGTAGTGGCGGAACACGTCCTCCAGCGTCGCACTGGCGGAGGCGTCCGCAGTCAGTCCCGCCTTCAGATCGCTCGGCGAACCGACGGCCTGCAGCACGCCGTGGTGCATGAGGGCGACGCGGTCGCACAGCGCGTCGGCCTCCTCCATGTAGTGGGTGGTCAGCAGGACCGTCATGCCGTACTCCTCCTGCATGTCGGCCACTTGCGACCAAACCCCGTCGCGCGCAATGGGATCCAGGCCGACCGTGGGCTCGTCGAGGATCAGCAGCGACGGCCGGTTTACCAGTGCCTGGGCGAGTTCCAGTCTGCGCACCATTCCACCGGAGTAGGTGCCAGCGAGGTTCTCGGCGACGTCGAGCAGTTGCATCGCCGACAACGCCTCGTCGACCCGGGCACGGCGCTGGCGGCGCGGAACGTCGTACAGCCTCGCGAACAGGTCGACGTTCTGCCGGCCGGTCAGCGTTGATTCGATCGAGAGTTGTTGCGGCACGTAGCCGATGTTCTGGCGGATGTCGAGGGTGTCGCGCCGGGAGTCGAACTCGAAGATCCGAACGTCGCCGGTCTGGACGGGCGTGAGCGTGGTGAGCAACCGCACGACCGTGGTCTTGCCCGCGCCGTTGGGTCCGAGCAGGCCCATCGTCTCACCCGCTTGCACCTCCAGGTTCAGGTCGTCGACGGCGGTGAAGTCGCCGTAGCGGTGGCTCAGGTGGCGGCAGTCGATCGCCGGGGCCGTCGAAGGTGTCTGGGTCATGCTTGCTCCTCGCGCAGAAGTCGGGTCACGTCGGCGAGCACGGCGAGGCCGTCGTTGAGTTTGTCGATCTGATCGGGGTCCAGGCGCTCGAGCACGGCCCCGAGGGCGGCCCGGCGCGCGGCGCGGGATTCGTCGGCGATGCGCTGCGCGGACGCGGTGAGCCGAAGTCTGCCAACCCGCCGGTCGTCGGGGTCGACGGAGCGCACCAGCAGGCCGTCGGTGGACAACCGCGACACCAGCGTCGATGCGGTGTTCGGGGCGAGCCCGAGCTCGTCGGCGGCGCGGCGCACGGAGATGCCTGGCTGACGTGCGACGAGTCTGAGCATTTCAGCTTGCGACTCAGGCAGTCCGGTGCCGATGCCGGGTGCGCCGCTCGATCGGCGCGCCTGGCGGCGGAAACGGCCCACGCCCGCGGGCAGCTCCGCGGCGAGATCGGTCCGGGTGTCCACCGCTCCACGATACCTCTGTTGCAGAGCTAATTACTCCCGACCCCGAGCGATTTCGGCGCGGAACGTTGCGATGAGCGCAACAGGATGCGCCCAACCGCCGGACGGGAGCGGCTGACCATCCGAATCGACGACTGCGTCAGGCTTCCTCCGGTGCCGCCTGCAGCACGATGACGGAGCGCGCTTCGACGGTGAGCTGTGCGGCGGCCGCCACCGGCCTGGATCCTTCCATGACCGCCCCGTCGACCGTGTAGATCACCGGCTTCCACCTCGAGCCGAATTCCTTTGGCGGCAGGGTGAAGTCGATCGGCTCGTGATGGGCGTTGAAACACATCACGAATGAGTCGTCGGTGACGCGCTGACCGCGCGGGTCCAGATCGGGGATGCCCTGGCCGTTGAGGTAGACGGTGATCGACTTGCCGAAGCCGGAACCCCAGTCCTCGTCGCTCATCTCCGAGCCGTCGGGGGCGAACCACGAGATGTCCGGAATGCGTTCGGACCCGCGGATGCGCACCGGCAGCCCGTCGAAGAACCGGCGTCGACGGAACACCGGATGCGCAGCCCGCAACGCGGACACCGAGCGGGTGAATTCGATCAAACCGGTGTCGGCACTGGCCCAGTCGATCCAGGTGATCTCGTTGTCCTGGCAGTACCCGTTGTTGTTGCCGCCCTGAGTGCGGCCGAGCTCGTCACCGTGGCAGATCATCGGCACGCCCTGGCTCAGCAGGTTGGTGGTGATGAAGTTGCGCTGCTGTTGCGCTCGCAGCGCAAGGATCTCCGGGTCGTCCGTGGGGCCTTCGACGCCACAGTTCCAGGACTGGTTGTTGCTCTCGCCGTCGTTGTTGTCCTCGCCGTTGGCGTCGTTGTGCTTCTCGTTGTAGGAGACCAGGTCGCGCAGCGTGAAACCGTCGTGGGCGGTGACGAAGTTGATCGAGGCCACCGGTCGTCGCGCCGTGTGCTCGTACAGATCCGCTGATCCGGTGAGTCGGGAGGCGAACTCGCCGAGGCTGGCGTCCTCGCCGCGCCAGAAGTCCCGGACCGTGTCGCGGTACTTGCCGTTCCACTCGGTCCACTGTGGTGGGAAGTTGCCGACCTGGTAGCCACCGGGGCCGACGTCCCACGGCTCGGCGATGAGTTTCACCTGGCTCACGGTGGGATCCTGCTGAACGAGTTCGAAGAACGTGGACAGCTTGTCCACGTCGTAGAACTCGCGCGCCAGCGTGGACGCCAGGTCGAACCGGAACCCGTCGACGTGCATCTCGGTGACCCAGTAGCGCAGCGAGTCCATGATGAGTTGAAGAGCGTGGGGGTGGCCGGCGTTGAGGCTGTTGCCGGTGCCGGTGTAGTCCATGTAGTACCGCTGGTCGTCGTCGACGAGGCGGTAGTAGGCGGCGTTGTCGATCCCGCGCATCGACAACGTCGGTCCCATGTGGTTGCCCTCGGCGGTGTGGTTGTAGACCACGTCGAGGATCACCTCGATGTTCGCTTCGTGTAGGGCGCGGACCATCGCCTTGAACTCCTGCACCTGGCCGCCGGGGGTCGGGCTGGCGCCGTACTTGGAGTCCGGCGCGAAGAACCCGATGGTGTTGTAACCCCAGTAGTTGGACAGCCCCTTGTCGATCAGCGTGGAGTCGTTCGCGAAGTGGTGCACCGGCATCAGCTCGATCGCGGTGATCCCGAGGTCCTTGAGGTGGTCGATGATCGCGGGGTGGGCGATCGCCGCGTAGGTGCCGCGGCTGCGCTCCGGGATGTCCGGATGCGTCTCGGTGAGGCCCTTGACGTGCGCCTCGTAGATGACCGAGTCCGCGTATTCGTGCTGCGGCGGCCGGTCGTTGCCCCAGTCGAAGAACGGGTTGATGACGACGGACTTGGGCATGCTGGCCGCCGAGTCCTCGTCGTTGCGGCTGTCGGGGTCGCCGAAGTCGTAGCCGAAGAGCGACTGGTCCCACTGGAACGTGCCGTCGATGGCCTTCGCGTATGGATCCAGCAGCAGCTTGTTGGGGTTGCAGCGCTGACCGGACGCCGGATCGTACGGACCGTGCACGCGATAGCCGTACCGCTGGCCCGGCTCCACGTCGGGCACGAAGCCGTGCCAGACGAAGCCGTCGACCTCGGGCAGCTTCAACTTGGTCTCGGTGCCATCGGGGTCGAACAGACACAGCTCGATGGACTCCGCGGCCTCGCTGAAAACGGCGAAGTTACTGCCGGAACCGTCATATGTGGCGCCAAGCGGGTAGGCCTTGCCGGGCCACATCTCCCGCAGGATCACGTCCTTGACGGGCGTATCGGGCTGCGACGCCGGCATCACTGCGGGCGTTGCGGTGTCCTTGGAACTGGCGGCTGAGGCCAAAGTGCACACTCCGTGTTGACTGAGATGGAACAAGGCGACGATACGGTGCTCTCAGCCGCGGGAGCATGGCGGGCGAGACGCACGAATTGGAGGTATCCAGTTTGGCCACCGGCTCTGATCTGCCCAGTTACCGAACTTTGCAAACCGAGGCCAACGGGCCTGTGGCCACGATCACTCTGAATCGGCCCCGGGTTCGCAATGCGATCGGCGACGGGATGCCCGAGGAACTCGCCGACGCATTCGTCCGCTGCGACCGGGACGACGCCGTGCAGGTGGTGGTGCTGACGGGTGCTCCACCGGCCTTCTGCGCAGGCGCCGACCTTGGCATCGGCGACCGCACCTTTGCCGAACCCGGACCTGGCTTCAGCGCGGCGGGTATCGCGATACCAGCCTGGACGCTGAGCAAACCGGTGATCGCCGCTGTCAATGGGCACGCGCTCGGGCTCGGGCTGACCCTCGCGCTGCAGTGCGACATCCGGTTGTTCGCCGCCGACGCGAAGTACGGCGTCGTGCAGGTCCGCCGCGGAGTGGTCGGGGACGCATACTCGCACTGGGTGCTGCCCCGGTTGGTCGGCATCGCCAAGGCCGCCGAGATTCTGCTGACCGGCGCCACCTTCGACGGACGCCGCGCGGTCGAGCTCGGGCTGGGCAGCCGGGTGCTCGACGCCGACGCCGTTCTGCCTGCAGCGGTGGCCCTCGCCCACGACATCGCCCAGAACACCGCCCCGATGTCGGTGGCTGCAAGCAAGCGCCTGCTGTGGGACTCGTTCGACCTGGACCGCGAGGCGGTCGGCGCCCGCGAGACCGCGATACATCTCGCGCTGATGGCCCACGACGACGCGAAGGAGGGCGTGCGCGCGCATCTCGCCGGCCGCCCGCCGCGGTGGACCGGGTGGCCCGTCGACCCCACCCTCTAGCGATTTGTGTGCGTTCACCGGCGCTCACCGCCGATTAATGCACACAAGTCGCGCGACGGATCTCGGCAATGACCCGTTCTGGATACTCCGTGAGGTCTAGCCAGGTGAACCGGAGTACCTGCCAACCAAGCAGGATCAAGCGGTTCTGTCGCACGCGGTCCTTGCGGAAGGTCTCCGGATCGGAATGGAACGCGAACCCGTCGGCTTCGACCGCGACCTTGCTCGTCGAGAACGCAACGTCGACGACGTATCCGCCCACGGCAAGGTTCGACACCCAGCCAGTGATGCCTGCCTGTTTCAGCAATTTGACGAGCAGACGTTCGGCGGCCGAGCGCGCCCCGTCGTCCGCCGCTTGTAGCAGTCGGCGTGCTGCGGGTGAACCATGGCGGCCCTTATTGCGCAGATGCGCCCGCCACAACCGAGTCAGGTCGGTGTGCCGTTGAAGTGCCGTGTCCAGGATGCTGACACCACCGCCGCGTCGGGTCGCGGCCTCGACGACCGTCAGACCTAGTTCCGTGACTCGCAGGCCTCTTTGCTCGACGACGTCCGCCCGGCTCAGATCTCGGCGTCGAGTTCGGATGCCGTCACGCTTGGCGCGATGCGCGTCTCGGGGCACCGTGACCTCCACCAGCATTGGAGCGTATTTCGTAACGCCGTGCCACCAAGCAGCCGTCAGGCCACTCGCAACCGCTTCGGATCCCAGTCCCCACACCGCGGCGCGGATGCGTGCCGCGTCCGTGAACGGCCGGTCGTCGACGAAGTAGACGCCGGGGGCGCATCGCAGCCAACGCCCTGACCGCACCCGCCGGTTGACGGCGTCCTGGCTGATCCCGACCCGGTTGGCCTGTGCGAGTGTGAGGACGCCATCGTGCTGGCGCAAGAGCTGATCGATCACGCCGCTTTCGACGGCGACATACCCCCAAACGGTTCCCATCCCCGCGATTTGTGTGCGTTCACCGGCGCTCACCGCCGCTAGATGCACACAAATCGCTGGAAGGCGTCGAGTAGGCTCGCGCTCGCAGCCGGTTTGTCGGCGTGAGCCGACATCGTAAGAGGGAACCCGGTGAGAATCCGGGACTGTCCCGCAGCGGTGAGCAGGAACGACCGCCGTCATCAGCACTGGCATGCAGGGAGATCTGCGGCTGGGAAGCGACGGCCATTAGGTGCACGGAGCCTCGTGCGTGCCCGCGAGTCCGAAGACCTGCCAGTCGCACCGGGCGCGCCGCACCCGGTGGTTCATCGCCTCGTGGAATGGGCGGCAGCCGTTGCGGTTACACCTAGTGGGTGACCGCCCCCGGTTGGACGTCCGCTGGCCGTGACCATCGCTGTAGTGAAGGACGCACGCATGAATGTCACATCCCCCGATCGCTCCGCTCTTGCCCGCCGGCCATTCACCACCACCATCATCGGATCCCCGCGCATCGGTCTCAACCGCGAACTCAAGCGGGCCGTCGAGAAGTACTGGGCGGGCCGCATCGAGCGCGCCGAACTCGAATCCGTCGCCGCGACGATCCGCCGCGATACCTGGCGCCAACTCGTCGACGCCGGGCTGGACTCCGTCCCGGTGAACACCTTCTCGTACTACGACCAGATCCTCGACACCGCAGTACTGGTGGGTGCCCTGCCGCCGCGGGTGGCGAACGTGGCCGACGAACTTGACCGTTACTTCACCGCCGCCCGCGGCAACGACGATGTGGCGCCGTTGGAGATGACCAAGTGGTTCGACACCAACTACCACTATCTAGTTCCGGAGATCGGCTCCGACACCCGGTTCTCGCTCGACCCCACCAAGGTGCTCGGTGAGTTGGAAGAGGCTCGTGCGCAGGGTGTTCCGGCGCGACCGGTGGTCGTCGGGCCCATCACGTTCCTGGCCCTGAGCAAGTCGGTGGACGGGGCAGGGCCGCCGATCGGGCGACTCGACGAGCTCGTCGCGGTGTACGCGGAGCTGCTCGACCTGCTCGCCTCCCACGGCGTGGACTGGGTTCAGCTCGACGAACCGGTGCTCGTGACCGACATCGTCGACAACGCCGCCGAGCTGACGCAGCGCACCTATCGGTTGCTCGGCGGCCTGAAGGCGCGGCCCGCGCTGTTCGTCGCGACCTACTTCGGCGAGCTGAGCGACGCCCTGCCTGCGCTCGCGCGCACGCCGGTCGAGGCGATCGGTGTCGATCTCGTCGCGGGGAGCCTAAACGGCTTGGCGGCCGTGCCGGAGCTGGCGGGCAAGACGGTGGTCGCCGGTGTGGTCGATGGCCGCAACGTCTGGCGCACCGATCTCGAAGCTGCGCTCGGCACGTTGGCGACCGTACTGGGAAGTGCGGGGGCGGTTGCCGTCTCCACGTCCTGCTCGACGCTTCACGTCCCGTACTCGCTCGACGTGGAGGCCGATCTCGACGACGCCCTGCGCAGCTGGCTGGCGTTCGGCGCGGAGAAGGTCACCGAGGTGGTGACGCTGGCGCGCGGTCTGCGCGACGGCCGCGAGGTGATCGCCGACGAGGTGGCAGCATCCAACATCGCCATGGCATCGCGCCGAGCCGATCCGCGGCTCAACAACGGCCAGGTGCGCGAACGCATCTCGTCGATCCTCGCGTCGGGAACCACCAGGGGGCCCGCCGAGCGGCGGCACGCAGAGCAGCAGGAGCGGCTGCACCTGCCGGCCCTACCGACCACGACCATCGGTTCGTACCCGCAGACGTCGGCCATCCGGGTCGCGCGCGCCGCGCTGCGGTCCGGCGAGATCGACGGGGCGGAGTACGAGCGGCGGATGCGGGCGGAGATCGCCGCGGTCATCGAACTGCAGGAGAAGCTGGGCCTCGACGTGCTGGTGCACGGGGAACCCGAGCGCAACGACATGGTGCAGTACTTCGCCGAGCAGCTCGACGGGTTCTTCGCCACCCACGACGGCTGGGTCCAGTCGTACGGCAGCCGGTGTGTGCGCCCGCCGATCCTCTACGGCGACGTGGTCCGGCCGCGGCCGATGACGGTCGAGTGGATCGAATACGCGCAGTCGCTGACCACCAAGCCCGTCAAGGGCATGCTGACGGGCCCGGTGACCATCCTGGCGTGGTCGTTCGTCCGCGATGACCAACCACTGGCCGACACCGCCGCCCAGGTGGCTCTCGCGATCCGCGACGAGACCGTCGACCTGCAGAGTGCGGGCATCGCGATCATCCAGGTCGACGAGCCCGCGCTACGGGAGCTGCTGCCGCTGCGCTCCAAGGACAAGGGGGCGTACCTGAAGTGGGCGGTCGACGCCTTCCGGCTGTCGACGTCGGGCGTCGCGGACGCCACGCAGATCCACACCCACCTGTGCTACTCCGAGTTCGGCGAGGTGATCAGGGCGATCGCGGACCTGGACGCCGACGTCACCTCGATCGAGGCGGCCCGCTCGCACATGGAAGTTCTCGGTGACCTCACCGCGGCGGGGTTCGGCAACAGCGTCGGCCCCGGCGTCTACGACATCCACTCGCCACGCGTGCCAGGGGTTCGGGAGATGGCGGCCTCGCTTCGCGAGGCGCTGAAATCTATTCCCTCCGAAAGGCTCTGGGTCAATCCGGACTGCGGGCTGAAGACACGCAACACCGATGAGGTGGCCAAGTCGCTGGAGAACCTGGTGGCCGCGGCCAGGGAAGTCCGCGGCTAGGCCGAGACGTCAACCCCCGCCGCGCGCAAAGCGTCGACGGCTTCGGCGGTCGTCGTCGGTGACACCCCCGCCGTCAGGTCCAGCAGGACCCGGGTGGTGAAGCCGGCGGCGACCGCGTCGGCCGCGGTGGCCTTGACGCAGTAGTCGGTGGCGATGCCGACCACGTCCACCGTGTCGACGTCGCGCCGCCGCAGCCAGTCGGCCAGTGTCGTCCCGTCGTCTTCGGTGGCGCCCTCGAAGCCGCTGTAGGCCGCTGAGTAGTGGCCCTTGTGGAAGACGGCCCCCACGGCCGCCGGGTCGAACGCCGGATGGAAGTCGACGCCTGGTGTGCCGACGACGCAGTGGCGCGGCCAAGAATCGCGGTAGTCGGGCTCGTCGGAGAAGTGGGCGCCGGGGTCGATGTGCCAGTCCATCGTCGCGACGACGTGGGCGTAGTCGTGATCGACCAGTAGATCGGTGATCCTCTGCGCGACCTCGGCACCGCCCTCGACCGCCAGCGAGCCGCCCTCGCAGAAGTCCTTCTGTACGTCCACGACGATGAGCGCGCGCATACCGTGACTTTATCGACGATCCGTCTCGGCTGGGCGGTCGTTACGCCGGCTTCGCCTCGACGACACTGAAGGGCGACGCGGTTTGCACCACTCGCGTCATCCGCAATCCGGCCTGAGCCAGTAGGTTCCGTACTCGGCGGCGGTGCGTTCGCGACTGCCTGCGACGAGCAGCATCTCCAGATCTGCCCAATCTTCAGGGAACTCGCGGTGGTGCTCGGGCAATACGGTTTCGACCAGCAACACCGGCGCATCGCTGTCGGGTGCCGCACGCGCGCTTCGCAGGATCGCCGTGGCTCGGTGATCGGGCCAGTCGTGGATGACCGACTTCATGACGTGTGCGTCCCCGCCTGCTGGCACGCGGTCGAAGAACGACCCCCTCGACGCGTACGCGGTCCTCGACCCCCATTGCCGCAACGCTCCGCAGGCACCGCCGCCAGGATGCCTGCCTGCAGCCGGCCGTGCCCGCCGCCGACGTCCACGATCGTCGCGTAGGAACTGACGTCGTATCCGGCGATCACGGTCGCCTCCGCCATCCCGGCGAAGCCGGTCATGGCCTCGTTGAAGGAGGCCCGCGAACTCGGGGTCGTCTTCCAGCTGTTCGAAGAACTCCTTGCCGCGCAACATCGGTGTCGCTTTGCATAGGGCCGTCCGTGCCGCCCGAACGTCGATTTTCCGGTGGCGTTGGAGGCCGAATTCGACGACAAACCGACGCTTGCCGTCATACCAGCGACCTCAGCCTCCGAAGAGCAGATACAAACCGGTGAACGTATAGCCGACCATCACCAGCATCATCGCGAGCTGCCCGGTCACCTGATGCTGCTTGGGCAGCAGGCGCAGCGCCCCGTCGTGCGCGGCGACCACGCCCGCGACGTGCCCGCCCACCACGAAACACACCTTCAACGTCGCCAGCACCGACGGGTGCGTTGACAGCGGATAAGACGGCTGGACGTCCCCGAGCCACCCCGTACCCAACGGGTCGCCCAGGCGGAGCACGGCCTGCTGCCCCCGCT
Source organism: Mycobacterium sp. (assembly GCF_032162605.1). Classification (GTDB taxonomy): domain Bacteria; phylum Actinomycetota; class Actinomycetes; order Mycobacteriales; family Mycobacteriaceae; genus Mycobacterium. The sequence continues at coordinate 18,298 of NZ_JAVROT010000161.1, read as the reverse complement.
CGACGAGGTAGGACAGGTAGTGGGCGAAGACGTAGCCGATGACGATCGGGATCAGCGAGTGGGCCATCAGGCCGGGCAGTTCGCGGCGGCGCTGCGCGTCGACGCCGCCGGTCGCGCGCGCGGCCAGCCAGAACGTCGCCGCCACCAACGAGGCGAACAGCAGCAGGCCCGCGCTGCGAATCAGCACCGCGATCGTCGTTGACGGTCCTGCCAGATCGTCGACGACGTTGCGCCACTGAGGCATCGCCGAGAAGCTGTCGAACGCCGTCGAACCCAGCAGTACCGCGAGCACCGCTAGGGTGCCCGCGCGCACGGGCATCGACGGCAGGTGATCGTACGGGTTGCCGATCGCGATGCGTCCGTCGGCGTTGCGCCGCAGCGGCGACAGCCGCGACGCCACCACGCTGTAGACCTCGAACGGGTCGGCCCTGGCATTCCAGCGCGGGCCGAACGTCAGGGCGCCGGTCAGCATCACTGCGAAGTACAGCAGCAACCAGATCTTCACGGCGACAAGCGATCCCGGATCAGGACTCGCGAGCTCCAGCCACACGAACGCGAAGAGCCCTACGGCCGCGGGCCAGTAGCCCAACCGCTCGGGATACCCCCTCGGCGCAGGCCTGTGGGACAGCGGCAGCACGCGGTAGATGGTGCGCACCGGCGAGATCACGCGCCACACCGGTCCGATCGCCAGCGAGACCGCGACGAGTCCCACCCACAGCAGCACGTAGAACACGCCCGGCAGCGCATTGTCGCCGCCCCGCGGACCGAACACCGCAGCCACCGCCACCCACACCGCGAAGAGCAGGCCCGCCACCGCCGCCGACCAGCGCGTCGCCGGAGCGTCGGTCAGCGTCGTCACCCACTGAGGTAGCGGCCGCCCCGGCTTGGCGGCGTCGAACCGCGGCTTCTTCCAGGCGAGGACGACGACCGCGAACGTGAACGTCAGCGCCCACGCCGCGCCGATCAGCGCGTACGTGTAGGGGATCGGCAGATCGTTGGAACCGCCCAGACCATGGGCGAGGATCTCGGTCGACCGACCGCCGATCACTGAACCTGGATGGTGGCGATCAAGCGGTTCAGCTGGTGCAACTCCACGTCGACCTGGCCGGGGACGTTGGCGGTGAACTGGAACGACTGACCGGACCTCGGCTCGACGTTGAAGGAGTGCTCCGGATTCGAGTGGACGTGTAACTGGTCCGCGGCGTCACTGTTGACCTGGAAGACGATGGGTTCGCCCACCGCCGACTTGAGCTGAGCGTTGGTCGGGGTCACCTGGCCGCCCTTGATGGTGACCTCGACGACCAGCCGGTTCGGCGGCGTCTGCTGGTCTGACAGCTGCGGGGCACCTGTCATCGCGGGGTTGGCGGGCGAACTGCTCGCCACGTCACCCGATCCGTTCGACCCGCCACAGCCCGCGACGAGGAGTGCGGTGGCGGTCAGGGCAACGAGTGTTGTGGACTTCCTCAGCTTGATCACGGTGAACCATCTTCGTCGGCGGACGCCGGATGCTCACTGTGGGCCTCGTCATCTCCGTCTCCGTCTTCGTCGTCATCGTCGCCCAGACGTCGGTCGCGCCTCGCCACCCAGATGACCACGCCGACCACCAAGATCGCGGGCGCGAACGCCGGAATGGCCAGCAGCGCCGAGTGATCGGCGAGGATCACGACGTCGGGCGAACGGGTCATGCCTGCGCTGACGGCTCGAACTCAACCGGACTCTTGGTGGGCTCGATCTTGTTCAACCGACCCGCACCCCAGGACAGGCCTGCGATGAGAGTCAAGGTGCAGCCGAGCACCACCAGGCAGCCGATCAACCACAGCACCTGGGGAGTGTCGGGGTTGCGCTCCCGCTGAAGGATGGTGACCTCGGGGACGAACGGCCGCGTCATCGCGGCTTCCGCAGGCACCTCGGCCGCACCGATGCCAGGGTCGCCGTGCAGATAGATCGGCACCGCCGTCAGAGTGTTGCCGTCGTGGACGCGCAGCAGGGTCTTCCACTGCCCCGACACCGGCATCGGCGCGGTAGAGCGGTAGTGACCAGGGCCGACCTGTTGCAGGTGGTCGACGAAGATGCCGCGCTGGTTGGCGATGCCGCCCTGCCAGCCAAGGATCGACACCCAGTTCGGATCGTCGCCGATGAGGTTCGGCGGGTCGATGCGGATGTCCGCCGTCGCCATCCGCTGGTCGCCATTGCCGGGCGCCTCGGTCAGGGCGAATGTGGCCGTGGCATTCTGCGGCACCGCGTAGCGCAGCCCGTTGGCGGTGGCGCCGCCGATGGCGACGACGGCGAGCGCCACCAGGCCGATGCTGATGGCCCGCCGGGGTAGCCGCTGGTTGGTCAGCACCATGCCGACCATCGCGCCGCACGCACCGATGAGCATTGCGACCGGTATGGCCATCGCCAGTGCCTCCGGCCACAGGCTGGTGGGCCACGGGTAGCGGTAAACGGCGCCGATCCACAGGGATTCGAGCCACAGCCCGGCCGTCGCCACACCGAGGCCGCTCACCATCCCGAACAGGATCGGTCGCTTGATCAGTGGCGTCAGCGCGAGGACCTCGATCACCAGGGCGGGCCCCAGGTACAGCGCGAACCAGTTGATCGGTGCTCCGAGGATCGGTCCGACGATCAGCGCGACGAGACCGCGCAGCGCAAGGGCCAGAAGTGCGGCGATGATGGCGGCGCCGCGTCCCAACATGATGCGGGCGGCGACCAGTCCGAGCGACGCGGCCGCGGCGATGAGCATCGGCTCGAACACCTGACGGAACTGCATGACGCCGAAGTCGAACTCGATCTGGAAGACCGACATCCCGATCACCAGACCACCGAAGGCGAGGTACTGGATGAACTTGATGCCCGGACCGTCCTTCGGAGCGTCTTCACCGACCGCGCGGCGACCCTCGTGCTCCAGGAAGAGTGCTGTGAGAGTGGAGAAGCCGGCGCCACCGATCATCATCAGGTGGGTGGGTCCCCACAAGGTGACGTCCTGGCCGAAGATGCGGTGCCAGATGTCGTCGAGCGGGAAGCCGATCAGCGCGTACAGCCCGCAGCCGGCCATTAGGATTCCGCCGACGGGGGCATACCAGTGGCGGGTGATTCGGACCGCGGCCGCGCCGGGCTTCTGGTAGGGCAGCACGCAGGCCAGGCAGCCTGCGACGAACAGAACGAACAGCCCGAAGAGGATGAAGTAGTGCGCGGGGTTGGCCAGCGGGCCGGGGTCGCGACCCTTCCCGATGTGCAGGCTGACGTCCCAGATGAAGCCGAACAGTGCGGTGATGATCGTCGTGATGAACAGCGCTATCGGCAGTGCCACCCACGCGGGCCTGCCGAATTTGCGGCCCGCCCACTCGCCGAGGTCGTGCAGCCAGGTGATCTTACGCATTCGGTGCAGGTAGCCGATCCAGATGAGCGCCACGCCGACGATCAGACCGACCACCGACATGCCGATCACCTGGTCGAGTGCCGCGCCGCCGCCTTCGGTGCCCTGTGCCGCGTGGTGCAAAGACTGCTCTGTCATCTGCCCGTCATTCCCATCCGCCCGAGGGTGGAACCACCGTTCCTACCCGCGGGTAATGTTGCCCGACATCCCCAAGGCGAAACCAGGGGTACCGGATAATTACCTGCGCTAACGTCCCTTCGCCCACGGGATTGGCCGTTCCGGAATGTGTGCGTTACGCGTTGCCCGTCGACACGCCATTCAAACCCCCGTCGGCAACGACTCGCCGGGACTGGGCGGCAACGCTCGCCGACCGTCCATCGGGAACCAGACCGCCACGCCACCCACCGCAGAATCACCCGGAACGCAATGCTGCGCCCTGTTAGCTGTCGGCTAAAAGGGATCTTGGGGTGCTGATGAAAGTCGACGCGCCTGTCAATTAGTTCTCAGATCGTGAACGATCGGCGGCCGACGTCTACGCATTCGAAAACCGCCTTGGCCTGCAGATTCTTTGCCGCACCATGCTCGCATCGATGCGAATCTCTAGGTCACTTAGTTGCATATACAAACACATACGGAGTGACGTTCGACGCAAACCTGAGAATCCGCTAAGTTTGCTCCGGCTGGGCATGAATTCATTGCCCGAGGGACATTCGAATGCGGGGGTTTCATGAAGGAACGCGTCCAGTGCACGGTCACTGCGGGGATAGCAATCGTTGGAGCCGGCGTCGTCGCGCTGACGCCGATCGCAGCGCCGGCGTCAACGGAAACGGTTCGGGCTTCTGACGTCTCGGTGAATCTGATGGCGTCGACGTCACCGGTCAGGTCGGTTGTTGGAGGCGTGGGTGGATCCGCCGCGCGGCTGGTCGAGAGCCTCGTATTGGCCGGTTTTACCCCGTTCGAGATCGCTCAAGCGGTCGCCAACAACGATGTCGACGATCTCTACTCGGTCATCGAGAACACCATCGACGCGCCGCTCTACATCGCCGATCCCACCATCTTCGGGATCAACGACGCGCTGCCGGAGCCACTGGGCGGCGGCGCGGACGGCGACCCCAGGGTACGTGCAGACAGTGCCGTACTGGCCTTCCGCGTCAATGTGCTCTACGCCGCCCGCCAACAGCTGCGAGCGATTGCCCAGGACGCCCTTGGCATCGGCAGCGGGGCAGGGGCAGGTGTCACCACCGCACTGGCCGCCACGAGCCCGGTTGGCGACCCCGTCGCCACTGCCGTGCGCCTCGGTGAAGGAATCAGTCAGTCGGCAGTTCGACTGGTGCAGAGCAGCGCTGCGGGCCTGTTTGGGCCGCTCGCTGCGGCCGATGCGCTCGCCCACAACGATCGAGAAGCGTTGTTCGGCGTGATCGAGTCCTACGTCGATGCACCGCTGTACATCGCCGACCCGACCATCTTCGCGATCGATGACGTGCTGGCGGCACCGATCGGACAGGACCCCAGCATCAAACCCACGAAGATGAATGGCAGCGTGGTGACCCAATTCCCTGCCAACGTGCTGATCGCAGCCCGTGACGCGATCAAGCCGGGGATCGAGAACGTCATCGGTTACCCCGCCCCTGATGCCGAGACCTTCGTGGTCAAGGACGTCGCTGACGAGGCTCCCGCTGTCGAAGTTCTTCCGGAGCCTGAGAAGAAGTCGGGCCCGGCTCCCGCGGTGAAGACGAAGCCGGGCGCCCACCGGGCGCCGACGGCCAGGCCCGTCAGAACTGCGATCAAGAATGTTCAGACCGCGGTGACGAATCTGGCTAAGAAGCCGGCTGAGAAGAAGAAGGACTCCCCGGCGTCGACCAGCGAGACGGACTAACAGCCAACGACGAGTAAGGCCTCATTTCCGCGGTGGGCGACGCACTTTCATCGCGAGCTGCATGACGGGCCACGGAACCCGGTCGTGCCTACTCGACGCCGATGGCAACCTCGGTCGACTTGATGAACACCGTGGCCGGCATGCCCGCCGTCAGCCCGAGGTCCTCGGCCGCGTCCTTGGTGATCGACGACGTGACGGTCTGGTCGCCACCGTCGAGCTTGACCTTGACGGTGGCCATGACCGCGCCGAGATTGACCTCGGTGATGGTTCCGGTGAGTTGGTTCCGTGTCGAGAGTCGCATGCTCGACAGAATAGGCCGATCGCCCGCCCCATCAGGCGTGATCGACCTAGCCTGAGGAACGATGAAGCTCGCGGCCATGGACCTCCAGCAGCGTGACGGAGTGTCCTGCGGGCCTGCCGTCGCCGTGATGGCGGGTGCGCTGCTCGACCCGTCGTACGCCTGCCACCTGACCGGCTCGGCCCGGCGGGCGTGGTTCGACGCCGAGCAGGGCAGGGTCCACGCCGCAGCCAATCGAATCTGGCCGCGCGCGCTCGGGACCACGCCATGGGGCATGGCCCGGACGATCAGTGCGCACAGCGCCAGGTACTGCGTGCGGTACGGCTGGCGTCTCCCACGCCGTCGTGACGCACTGTGCGACGTCCAGCGTGCGGTGAGCGCGCGTTGGCCGGTCGCGATGCTCGTCGGGAACGCCATCCCGCGGCACTGGGTGCTGATCGTCGAGGTCGAGGGCGACACGCTTGGGTGCTACGAGCCATCGTCGGGCGAGGTGCGGTCGGTGTCGAAGGGTGCCGTCCGAGCCGCGCGGTTGACCGGTCTCGGGTTCGGCCGGCCGTTCGCGTTGGTGCTTCCGCGGTACCGGCTGCCGGAACCGCGATCGAACATATGATCGATCGGTGGGCGAGCTCCAGTCGATCGGCTACCACGGTCAGCCCGTGCAGCAGGCCTTCCGCCGCGTCGACCCACCGATGGCCGTCCTGGTCGACCTCGCGGCGGTCTTCCCGCGCGAACCGCACCGGTCCGGCGGGTACAACCCGGCAGGCCTGCAGATGCACTCGATCGTCGAGGGGCTCCTCAGCTGCTGGGGCCTGTGCGAGCAGGGCTTCTGGTGGGGGCTGGTGACCTACGACATCGCTTACGGCCCCGACCGCAGGCCGGTCACGCATTGGATCCCCTCCTGGACGCTCAAGCGGAGGGCCGAGCGCCGGCCGTAGGGTTGGGGCATGGCCCGAAAACTCGCCACCGCGGACGCCGTCGATCTGCCGACCCTCCTGGACTTCGTCCGCCCCAGGCACCAGATGGTGCTGACCACCTTCCGGTTTGACGGCTCGCTGCAGAGTTCCCCGGTCACCGGCGGCGTGGACGACGCCGGGCGGATCGTGATCGCGAGCTATCCGCAGCGGGCCAAGGCGGCCAACATCCGCCGCGATCCGCGCGCCAGCGTGACCGTTCTCTCCGACGAGTTCAACGGTCCATACGTCCAGGTTGACGGTGCTGCGGAAGTCATCGACCTGCCAGATGCGGTCGAGCCGCTGGTCGACTACTTCCGCGCGATCGCAGGCGAGCACTCCGACTGGGACGAGTACCGGCAAGCGATGGCCGATCAGGGCAAGTGCCTGATCAGGGTGACGCCGGTGCGCTGGGGGCCGGTCGCGACGGGTGGCTTTCCGCCGAGCTAGTAACGACGACGTCGCGGCGTCTGTGGTAGTCAGAGTAGGCGTCGCGTTGCGTCGGCTAGCTAGTCAAACTATAGTCTGGACACATGTCCAGAGCGCACATCCCGACTCTGGCCGCGGTGAAATAGATGCGAATTGCCCTGCTCTCGTACCGAAGCAAGACGCATTGTGGCGGGCAGGGCGTCTACGTCCGCCATCTGAGTCGCGGTCTCGTCGAACTTGGCCACGACGTCGAGGTCTTCTCGGGTCAGCCCTATCCGGGTGGTCTCGACCCTCAGGTACGCCTGACCAAGGTGCCGAGCCTCGACCTCTACCGCGAGCCCGATCCGTTCCGCATTCCGCGGCCCAGCGAGATCCACGACCGCATCGACCTACTCGAACTCCTGTCGACGTGGACGGCTGCCTTCCCCGAGCCGAAGACCTTCTGCCTGCGCGTGGCAAGGATTCTGGCCGATCGTCGCGATGAGTTCGACGTGGTGCACGACAACCAGAGCCTCGGTGACGGGCTGCTGGCGATCGCCGAACTCGGGTTGCCGGTCGTGGCGACGGTGCACCATCCGATCACCCGCGACCGCGTGCTCGACGTAGCGGCCGCAAAATGGTGGCGAAAGCCGTTGGTGCGCAGGTGGTATGGCTTCGCGGAGATGCAGAAGCTAGTGGCCCGCCGCATTCCGGAGCTGTTGACGGTCTCGTCCTCCTCGGCAGCTGACATCGCCGAGGACTTCGCCGTCTCGCCCGATCAGCTGCACGTGGTACCCCTCGGCGTCGACACGGAGCTGTTCCGTCCCAGTGAGAACCGGGTGCGCAACCGGATCATCGCGATCGCCAGTGCCGACGTTCCGCTGAAGGGCGTCAGTCACCTGCTGCACGCGGTCGCCCGGTTGCGCGTCGAGCGCGACCTGGACGTGCAGCTCGTCTCGAAGCTGGAGCCGAACGGGCCGACGGAGAAGCTGATCGCCGAGCTCGGCATCTCCGACATCGTTCACAGTTCGAGTGGTATCAGTGACATCGAGCTGGCCGACCTGCTGGCCTCCGCCGAGGTCGCCTGCATTCCTTCGCTCTACGAGGGATTCTCGCTGCCTGCCGTCGAGGCGATGGCCAGCGGCACGCCGATCGTCGCGAGCCGGGCGGGTGCCCTGCCCGAGGTGGTCGGCGACGATGGCGTATGCGCGCGGCTGGTCCGTCCAGGTGACGTCGACGACCTGACGAGGGTGCTCGGCGAGTTGCTTGACTCTCCGCTGGAGCTGCGCAGGCTCGGCGCCAACGGGCGCAAGCGGGCTGTGGACGTTTTCAGCTGGGAATCCGTTGCCGCTCAAACAGTTTCGGTCTATGAACTTGCGGTGAAACGAGCCGGGGAATGCTGACTGTCGACTTCGACCGTCTGGGCGTCAGCCCGGGCAACAGCCTCATCGACGTCGGCTGCGGTGCGGGCAGACACTCCTTCGAGGCCTTCCGGCGAGGCGCCGACGTCATCGCGTTCGATCAGGACGTGGAAGAACTCAACAACGTCGACGCCATCCTGCAGGCCATGCAGCAGCAGGGTGAGGCGCCCGCTTCGGCCACGGGTGAGGCGGTCAAGGGCGACGCACTCGATCTTCCCTACGACGACGGCACGTTCGACTTCGTGATCGCCTCGGAGATCCTGGAACACGTCCCGCAGGACGATCACGCCATCGACGAGCTGATCCGGGTGCTCAAGCCGGGTGGGCGGCTGGCCGTCACGGTGCCGCGCTGGCTGCCGGAGAAGGTCTGCTGGATCCTGTCGGACGAGTACCACGCCAACGAGGGCGGTCACATCCGCATCTACCGCGCCGACGAGCTGCTCGACAAGATCGCGGCACGGGGCCTGCGGTTCGATCACCGTCATCACGCGCACGCACTGCACTCACCGTTCTGGTGGCTGAAATGCGCTGTGGGCGTGAATAAGCCGAACCATCCCGCCGTCACGGCCTATCACAAGATGCTGGTGTGGGACATGATGGCCCGTCCGTGGCTGACCCGCAGCGCGGAGTCGCTGCTGAACCCGCTGATCGGCAAGAGCGTGGCCCTGTACTTCGACAAGCCGGCCGACCTCGTCGACAAGGTGCTCTAAACCGATGCGGCGTCTCGAGATTCCTGGCGTGCCAGGCGTTCTGACGCCCGAAGAATGTCGCCAGACGGCGGTGTCGATCGCGGCGGCGCAGGAGTCCTCCGGCGCACTGCCGTGGTTCGACGGCGGCCACACCGATCCCTGGGACCACGTCGAGAACGCCATGGCCTTGACCGTCGCGGGACTGTGGGAGCCGGCCAGGGGAGCTTTCGACTGGTGCCGCAACGTTCAGCGCGCGGACGGTTCGTTCCCGATCCAGATGCGCAACGGCGTGCTTGAGGACACCAACAGCGACAGCAACTTCTGCGCGTACGTCGCCACCGGGGTGTGGCACCACGTCCTGATCACCGGCGATCGCGGTTTCGCCGAGACCATGTGGCCCGTCGTGAGCAGAGCCATCGACTTCGTCCTGACCATGCAGCTCGATGGGGGCGAGATTGCCTGGGCCAGAAGTGAATCGGGGATCCTTCCGGAAGCGCTGCTGACTGGCTGCGCGAGCATCTATCACAGCATCCGGTGCGCACTGGCTCTAGCCGATTACATCGGGGAGTCACAACCGGAGTGGGAAGTGGCGGTCGGCAGTCTCGGCCACGCGATCACCGAGCACCCCGAGTCGTTCAACCTCAAGGACGACCATGCGATGGAGTGGTACTACCCCGTGCTCGGCGGCGCCATGCGCGGGGATGCCGCCAAGGCCCGCATCGACGCGCGGTGGGACCGTTTCGTCGTACCCGGCCTCGGCATCCGCTGCGTTGACCACCGGCCATGGGTGACCGGAGCCGAGACGTGTGAGCTGGTGATGGCGCTGGACGCGATTGGCGACTCCGCAAGGGCCCGCGAGCAATTCGGGGCCATGCAGCACCTCCGCGAGACGGACGGCTCCTACTGGACGGGTCTGGTGTTCTCCGATGGCAAGCGATGGCCGGTGGAACGCACCACGTGGACCGGCGCGGCGATGATCCTGGCCGCGGACGCGCTGTCCTCGACCACGCGTGCCAGCGGGATCTTCCGCGGCGACGACCTTCCGCGGGGCCTCGCGGGCGACTTCGATTGCGCCTGCGCGGCATCCGGCCGCAGACCGTCCTAGTCGAGCGCCTCGCCGGGCGTGCCGGACGACCGCTCCAGAATCCGCATCGAGCCCATTGCCGAGACCTCGCGGAACGCTCCCGTGTCCAGCGCGCGGCGGTACACCCGGTAGGGCGCCTGCCCGCCGTCGTTGGGATCGGGGAAGACGTCGTGGATCACCAGCGCGCCGCCGACCGCCACCCACCGGGCCCAGCCGTCGAAGTCCTGCTGCGCGGCGACGTCGGTGTGACCGCCGTCGATGAACAAGAACTGCAAGGGCGTTCGCCACGATCGCGCGACCACGGACGACTTGCCGACCACGGCGACGACGTTCTCGGCGAGGGCCGCGGCGTCGAGCGTGTGGCGCAGCGTGGGCAGGGTGTCGAAGAGGCCCGTCACCTCGTCGACCATCGAACTGTCGTGGTACTCCCAGCCCGGCTGGTGTTCCTCGGAGCCGTGATGGTGGTCGATCGTGTACAGCACGCCACCGGTCTGCTGTACCGCGGCGCCGAGCATCACCGTTGACTTCCCGCAGTACGTGCCGATCTCGACGCCGACGCCGTCCCGCAGATATGTCACGGCGGCGTCGTACAGCACACGGCCCTCGTCGGCCGGCATGAAGCCGATCACCTGCTCGGCAAGTTCGAAGAGGCGGGCGGCGGGGGCAGGCAGGCGCGGGGGAGTGACCGAGGGAGTAACACTGTCGGTGGTGCTCATGACGGCCAACTTACCGTTGCTGGTGCAGGACAGTTGTAGTAGCGTCCGGACATGTGTCCGATCCGGCCTTGGAGTCGACTCGGCGCCGTCTGACCGCAAAGCAGGCCGACACCGTCGAACGCCTGGGTAGAGCCGCAGTCGATCTCCTCAACCGGGAGGGATTCGCCGGTCTGACCGTGCGGCGCGTCGCCTCCGAGGCCGGCGTCGGAGCGGCCACGGCCTACACCTACTTCTCCTCGAAGGAACACCTGGTGGCCGAGGTGTTCTGGCGCAGGTTGGCAGGCTCCCCGCCCGCGCCGCACGACTCCGAGGACCGGGCCACCCGCGTGGTCGACGTGTTGCAGCACATCTCGTTACTCGTCGCCGATGAGCCTGAATTCGCCGGTGCGGTGACCAACGCGCTGCTGGGCAAGGATCCCGACGTCGAGGTGCTGCGGCAGCGGATCGGGGGCGACATCAGGGCGAGACTGACGACGGCGCTCGGGCCTGAGACCGACCCCGACGTCATCGACTCGCTGGAGATGTTGTACTCCGGCGCTCTGGTGCGCGCCGGAATGGGCTACGCGTCCTACCAGCAGATCGCCCAGCGATTGGAGAAGTCGGCGCGTCTCATGCTGGGTTAGGCGCCAGTCCGAGGATGGCGCGGGCCGCGGTGACGGCGGGTTCGACGATGCCGCGCACGTCTTGGCTGTCCTCGACGAGAAGCGCTGTCAATTCCCGCAATCCACCTAGCAGGATCAGCGCCAGCGGCCGGGTGATTGGCTCCAATCCGGCTTCTTGAAAGCCCGGGCTGACGCTGATGCCGACGAGCATGTCCGTGAGTTGTTGCATTGCAAGGCGATTGAGCGGCCGGGCCAGGTCGCCGAGCGCGGGCGCCTCACGAATCCAGCTCAGCGTGATCGCAGGTCGCGATTCGATGTGTTCCACGTAGGCGCCGACGGCGGCACGAACCTGTCGGGCGGGGGCGGTGTCCGGATCGACCGCTGCCGTGATGTGCGCGATCAGGTCCGCGTTGTTGGAGCGCAGAAGCTCGATGAAGCATTCTTCCTTGCTGGCGAACTCGTCGTAGAAGGTGCGCTTGGAGGTCTTGGCATTGCGGACGACGTCGGCGACCGTGGTGGCGCGATAGCCGCGCTCGGCGATCGAGTGGGCCAGCCCATCGAGAAGCCTGCCGCGAAAACCGGCGGCGCTCGGGCCGGTCTGGGGTGCGTCGTTCACGGCGGTCGTCACTGTAGCCAACTCGATGTCATGCTCACCCTTGCGCCGTGTGGTACTAGCCGGTACCCTACTACACCTATGGCGGTACACCGTAGTACCACGACAGTCTGGAGTGCTCGATGAGCGAAGCGACGATTGCCGATACGCCGACCATCAGCGCCACGCGGGCCATCAACGTGCCGCCGGGGCCGCGCCTGCCGCGATTGGCCCAGGGTTTGGGCTTCGTGTTGTTCCGTCGCAGGTTCACGGGCCGTCTCGTCCGTAGATACGGCGACGTGGCGACCATGAACCTGCCCGTGTTCGGCCGCATGGTGACGGTCGCCGATCCGCAGCTGGCCAAGCACCTGTTCATGGCGAATACCGACGAGGTCGGCAACGTCCAACCCAACCTCAGCCGCCTGTTCGGCTCGGGTTCGGTGTTCGCCCTCGATGGCGCCGACCATCGCCGTCGTCGCAAGCTGCTCACCCCGCCGTTCCACGGCAAGAGCATCAAGAACTACGAAGTGATCTTCGAAGAGGAGACGCTGCGCGAAGCCGAGTCGTGGCCCGATGGTCGGGAGTTCGAAACGCTCGAGCCCATGATGCGGATCACGCTGAACGTGATTCTGCGCGCGGTGTTCGGCGCCGACGGTGAGCGGCTCGACGAGTTGCGGGCCATCATCCCGCCGTGGGTCACCCTCGGCTCGAAGCTCGCCATGGCGCCGACACCGTCACGCACCTTCGGACGCCTCACCCCGTGGGGCAGGCTGGCCGAGTACCGGCGTCGTTACGACGCCGTCGTCGACCGGCTCATCGCCGACGTCACGGCTGACGCGAGCGCCGAGGACCGTGACGACATCCTGACGCTGCTGCTGCGCAGTACCTACGAGGACGGCTCGGCGATGTCGCGCCACGAGATCGCCGACGAGCTCCTGACGTTGCTCGCGGCCGGTCACGAGACGACCGCCTCCACACTGGCTTGGGCGTTCGAGCGGATCAGCCGTCACCCGGACGCACTGGCTGCGCTGGTCGCCGAGGCGGGCACCAGCGACAACGAATACAGACAGGCGACGATCCTGGAGGTGCAGCGCGTACGCACGGTGATCGACGGCGCCGCCCGTCACGTGTACGCGCCCACCTTCGAACTCGGCGAATGGGTCATCCCGCAGGGGTATTCGATCAGGGTGGACATCTCGACGATTCACCAGCGCTCCCAGGAATTCCCCGATCCTGAGAGGTTCGATCCGCAGCGATTCATCGGGAAACGGCCGTCGACATTCGCTTGGTTACCGTTCGGCGGGGGTACGCGTCGGTGCGTCGGTGCGGCGTTCGCCAACGTCGAGATGGACGTCGTCCTGCGAACGGTGTTGCGCCACTACGTCATTGATACATCGACGGCACCGGACGAGAAGGTGCACTGCCGTGGCGTCGCGTTCACCCCGACGAAGGGCGGCCGCGTCGTTCTGCGTCGCAGGCCCGCCCCGCTGGGCTGAAGACGAAGCTGCCGCGAAGCGGGATGCGTCGCGGCAGTTCGTGTGTAGCTCTTACTGTGATGCCGCTGAACCAATCCCCGCGTCACTGCGCTCCTGCCCGCCGGAGCCAATGCCCGCGTCGCTGCGCTCCTGCCCGCCGGAGCGCCTCGGCAGCTTCCACCCCGCACGCGGGAAGTGGCAGGTGTACCCGTTGGGGTACTTCTCCAGGTAGTCCTGGTGCTCGGGCTCGGCCTGCCAGAAGTCAACCGCTGGGGTGACCTCGGTGACGACCTTGCTGGGCCACAGCCCCGAGGCCTCCACATCCGCGATGGTGTCCAGCGCAACGGCTTTCTGCTCATCGTCGGTGTAGAAGATCGCCGACCGGTAACTGCTGCCGACGTCGTTTCCCTGGCGGTCCTTCGTCGTCGGATCGTGGATCTGGAAGAAGAACTCCAGCAGCGCGCGGTAGTCGGTCAGCGCGAGGTCGTAGGTGATCTCGATGGCCTCGGCGTGTCCCGGATGGTTGCGGTACGTGGCGTTCGCGTTCTTGCCGCCGGTGTAACCGACGCGAGTCGACACCACGCCTGGCTGCTTGCGGATCAGATCCTGCATCCCCCAGAAGCAGCCGCCTGCGAGGATCGCCTTCTGCGTGGTCGTCATGCCTGTGCCTCCTGCGAAGAAAAGAGCGTCTGGTACTCGCCGTAGCCCTCGGCCTCGAGGTCGTCGAGATGGATGAATCTCAGCGAAGCGGAGTTGATGCAGTAGCGCAACCCGCCCGCTTCCCGCGGTCCGTCCTTGAACAGGTGGCCCAGGTGGCTGTCGCCGTGCGTCGAGCGGACCTCGGTGCGCAACATCAGATGGCTGAAGTCACGCTTCTCGACGACGTGGGTGTCTCCGTCGGGCCCCTGGATCGGCTTGGTGAAGCTCGGCCAGCCCGATCCGCTCTCGAACTTGTCGACCGAGGCGAACAACGGCTCACCGGATACCACGTCCACGTAGACACCCGGCTCGTGGTTGTCCCAGTACTCGCCCGTGAACGGCCGTTCGGTGCCACTCTTCTGCGTCACTTGATACTGCTCGGGAGACAGGGCGTTCACTGCCGCGGGGTTCCTGTTGTATTGCTTGGCCACTCGTCCTCCTAACGTCGGCACCTGTATAACCTCAAGTGCCCTTCAGAAGTTCCTGGCTGGGGCGCGTTCTCCTCCGTCGGGCCGTAGGTCACGGCCCCGCTCGACAAACGCCGGTAGAACGTGTTCTAGTTCTGGGTGTGACGGGTAGCACTTTCAGCCGCGACGAGCTGGCCGAGGCCTTCGCAGAGTTCGAGGCGACGGTGGGCCGGGCCGCCGAGACCCGAGACTGGGATCCATGGGTTGACCAGTACACCGACGACGTCACGTACGTCGAGCACGCGGCAGGCACCATGCATGGCCGCGAGCAGGTACGGGCCTGGATCTGGAAGACGATGGAGAGCTTCCCTGGCAGCTACATGACGTCGTTTCCTTCGCTTTGGACCACGATCGACGAGTCGACGGATCGCGTCATCTGCGAACTCGACAACCCCATGCGCGACCCAGGCGACGGCACGATCATCACCGCCACGAACATCTCGATCGTCACCTACGCGGGTGACGGCAAGTGGTGCAGGCAAGAGGACGTCTACAACCCCCTTCGCTTCGTCGCCGCGACCGTCGAGTGGTGCAAGAAGGCCGAGGAGTTGGACACCCTGCCCAGCGAGGCCGCCGCCTGGATGCAGAAGTTCGGAGGTCGGAGCCGCTCCGGCGGCGACATTGGACAAGCGCGATGACCGCCCTCGGCCCCGTACTCGTCATCGGCGCCAACGGCTACCTCGGTTCGCACGTCACCCGCCAACTGGCTGCCGACGGACAGGACGTCCGCGTCATGCTTCGGGCGGGAGCCAACACCATCGGCATCGACGACCTCGACGTCACGCGGTTCGTCGGTGACATCTGGGACGACCAGGTCCTTCGCGACGCCATGGCCGGCTGCGACGTCGTCTACTACTGCGTCGTCGACACCCGCGGCTGGCTCAAGGACCCCGCCCCGCTCTTCCACACCAACGTGGAGGGCACCCGAAACGTGCTCGAAGTCGCCTCCGAACCAGCCATTGCCGCCGGCCTCCAGCGCTTCGTCTTCACCAGCAGTTACGTGACCGTCGGACGAAAGCGCGGCCGCACGGCCACCGAGGATGACACCATCGTCGACCGCGGGCTGACGCCGTACGTGCGGTCGCGCGTGCAGGCGGAGAACCTCGTCATGCAGTACGCCCGTGACCACGGCCTGCCCGCCGTCGCGATGTGCATCTCGACCACCTACGGCGCGGGCGACTGGGGGCGCACGCCACACGGCGCGATCATCGCGGGCGCCGCGTTCGGCAAGATGCCCTTCGTGATGAGCGGCATCCAATTGGAGGCCGTCGGCATCGACGACGCCGCGCGCGCCATGATCCTCGCCTCGACGGAGGGTCGCGTCGGAGAGCGCTACCTCATCTCGGAGAAGATGATCAGCAACACCGACGTCGTCCGCATCGCCGCCGAGGCCGCCGGGATGCGCCCACCCGCGAAGTCGATGGCACTGCCGGTGTCCTATGCGATGGCGGCGCTCGGCAGCGTCAAGGCGCGGCTTACCGGCACCGACGAACGTCTGTCGCTTGACTCGTTGCGGTTGATGCGTGCCGAGGCGCCGGTCGACTGTGCCAAGGCGAAGCGCGAACTCGGTTGGCAGCCACGGCCCGTCGAGGAGTCGATCCGCGAGGCGGCCAAGTTCTGGGTGGCACTTCGCGAGGCCAAGCGCAAGAGCAAGCAGGCGGGTTGAACGGCGCACCGACTGGCGTTCAGACGCTGGGCGCGCCGCGATGGCGCACCTACCCTCGAAGGCATGACCGACAAGCTTCAGGTCGACCTGTCCGGTGCCCCGCAGACCATGCTCGCGACGCTCCACGCCAAGGCGCTCGACGCCGCCGCGCCACACCCCATCCTCGGCGACCAGTACGCCAGGAACATCGTCGACCGCCTCGACTACGACTGGTCGCAGACGACCATCACTGCGCGCACCGCGCAATCGGTGGCGACGCGTACCGCACACTTCGACGGGTGGGCCCGACAGTTCCTTGCCGTGCATCCGAAAAGCACTGTGCTGCATCTGGGTTGCGGCTTGGACAGCCGGTACTTCCGAATCGATCCGGGGCCCGACGTGGAGTGGTACGACGTTGACTACCCCGACGTCGCCGCGCTGCGAACCCAACTCCTTCCGCGCCGCGAGCACAACCACGTGGTCGCCGCGTCGGTCACCGATCCCGGCTATCTGGCCGACATCCCCTCCGATCGTCCGACACTGATGATCGGGGAGGGCCTGACGATGTACCTCACCCGCGACGACGGCATCGCACTGATGCGGCGGGTCGTCGATCGCTTTCCGTCCGGGGAGCTTCAGTTCGACGCGTTCAACCGCCTCGGCATCAGGTCGCAGTGGTCGAACCGGGTAGTGCGCCGCGCGGGCGCGACGCTTCTTTGGGGCATCGACGGCCCCGGCGAGATTCTGGCTGCAGTGCCGGGCACACGGCTCCTGGCGTGGCTGTCGGTGTTCGACTCGGCCTCCTTCAGGCAAATACCGGGCCCATACCGCTTGATGGGTCGGACGATGTCACGGGTGAAGGCGTTGCGCTATATGGCGCAATACCACCGCTACGCGTTCTGAGTCCTGACGCCGAGTACCGGCTGGCATCGGTGGCCGTCGTCGAAGCCGGGTGCCCACGGCCATCTCCCACGGTCATCCGCCCACACCAGTTGCACGGCACTGATGTCGGAACCCTCGATCGCGATCGCCATCCCCATGTGCGCGTCGGGATGTTCGACGCCGACGAGTTCGAGGTGGGTCCCCGCCGGGAGAGCGACACGATCTCCCGGCGCGGGTTTGCGGCCCACCAACGCCCGCCTCGCGAACGTGTTCAGCAGCCATCCGGCCGGTCGTGGCGCCAGGCCGGTCACCAGGAGCTCGGGTAATCCCCGATCGTGGAGTCCGACCGTGTACGCAAATGGCCGTTTGTCACCCTCGACGTACTGCACCACCCAGCCGTGGGCCACGATCTTCTCGCGCAGTAGGGCGAGGTAGTCGCCGAGGGTCTTGTCGGGGTGGTCGCATTGCCAGCACATGGGGTGGCCGCCTTTCTATGGTTCTTGCCGCGAGCCTGTCGGTGGGCGGCGACGTCTGACCGACTCGAGAGCGCTGCGAGGGTGGGTTGTCCACGGTTGCGAGTTCATCCACAGGCGGCGGATTCGTGGGGTGCGAGGGTGGATTCGTTGCCTCGTGTGAATGTGCGCGCTTGGGGACTCGGGCTTTGGTGGTGGGTCCGGCCTTGCTGGTAGTTATTCTGAGGAGTTGGGCGCTCAGGGCCTGGATCTGACGCTGGGCGGCGGCGGGGTTGATCAGAGCGAGGGTTCGGGCCAGAGCTGCTATGCGGTCAACGCTCATGGTTGGGTGATCGATCGCGCGGTGAAACGGGGTGGCCGCGGTGTCGTATTTCTTGGACACCTTGGCGCCGTGACGGACCTTGGACATCAGTTTCTGCTGCGGCTAGAACGGGTAGAAGTAGTTGGTCAGCTTGGACTGCAGCTGTCAAATTTCGTTGAGTAACAACAGTTCTGCGGCGGTGTCGTAGCGGTGGTAGCCGACCACGGTGCGGACCACCGCCCAGTTTTTCTGCTCGACGTGGCAGCCATCGTTCTTATTGCCCGGTCGAGCGCGGGTGAAGGTGATCTGGTGCCGTTGGCACCACTGCAGCAAGTGGATGTTGA
>NZ_JAVROT010000160.1:0-3543 GCF_032162605.1 Mycobacterium sp. | reverse complement strand
CGGCTGACCAGCAACCGGGAGCTGATGGGGGGCGACGTCAACCATCGCATCACCACTGCGCTGGGGTGGACGGTCGCCGCGGTCATCAGTGTTCTCAACGTGGTTCTCATCTACCTGACAGTGAAGGGTAGCTAGATCGCCGGGCCGAATGGCCCGCGGTGCCCGCACGCGCAGCGCGGTCATTGGAGCCTTCCGCTGGCGGCGGCCAAGAACGGCGCGGCGATCGCGAGGAATCCGTCGGGGTCTGAGGCAAACGGCACATGGCCCGTTGGCAGCACTTCCAGCCGCGATCCCGGGATCGCCGCTGCGGTGGCACGGCCCAATCGCATTGGGATTGCGGTATCTTTCGATCCCCAGATAACCAGGCACGGCGCGGTGATGCGGTCGGCGCGCGGGCGCAGGTCATGTTCCGGCGAGGCGAAACTGCGCCACATCGCCGCCGTGAGGACGACACCTTCGCGGGTTCTCGCACGGGCCAGCTCGCGTTGCTGAACGGCTCGATCGGTATCGTTAGCTGCCTTCATGTAGCTGGAAATGAACCGCGGCAGCACTCGTTTCATCACCGCCGGCCTTCCCAGTACTCGGGCGTAGAAGTTGCTGGCCGGACTCGCGATGAATCCGCCCGAGTTGACCAACACCAGCCGCGAGACCCGGTGGGGGTCGGTGATCGCCAACCGCGCCGCAGCGAAGCCGCCGACGGAATTGCCGATGAGCGCGGCGGGCGGCAGATCAAGTGCGGCAACCAGGTCGACAAGAACGTCGGCGAAGGAGGCCGCGGTCGGCCGATAGTTCGGCGTCGGGGCCGGCGAGTCGCCGTGACCCGGCCAGTCCACTGCGATGACGCGGTGGTCGCGACTCAGGCTCGGCGCTATGGCGTCGAAGTCGTGGCGGTCATGCAGTGTCGCATGCAGCAGAACCACCACGGGTCCCTCTCCGGTATCGCTGTAGGCAACCTTCCCCACCCGCGTCTCCACCATGATGGCCATCCCATTCTCCGTTTATTGACCGACCAGTCGGTCAAAGTTAGCATTGCGGGTGCCCCGACCTCAAGGAGTCACTGATGACCGCTCCCGCTGCTCGCGCGCCGCAGTCAGCACAAAGCCGTAGCTAAAGTGCTCCCATGAGCCCGACGCCGCCCGCCGCCCCAACGGGTCGGCGCAAGGAAGCGATGGCCAAGACCCGAGAAGCCCTCATCGACGCCGGTCTGCGGCTAGCCGAACGCACTGGCCTCAGCGGTTTGAGCGTTGATCTCATCGTCAAAGACGCCGGAGTGGCAAAGGGCACGTTCTTCCACCACTTCGGTGACCGCGCCTCGTATCTACTTGAGCTGCACCATGAATTCCATGAACGTTTGGCCACCCAGATGCAGGCCGCAATCGTCGACATGCCCCCGGGGCGCAACCGTCTCATCATCGGCGCGAACGCTTGCCTCGACGGCTGCTTGCGCGACCGGGGCGTGCGCGCGCTGCTGCTGGAAGCGCGCGCCGAGCCCGCTGTAACCGACGAAATCAGACATCGGAACCATGCCAACTCCGAGCTGTGTCGTCCCGACTTCGCCGCACTCGCACGCCCACACCCCTACGAAAGCGCGCAATTGTGGGTCGGCATGGTCGCCGAGGCCGCCCTCATCGAACATCAGGCAGCGACAGCACTTCCCGCCATCCGCCAATCCCTTCAACAATTCTTGAATTGACCTGCAGCCCAAGCCCCCAACCCCACCAGTCGAAAGATCGCAAGAAGTAGGCCGGGAGGATCGCGAACAGGTTGTGCGAACTGGTCGTCGATACCAGCCGCCCGACAGCTGGCCTTGCGACTGGCGTGGTCGGTTCGCGCGCGCCGGGACAGGGATACGCTGGATGTCTGGCGACTCGGATGACCAATTCGTTTGCCGCCTTCAAGATGGTTCGTCGCACGCGTGAGGAGAATCCACTGTTCCCGCAGGTCACGGACAGCGCGCATGCCGGGCTAGTCCTCATTTACCTGACGGTCATCGGCTGAATGCAGCCCTACTTCGCGTACGGGTCCAACCTGGACGTGACGCAGATGGCGCACCGCTGCCCCGACGCCACGGATCCGCGACCGGCGACCCTTGCCGACCACGACTGGCTGATCAACGAGCGCGGCGTCGCCACCGTGGAGCCACTCGACGGGGCGCAGGTGCACGGCGTGCTCTGGCAGATCAGCGACCGGGACCTAGACGTACTCGACAGCGCCGAGGGCGTCCCCGTGCGCTACCGACGCGACCACATGACGGTGCAGACCGACGACGGACCGGCCGACGCCTGGGTCTACGTCGACCACCGCGTCCAGATGGGCGCGCCGCGGCCCGGCTACCTGGAGCGGATCATCGCCGGCGCGGTGCACCACGGACTTCCTCAGCGCTGGCTGGACTTCCTCGAACGGTGGGACCCGGTGAACTGGCCACGCCGCCTCGAGTTGACCCACCTTCCTGCACCACAGTCCCTTCCGGAGCTGCTCGTCAGCCCTGGCGTGATCGAGGTCAGCACACTGCGCTCGCGATTCGGTTTCCTCGCCATCCACGGCGGCGGCCTGGAGAAGATGACGGACGTGATCGCCGAGCGCGCAGCGCAGGCCGCCGACGCGTCGGTGTACGTCGTGCGCCATCCCGAGAGCTACCCGCACCATCTGCCGTCGGCGTCGTACCGCGCCGGCGAGTCGGCACGTCTGGACGCATTCCTCGACCACGTCGACGTCGTCGTGTCGCTGCACGGCTACGGCCGCATCGGCCGCACCATGCAGCTGTTGGCCGGGGGTGGCAACCGGGCACTGGCCGCCCATCTGGCCCACCACGTGTCGGTGCCCGGCTACCAGGTGGTCACCGATCTGGAGGTCATCCCCCGCGAGCTGCGCGGGCTGCACCAGGACAATCCGGTCAATCGCGTCCGCGGCGGCGGCGCGCAACTCGAACTGACGCCACGGGTGCGCGGGATCAGCCCGCGCAGCGGCGTCGCGGGTGACGACGGTCTGCCGCCTGCCACCTCGGCACTGATCAGGGGACTCGCCTCCGCCGCGCAGTCCTGGTAGCGCTACTCCTCGATGGCCAGCACCGGCGTCGGTCTCGTGAAGGTGCGGGTCACCACCAGCAGCCAGATCAACCCGACGGCCAGCCAGATCAATCCGACCTCCAACGTCAACGAGGACAGACTGGTCCACAGCCACGCGGTCAGGACGAAGCCGATCGCAGGCAGGATCAAGTTGTTGAAGACGTTCTTCTCACCCTCGTCGACGAAGTAATGCTTGATCACCGTGAGGTTCACCGCCGAGAAAGCAACGAGCGCACCGAAACTCACGATCGACGCCAGGAAGTCCAGGGTGACCCAGATGGCCGCCAGGGAGATCACCGACACCACCAGGATCGCGAAAGTCGGAGTGGCGAATCGGATGGAGACGTGTCCGAACACCTTGCGCGGCATGATGCCGTCGCGCCCCATCGCGTAGAGGATTCGGGCCACCGAAGCCTGCGAGGTGAGCGCGGATCCGATACAGCCCGCGACATAGGCGGCGGTGAAGAACGTGTTCAGG
>NZ_JAVROT010000159.1:0-5395 GCF_032162605.1 Mycobacterium sp. | reverse complement strand
ACTATGCAACACACTAAGGTCGGCTCAACCCCCTGAACCCTCCGATCCACAAGTCTTGACTATTCCTCCAAACGTCGGCGCCCCAGTAGTCGGCATCAAACCGCGACGGTTCATCCAGGAGTGCCCGATGATCAAGGTTTTCGGATACCTGAAGCGCAAGCCCGGCCTGTCGCCGCACGAGTTCGCCGACTACTACGAGCACAACCACGTACCACTCGTGTTAAGCAACGCATTTTTGCCAATGGTCTACAAGCGCAACTACATCCAGCGTGGGGACGCCTTCAACATCGAAGGTGACGAGATCGCTTTCGACTGCCTGACCGAACTCGTCTTCGCCGGACGAGACGACTTGCTCGCCTGGACGACAAGCCTCGGGACCGATGAAATCGCCCGAGACGAACAGAAATTCATCGATCGAGCCGAGACCCGGGCTTATGTGGTCGATGAGTGCACAAGCGCGGGCTGACTGTGCCCGCCATGTCATGTGCGCGTCATGTGAGTGACCACACAGTCGAAAACTGTCTGCTGTCAACCATTCTGAGGAGCGGCGGTGACTGAGAACATGGGCGACGTCCGCGCTGTGGATCCGTTCTTTCGGATCAAAGAGCGAGGTCTTGCGGGACATGCGGAGCGCGCCATGATTGCCGTCCAGTTGGCGCGCGGCGAAAATCATCTGGCGGCGACTCGAATCAGGCCTAGCTGGAGGCTTTCGCGGCTGCCAGGGTGCGTCGCGCTATGCGTCGGCCGTGATCCCCGCGGTGCACGCGGGCTTGGCCGTGTTCGCGGTCGCCAGCGCCCCGTTGTACAGGACGATCGGAGCGTCGGCCAGCGCCTGAGGGTCAGCTACCCCGGTGGCTGCGCCCAAGACAAAGTCACCGCCGGAGAATCCATCAGCGGGCTGCCGATGTTCGGCGACACCTTCCCCACCCGGGCCTGACACGGTCCGTTCAGTGGGTACGTCCACCACCAACACAAAAATGAAGGGTCAACTGATGTTACGACTGAATGGCAAGGTCGCCGCCATCGGTTTAGCCCAGCCATGCGCTAAGGAAACAGGCAAACATTGACCGTTAGTGGATTTGGTCATGCAAGTCAATCTGTGGTGGAGCCGACGCGACGCGGCCGACGTCCCGCCCTCCTCGGCGACGTTCACGAATCCGGACAATTCCCGCAGCGTCGTTAGTCCAGCTTGGGTCCAGTACGTCGACGCGGACCCTGCCGTCCGCTGGTCTTCAGTAGGGCTGGTCGCCTTTGGGCATGACGTAGTCGGAGATTGGCCCGGAGACACCATTGACCGTCGTACCGCCGTTGGTGATGCCGGGTGCCATTGGCAACATGCTCTGCGGAAAGCCGAAAGTTGGCTCAGTGATTGCGTTGAGCCGGGCCAAATCATCGGCGGTCAGGTTCACGTCAAGGGCACGAACGTTGTCCTCGAACTGCGAGAGCCGGCGCGCCCCGATGATGATCGACGTCACGGCAGGCTGGGCATGGAGCCACGCCAGCGCCACGCTGGCGACATTGGTCTCGTGCGCCTTGGCGATGATCTCGAGTTCGTCGACGACCTCGTAGGTCTTGTCGTTGAGGGAGCCCTCGATCAACGCGGCGCGATCGGCCTTGTTCTGGCCGGCGTTGCTGCGCGTGTACTTGCCGCTGAGTGCGCCACCAGCGAGGGGCGACCACGGCGTGATCCCGAGGCCGAATTCTCGGGCCATGGGAACCAGGTCTTGTTCGACGGTGCGTTGCAGCAGCGAGTACTCGATCTGCAGCCCGATGAACGACGACCAGCCGCGGAAGCGGGCGGTGATGTTCGCTTCGGCGATCTTCCATGCTGGCGTGTCCGACACTCCGAGGTAGCGCACCTTGCCGGCTCGAACGAGGTCGTCGAGGGCAGCCATCGTCTCCTCGATGGGCGTGTTGGCGTCCCAGATGTGTAGCCAGTACAGGTCGATGTAGTCGGTCTGAAGGCGGCGCAGGGAGTTCTCGCAGGCGTTGATCAGTGACTTGCGGCCCGAGCCGCCGCCGTTGGGATCACCCGGATACAGGTTGCCGCTGAACTTGGTGGCGATCACCAAGCGATCGCGGCGGGCCGGATGGCGGCCGATGTGATCGCCGATGATCTTCTCGGAGTGACTCGCCGTGTAGAAGTTCGCGGTGTCGATGAAGTTGCCACCGAGGTCGACGAATCGGTCGATGATCTGTTGAGATTCCTCCACACTGGAGCCCCAGCCGAGGTCTTCGCCGAACGTCATCGCCCCGAGGCACAGTGGGCTGACACGTAGACCGGACCGGCCGAGAGTCACGTAGTGATCCAAGGGCATGAGCCGCCTCCTTCTGGTAGGTTGTTCACTTATGCGTTGGTTTATTTCTGTACTAGTTTCACTCTGAACCATCGGGGTTGCGATGTCAATGTCACTAGACGATGCGGCGAAGATCTGGTCGCTGAACTACCAGGTGCTGCTGTCAGTGATCGGCTCGGTCGAGACGGACATCACCGCTTTAGGGGTCGACTCCAAGGAGCTGTTCCTGCTCGCCGTGGTCGACGAGCACCCCTACCCTGCCGAGCTGGCGACGACGATGAGCATGCCGAAGCCGACTGTGACGGTCTACCTCAAACGTCTTGAGGCCGCCGGATTCTTGCGGCGCGAGATCGACCCCGCGGATCTGCGGCGCCATCGCCTCCAGCTCACCCCGGTCGGGCGTCGAGTAACCAAAGACGGCCTCGCGTTGCTATCGGATGCGTTCAGCAAGCGCCTGGAACGCCTGACCCGAGCACAACAAAAGGAACTCAAGAAGCTGCTCGAACAAATCCTCTGACTTCCCGCGCGACCACTGGTCCACAGCGCCAACGCGTAGCGGCAACGCGTAGCGGCAACGCATCCACGTTGAGTCAGCCGGTCACCGCCGCGACCTTGCCCGTTGACCGGCGCTTAAGTGGTGCGACCCGCGGCCTTCATCCGTTCCAGGTCGGCCATCACCACAGTCTTGCCACCGGTCGCCGCCAGCGCCCTGGTGTGCCCGAGGTGATGCATGTCGAAGCACGAAGCGATCGCCGTCGAGAAGCCCATCGTGTCCATGGTGTGGTTGACCGCTCGCTTGGCCAGCCGCGGTTCCAGCGAGCATCCCTCGATCAGCGGTGGCTCGTCGGACGACGCCCTGGACAAACGGGCGCACACCGACGGCAGGCTGCTCGACCGCGTCGAGGTCCGGATCGTGGATCAGACGCTGCAGGACCTCCCCCCGGGCAGCCCAGGCGAGATCCTCAACCGCGGCCCCGAACTGTTTGTCGGCTACCGCGATTCGGCATTGGACACCGACGCCTTCCTGCCCGGCCGGTGGTTTCGCACCGGTGACGTCGGCGTGCTCGACGCCGACGGCTACCTCACCATCACCGACCGCCAAAAAGACCTCATCATCCGATGTGGAGAGAACCTGTCCTCCAAGCTCATCGAGGACATCCTGTCCGAGCACGAGGCAGTGGCCGAAGCCTCAGTCGTGGCAGCACCGGACCCGCTGTACGGAGAGCGGGTGTGTGCGTTCGTCGTACTGCGGCCCGGAACCACACTGTCGCTCAACGACATTCGTGCGCACGTCTCCATTGCCGGGACCACAAGGCAACTGACACCCGAACGCCTCGAGCTCGTCAACGACCTGCCTCGCACGGCCACCGGCAAAGTGCGCAAGGACGAACTACGGAAACGCCTGCAACGCCCAGCCTCCGCTTCGGCAGACGGCCCCACCAGCTGAGCGCCAGAGGCGCTCAACTCCAGGCGATGGATTTGAGTTCGGTGAACTCCTCGATGCCGTGGTGGCTCCATTCCCTGCCGACACCGCTCTGTTTGATCCCCACACCGTTGGGCTGCTCGGCCGACCAGCCGGGACCGGAGGTGCCCAGCGTCTCGACGTTGCCGGTGGGCGACCCCACCGTCTGGACCGAGACGCTGCCTGCCCGGAGCTGGCGGGCGAGCCGCACATTTCGTCAGTTGCGAACCGACGCGAAAGTACTGGCCGCGACCTGCGGAAACAGTGACGGGTGTTGACGCGGTCAACACTCCTGCCGGAATGCGACGAATCGCGACGTCACTGCGTGGCGACGACATCTAACTCGCGACGTAGACCGTGTTGGTCGAGTACCCGCCGGTCAGCGGGTTGGGGAACCGGACGACGGATGCCTCGGACCGGTCGAAGACCTCAGCGAGGACCGCCTCGAAGTCAGGGTCGGGCGGATCATCGGACCACAGCGCGAAGACTCCGCCGGGATGCAGGTGCCCGACGAGCTTTCCCAGTCCCGCAGGCGTGTAGAAGGCGCAGTGGCTCGGGTGCAGGACGTGTCGCGGCGTGTGATCGATATCGAGGAGGACGGCGTGGAAGCGGCGCCCCGGTGCCTCCGGATCAAAACCGGCGGTGCTGTCGGCCATGGCGAAGAAGTCGCCTCGTTGCAGGCGGACCCGCGGATCCGACACGAGTTCGGCGGAGTCAGGAAGCAACGCACGCTGATGCCAGCCGATGACTTCCGCGAGTGCTTCCACCACGACGAGCGAATGAATGCGGGGATCGTTGAGCGCCGTCTTTGCGGTGTAGCCGAGCCCTAATCCCCCGACGACGACATCGAGGTCGGCATCGACCGCCTGGGCCAGGCCGAGGCGCGCGAGTGCTACCTCGGCCACGGTGAACAGGCTCGACATCAGGAACTCGTCGCCGAGCTTGACCTCGTACACGTCGACGTGCAGGGACGGCTCGATCCGCCTGCGCAGGCTGATGACCCCCATGAGGGTCTCGGACCAGTCGAGTTCCTCGAAGCGTGCACTCACGACGCACCACCGACCCGCCCGCAATATCGCTCGCCGAGAGCAGCTCGGCGAGTGAATCCTACAGACACTCAGCGGAACGGCACTACGGTCGACGCGCGCGTTAGGGCTCACGGGATTGAAATTGCGACCCCTTGACCCCGCGGACGGATTGCGGACGGCACGTCCTCCTGTCGCGCCGGAGAGAGAGCGGGCGCTGGCCGGGCGAGGGGGGCTAGATCACCTCGGGGCTACCCCCACCCATCACGCCAACGCCGAGCTGCGCCAACAGTGTCCGGACCACTCTGCTCTGTCTCGGCAGAGCTATGTCTGCGGCCTGGCACCAAGGATGTCGTGGAAGAGGGTATGGCGCAGGCTGAGTTCCCTTGGATCGCTGCATAGGTGAAAACCCAACCTATTCATCACATATCCGAATCCGATCCCGGTGTCCGGATCGGCCATCCCGAACGATCCTCCGGTGCCGGGGGTTCCGAAAGCCTTGTCCGACGAACCGAACGTGAACTTCGGGTACGGCTTAAAGAAGCCAAGTGAGAACACGGTATCGACGTGTAGCACCTTGTCGCGCAATCCCTTGATGGGCGGTACGGCGG